>JAISWH010000146.1 GCA_031271125.1 Dysgonamonadaceae bacterium
GGCTGTATTGCCAACCACATTGTAGCCAAAGGCATAGAACGCCGGCTGAAACAGTTCTATCCCGAAATGAATTTGCTATACCTTGATATTGACGGCGGAATGGCGGAAGTGAATCTTCATAACAGGCTGCATTTTTTGATAAGGTGAGAGCATCGGTATGATTTGTCTATGGTTTGTCGAAAATTGTCCGGATATTACTTAACTTTGAGGCGTCTATAGAATGGTTTTATAAAAAAGTTGCATTGGCTACTTGAATCTGCAACTACTTGAATCTGTGCTGACTTTTTTTGTGTTTGATTATTTTTTATTACTTTTGCGCCGGAAATAATTCATTCGAAAACGATGAAAAGGACAGTAAATAACAACGGGATAACAGCAACCCTCGTCCTGAAAAATGAGGTTGCAGGCAAGGCGTCGATGCCTCTGGTTCAGCGTGTGGTAGTAGCACGAGGGTAGAAATGCGTATTGCGCATTTAGATAATTGTTACATATATTTAAGAGTTAAGTGCAACCAACGGCGACACGACAAGTAAAGAACAAAATTAAGAGTAAAATAATATGAAGACACAAAATCAATCTATCAGCGATGTTTTAGCAAAAAACGCTACTTCATTCTTCATTCCTCCATTTCAAAGAGCGTATGCGTGGGGCAAACCTGAAATCGAACGATATTTTGCTGATATTTTGCGAATTATCAATTCTGAATTAGACAGCAAGCAACACGATAAATTGGAGCATTTTTTTGGGACAATTGTAATCAAAGAAGAATCCGAAGGATTTGCCCAAAAATCCGTAATCGTTGATGGACAACAACGCCTCACGACAACATTATTATTTTTGATTGCATTGCGGGATTTTGAAACAGAAGCAACAAATAAAGATTTCATAACTCAAAACTATCTCAAAAATAATTCCTCAACTTTTGAAGACAAAATCAAACTCAAACAAGTTACAAAGGATTGGGACGCATACAAAGCATTGGTAAACAACGAGGAGGCAAATAAAGGAATTATTAAAACCGCCTATCAATTATTTTCTAAACTGATAAGTGAAACAAAGCAAAACAGAAGTGAAATTCAATTTGGGAATTACATTAAAGCAATTCAAAGAATGAATGTCGCGATTATTTTTTTAGACGAAAGACCATTCAAAGGCGAAGACCCGCAAATCATTTTTGAAACACTCAATTCACTTGGAAAACCGCTCACATTAGCCGATTTAATACGAAATTATGTTTTGCTCAATATATATAGCAAAGAACAATCAGACATTTACGAAAATACTTGGCATTCAAAAATAGAGGCAATTTTAAACGAAAATACTTCTTCCTTTTTCCGTGATTATTTGCAATACAAAACCGTCCGTTCAATAAAAGTTGTAAGCGACAACAACACAAAAGAGATTTACCAACTTTTCAAAGAATTTGTTGATGCAGAGTTTACAACCCATAACGATTTTATTGCAAACATTGTGCGTTTCGTAAATTGCTACAAATGGATTATTACAGAAATAGTTACGGATACAATTTCAACAAATTCAAATAATGACAAAGAAATAAAAGAACTCATTAGAAACATTTTCCACGATATAAAAACGGAAGCATTTAAGCCTTTTGTTTTGGGATTATTTGAATGCCACCAACAAGGGATAAACGGTACAAAAATGAGCGATGAGATGTTGATTGATATTTTAAAAACAATTCGCACATACCTTATTCGCCGCCGCATTCTCCGTTTGACACAAGGCGAAAATAAAAACATTGTGCTATTGAGCAACCAGATTGAAAATCTGACAAAATCTTCAATAACAATGGTTGATTTGCTTTCTGATATGTCCTACAGTATGCGATTGCCGAACGACGACGAAATGACTAATTATCTAGCTTCAATGAATTTCTACGAACAACTTAAACAATATTCAAAATTTATTTTGGGCAAAATTGAGGAAAACAACGCCAAAGTATCAGTTTCGTTCCGCGATGCAAAAATAACGATAGAACATATTATGCCACAGAACATTGAAAATACTTCGTGGCCTAAAGAACTCGGTGCAAGTTCCGAAAATATTCATAAGACCTACTTGCACAATATTGGAAACCTCATTTTGACAGAGTTTAACAGTGAAATAGGAAACAAATCGTTCATTGAAAAGAAAAAGAAACTCGAAACTTCTTCGCTCCATTTTAGATTAGACATTCTCAACAGTGAAAATTGGGACGAAACAAGCATAAAAAAACACCAGTCGAATATGATTAAATGGTTTTTAGAAACATTTCCACTGCCCGAAAAACACCAACACAAAGATAATTGGAACACAACAAAAATCATTAACAATATATCATTTTCGCCACTTGATAATGATGCAGGAGAGACTGCAGAAGGCAACAAGCCTGCAAAATTAATTATTGAGGGACTATCATACAATGTTAAAACTTGGCAAGACGTTTTCATTCAATTCATTCAGTATATCAAAAATAATTCTGATTACGATTTCGATTTAATTCTTGATAATCAAAATGACCTTTTCTCCTCAAAATATAATGCTATTGTAAAATGGCCTGAATTACAGTCTCTTATTAACGATAATATGGACTTAAAAAGTCGCTATAAAACTTTTGACGGCAAAGTGTGTGATAAAGTTGAAAATTTGACAGATGACAAATATTTTATTCATATCAATGCTTCGGCAAACTCATTTATGGATAGAATTGCCAACATTATGAATAAATTTAATATACCAGCAACTGCCGTTGAAATCACTTTGAAATAAGTACTTTATCACTAAAATTATTGGAATAGCTTTCTCAAAAAATGGCTATATTGCTGTAACTTGTCCCTCATGGTTTACTGATGAACGCCCTGCTGAAATTGAAAAATTCTGGTCTGATACTTGAAGATTTATTTAACTATATTTGACCATAAATATATGTTATGACATAGATATGGTCAATTATACAAATAAAAATCGGGCTACTGCACAACGCCGGATTTGGCAAGATGGTTGCCAACCACACTCGCCCAAACGCAAACGCATTACCGAAGTCGATATTATTGATAAGTGGCTAATTTTCTTTTTGGAAAGTATCAAAGAATTAAGTGTAAAATTAGACGCAAATACAATGTCTTCAAACAAAAAGGCAATTATTTAAACGAGCAACAAAAACGGAATGAACCGAATGAGCCGTTTAATGCTGAAATTGTTCCCCCTGTTTTACCGGCTTCTCAACAATCGACTGAAAAAGTTTGAAAAAATAACGCAGCAATCGCGTTTCTACATGCCCGGCGAAAGCATTTTTGAGATTGCCGAACACGCAAAGGAAATTATTGACCTTGCCAATCAGTTTGGCGAAGGGTGGTTGCTTGCGGGCGAGGTTGCCGGTTTTGCGCGGCGTGGGGTCAATCGCGTGGTATGCATGCAACCTTTCGGCTGTATTGCCAACCACATTGTAGCCAAAGGCATAGAACGCCGGCTGAAACAGTTCTATCCTGAAATGAATTTGCTATACCTTGATATTGACGGCGGAATGGCGGAAGTGAATCTTCATAACCGGCTGCATTTTTTGATACGATGAGGAAATTTGGTTTGTATTTCCCCATAAATCTTCAGGCAAAAAAAGTATTTTATACGATGATGCGGTTGAAGAAGCCCTTTGTTTCGATTGGATTGACAGTACGATAAAATCACTTGACAAAGAACATAAAATTCAGCGTTTCATCTCGGCAAACGATGGGATTAAAACTTTTTTCATTGCACGTACTTGGAAGTCGCAGGAATTTCATGTAATTTTGTAGGGTTATTTAAAAAGCGAACATGCAAATCAAGATATTCGAGTTTAATCCGGTGTGTGTCAACACTTACCTGCTTTACGATAAAACAAAGGAAGCCGTCATCATTGATTGCGGAGCCTTTACAACCGGAGAACAACAATGCATCCGGGAATATATCGACATTCATAACTTAAAACCGAAACATTTGCTCAATACACACCTGCATTTCGACCATCTGCTGGGCAATCGGTTTATCTGCGACACCTACGGATTGCAACCGGAATACCACGAATCGGAAGAAACCTTGCCGGGATTGAAGAAACAAACAATGATTTTCGGCATACAGGTTGATTATGAACCGGTAGGCGCCAGCCGCTTTATCGGCGAAGGCGATGAAATCCGCTTCGGCAATACCATCCTGCAAGCGCTGCTTACACCCGGACATTCACCCGGAAGCCTTTCTTTCTATTGCCCAAACGCGCATTGCGTTTTTACCGGCGACGCCCTGTTTCGCCACGATATCGGCCGCACCGACTTGTGGGGTGGTAACGAAGAAACACTCATCCATGCCATCCGCACCCGGTTATTGACCTTGCCGGACGATACGATCGTTTATCCGGGACACGGGCCGGCTTCGACTGTAAAAGAAGAAAAACAACATAATCCCTATATTTAATATGCAAGAATCCTTTGTTTACCGCCACATCGGCCTGAATGAACGTGAAATACAGGAAATGCTGGCTACAACCGGCGTTTCGAGTCTGGAACAGTTAATCGACGAAACCCTTCCGGCGAATATCCGCCTGAAAGAGGAACCGGAACTTCCCGAAGCGATGACCGAACGGGAATATTCCGAACATATCGCCGAACTGGCGTCCAAAAATGAGATATTTACTTCTTATATCGGCATGGGATGGTACGACACCTGTGCGCCCGCCGTCATCGTCCGGAACGTATTTGAAAATCCGGGCTGGTACACTTCCTATACGCCTTACCAGGCCGAAATTTCGCAGGGCCGCCTGGAGGCTTTATTGAATTTCCAGACAATGATTAGCGACCTGACGGCCTTGCCTCTGGCCAACTGTTCGTTGCTGGACGAAGCTACCGCCGCCGCCGAAGCGACAACGATGCTGTTCCAAACACGCAACCGGGAACAGGTGAAGAACAATGCCAACGTGCTGTTTGTGGATGAAAAGGTGTTTGCATCGACTTTGGCCGTGTTGCATACGCGTACGAAACCTCAGGGTATCCGTATAATTGTTGGCGATTATAAGCAATTGGAAACGATTGATCATTCCGCGCTTGACACGCTCGAACTATTTGCTGCAATCGTCCAATATCCCAATTCCGACGGCTCGATAGAAGATTACCGCACCTTTGTTGAAACAGCAAACGCACGGGGAGTTAGAGTGGCGGTCGCCGCCGATTTACTGAGCTTGTGCCTCCTGACGCCTCCGGGCGAATGGGGCGCCGATGTGGTTTTTGGATCTTCACAACGCTTCGGTATCCCGATGTATTACGGTGGCCCGTCGGCTGGTTATTTCGCTGCGAAAGAGGAGTACAAGCGCTATATTCCCGGACGCATTATCGGCGTATCCAAAGACGCTTACGGCAAACGCGCCCTGCGACTGGCTTTGCAAACCCGCGAGCAACATATCAAACGGGAAAAAGCGACCAGCAATATTTGTACGGCGCAGGCTTTGTTGGCTACTATGGCGTCGTTTTACGCCGTCTATCATGGTCCCGAAGGATTAAAAACCATCGCTGAACGAATCCATTCTCACGCCACAGACTTGTCGGATGAATTGGAAAAAATGGGCTATCTACAGGAAAACAACTATTTTTTCGATACCCTGAAAATCCGTTTGGCTCCCGGCGCTTCGCTGGAAACCTTGCGGGAAACCGCTTTGGAATGTAAAGTCAATCTGCGCTATTTTGAAAGCGGGGAAATCGGCATCAGTCTGGATGAAACAACTTTGGTCGATGATATCGGGGTCTTGCTGTATATTTTTGGGGAAGCAGTCAGTAGCGCACCTAATATGGCTGTCAGGACGGGCTTGACCCGCCTTCCTCTGCCCCTGACAAGAACCTCCCCCTACCTGACCCATCCGGTTTTCAACAACTACCACACCGAAACGGAACTGATGCGCTACATCAAAAAATTAGAAGTGCGCGATATTTCCCTCGCTCAATCCATGATTTCGCTGGGTTCCTGCACCATGAAGCTGAACGCTGCCGCGGAAATGTTGCCGTTGAACGACCCGCATTTTGCGAACATCCATCCCTACGCTCCGTCCGACCAAACCGAAGGATACGCGGAGTTGATTGAGAATCTGACGGCTTATTTGGGAGCAATCACCGGCTTGCCCGGCGTCAGCTTCCAGCCCAATTCGGGCGCCGCGGGCGAGTATGCCGGTTTGATGACTATCCGGGCATATCTGCAATCCATCGGGCAGGGACACCGGAATATCGTACTGATTCCCGCCTCGGCGCACGGTACCAATCCGGCTTCAGCGATTCAGGCCGGGTTCCAAACCCTTACCGTGCAATTCGACGCCAACGGAAATACCGATATTGCCGATTTGCAGGCTAAAGCCGAAGCCAATAAAGAGCATCTGGCGGCCTTTATGATTACTTATCCTTCAACGCACGGTATTTTTGAAACAACTATCGTGGAAATGTGCCGCATTATCCACGCCAATGGCGGACAGGTTTATATGGATGGCGCCAATATGAATGCACAGGTTGGGCTGACGAATCCCGGATATATCGGGGCCGATGTTTGCCACCTGAATTTGCATAAAACCTTTGCCATTCCTCACGGCGGAGGAGGTCCCGGCGAAGGCCCTATTTGTGTAGCTTCCCATCTGATTCCCTTTTTGCCGGCTCATCCCGGAAAGGACGGTTCCGGACAAAATACGGTGGCGGCTTCCCCCTTTGGAAGCGCCGGTATCCTGCCGATTACCTACGGTTACATCCGTATGATGGGCGCTGCCGGCTTGACTTTGGCAACGAAAATTGCCATTCTGAATGCCAATTACTTAGCTGCGCAGTTGGAAGAAGCTTACGGTATTGTGTATAAAGGCAACCGGTCGCGCGTAGGCCACGAATTAATCCTCGAATGCCGGAACATCAAATCCTGTTCGGGCATCGACGAAACAGATATTGCCAAACGATTGATTGACTTTGGATTTCATGCGCCTACTCTCTCCTTCCCCGTTCACGGCACGTTGATGATTGAGCCGACGGAAAGTGAAAGCAAAGCCGAATTAGACCGTTTTATTCAGGTCATGACGATGATTCGCAACGAGATAGAAGCGGTTGTTCAGGGTAAAGCCGATGCGGAAAACAATGTATTGAAGAATGCGCCGCATCCGCAATACGAAGTCTGCGGCGATGAATGGAATCATCCGTATTCGCGCACCCAAGCCGCTTTCCCTGCCGAATGGATACAGGATAATAAATTCTGGGTTAACGTTGCCAGGGTGGATAATGCTTTCGGAGATCGGAACCTGGTGGCGGTGCAGTGCGATTGCGATTCATTGTAAAAAATTTCGTGGACAAAAACCACCCTTTCGTGGACGCCGGTAGGTAGTTTGTGGAAATACAGCCTTTTCATTAGGATATTCCGGACGGAATATAATACCTTTGTGACAAAAAACAAGCGCAATGAAAAGGAAATATCCTGTCATGTTTTGCCTGCTGTTTTCCCTTGTTTGCGGGAATGTGACGGCACAGAAAGAAGAAGTGATTCAATCGGAGTACAGTTACAGGCGTTATACAACGGCCGACGGATTGCCATCTATGATAAACAACAGCCTTATTCAAGACGGTAAAGGTTTCATTTGGATAGCAGGAACGAAAGGATTAACCCGTTACGATGGTATTACTTTCACCAACTACATAGAAGGACGCGATATCAATCTGTACCGTATCGACAGGGACAACTATGGCAATGTGAGGGCATTTTCCCGCAATTTGTGCTATACATTCAATAAGGAAGAAAAACTTACGGAAACCGTTCTTTCTCCCGATAAAAGACTGACAATGAACAGTTCGTTTCTGCTTCCCGACAGCTATGGCATATATTCTGACGATGCAGGCAATCAAGCATTGTACCGAATCGTTGGAAATCAATTGAAAAAAGTGTTGGAGCATCCTGTATTAACCGATTTTCAGGATGATATGCATTCTTTTTATGATATCGAAAAACAGCAATTGTATTTGTTTTACGATACCGACACCGTGAGAGTAATTACCGACGGCAACAATGTAACCACCTATACCGGTTGGATAGGAAGATCGGCTTGTAAGTTTAACGGCTGGGTATATATTATGGCAGAGAACGGAATATACCGAACTGCCGGTGAAAAACCGGAACTGTTATTTGCAGCAGACTTGAGAAACAAAGTTTTACCGGCAAAAATAATAGCCGATTCACAGGGTATGCTGTATTTCAATATCGACAATATTTTGTATCGCTTCGACGGACAAAAAATAGAAACTCTTTTTCAAGCAAATGGGATAAAGGATTTCTTGATTGACAAGGAAGGCAATTTATGGGTAACAACTACACAGGGCTTGTATAACTTGTTTAATCTGTATTTTCGGAAATACAGTCTTACGGACGAAAACGACGTAGTGCGGGCGGTAATGTTCCATTCGACGAATAATGTGATAACGGCCGCTACACTGAACGGAAAAATTATCGAGATCGGAAAGAACGGCAACCGGGAAATTCACTATCCCACCAATCCTTATGGTGCTGCCTTTTTTTATGATTATATAGCGGAAAAAGACGGTACACTTTACTTGGCCGGTCCGGGTGATATTCTTATGTTGGGCAAAAAGGAAAAACGATGGCTTCATTTGCCTTTCTTCAATACGCCGTTGTTTACGGTAACAATGCCCAACGGCAATTTGCTTGAAGGGGGCTGGGATAATTTGTTTGAATATACACCGCAGGGTAAATTAGTTGGAGATATTGGTACGCACTTCAGGGAACAGGGAATCCCTCTTTCCGTACATGCTAAACCTTGTTTTGACAGAAACGGACGACTGTGGATCGGCGGTGGACGAGGTGTTACTGTTTTAGATTATGCTGATCAAAAGATTGTGAAAAACATAAAAAACGATTCCGTGAATATCGTTCGATATATGAACAACGACAGGGAAGGCAATGTCTGGTTTGCTTCGGAAAACAGGCTGTATGTTTCAAATGGCGACACGGTCAGACAAGAAAGAACGTTGCCGCAACTGATTCAGGCTATCTACTTTACTAAAAAAAGCAATACCTTGATTGTTGCAACGTTAAACGGTATATGCATTTTCGATAAGACGCGACAGAATTATGTGTTTTACGACCAAAACAACGGATATACCGGCGGCGAATCTTCTTCGGGCGCTATTGCTGAAGATGCCGATGGCAATATTTGGTTGCCTGCGCTTGCGGGCTTGTTTTGTTTTAATCCCAAAAAACTGTTATTCTCGTTAAAAAAATCTGATTTACAGTTGATTTCAACTACTTCATCGACGGACAATATTCATTGGATGACAATCGGTGAGTTGAATCCGAAGTTAAACTATCGCCATAAAAATATTCGTTTCTCGTACCTCGGATTGCTGTATTCTGCGACTCAAAATATCCGCTACCGCTACCGCCTTATCGGGTTCCAAAACGAATGGAGCGAACCAACCAAAAACCGCGAAGTGATCTTCAACAATTTGCCGCCGGGCGATTACATCTTTGAAATTTACGCTGATGCAGGAGCCGACGAATCACGTAGTGAAACACAGTCGGTCACCTTTAGCATCCAACCCGCTTTCTGGCAAACGGCTTGGTTCTTCATGGCCAGCATTGCTTTCCTGATACTGGCGAGTGTGGGCGTAACACTACATATCCAGCGGCGTAAAAACAAAGCCCTACTCGATAAACTGCGCATAGAGAAGGAACTCAACGAACTGCGCATCAGTAGCATCCGACTGAAAGCCATTCCGCACTTCAACGCCAATGTGCTTGCGGCCATCGAATATTACATTGCCAACCGCACCAAAGACGAGGCCATGCGCATACTGGGTATTTATTCCAATTTCACCCTTAAAACCCTAAGCGAAGTCGATAAAGCCGCCCGTCCTCTGTCCGAAGAACTTGCCTATGTAAAGATGTATCTGGATTTGGAAAAGATACGCTTCATGGAAAAGTTCGACTTCCGCATCGACGTCGAAGACGAAGTGGACAACAACGTACAACTGCCCAACATGATCCTGCACACCTATTGCGAAAATGCCGTTAAACATGGTCTTATACCATTGAAATCGGGCGGACTGCTCACCATACATGTGTCGCAACGCGACCGTACGGTATACGTAAGCGTAGAAGACAACGGTGTGGGACGCGCCTGCGCCGCACAAAACCCCAACCGGCAGAGTACGAAACAGGGTCTTGCCATCCTCAACCGGCAAATTGAAATTTACAATAGCTTCAATCGCGAGAAAATCAGTCAACAGGTAGAAGACTTGTTGAAAGACGGGAAACCGGAAGGCACTCGTTTTACCATCGAGGTGCCGGCTGATTTTGTGTATACTAATTAAAATAAAACATTACCCATGATCCGCACCATCATCATCGAAGACGAATATTCTCCCCGCCAAATGCTCCGGGCAAAGCTGGAACAACTTTTTTCCGATATGGAAATCATTGCCGAATGCGAAAATGCGGAAGACGCACTGACCGAAATCCTCCGGCTGCGTCCCGACCTGCTGTTCCTCGACATTCAGATGCCCGGCAAGGACGGCCTCTGGCTGGCCAACGAATTGATGGCCATGAAAGGCGAAACATTTACGCCGCCCGACATCATCTTTACCACCGGTTACACCTATCAGGAATATTTGCTGAAGGCCTTTGAACTGGCCGCCATCGACTATCTGGTAAAGCCCATCGGCATGGAAAATCTGAAGAAAGCGGTCGACCGTTACAAAGAACGCGCCGGAATAACCACCGGACTCCAAAACCTGATCGACGCCATTAAAGACGAAAAGCTACTGAAACTGAAAAGCTACAACGGCCTGTTCCTGCTTCGTCCCGACGATATTGCCTACATCGAAGCCGATCGCGATTATTCCTGTGTGTTTTTAGCCAACGGTACCCGGGAAGATGTTTTCGAGCGATTAGGCGAAATTGAGCAAAAACTCCCTCCCGAAATATTCCTGCGCACAGGAAGAAGCATCATTGTAAACCGGAAATACATCCGTAAAATTACAGATGCCTCCCTTCTGCTCGTTACTCCCCATGCAAGCTATGTGGTAGAAATATCCCGTAGCGCCGTCAAGCAAATAAAAGACACGCTTGTATAGTAACTCATTCTAATAAAAAAGTATTACTTTTGCAGCTTCAGTTTTTATAAAATGAAGATTCGTTTTCAACTCAACTACCACGTTGTATGGGGACAAACCATACATATCGCCGGTTCAATTTCCGCCCTGGGGCAATGGGAGCCGGCAACTGCGCCACAAATGCAAGCAATGGGCGACGGCTGCTGGTCACTCGAACTCGACGTGCACGATACGGATAGGATGCCCATCGAATACAAGTTTTGCCTGCTGAGTCCTGCAATGCCTTGGAAACCCCAAGCCTCCATCCGTTGGGAAAAAGGCTGCAACAGGGTAATCCATTTCAATGAACGGACGGACGATGCGACGCTCACCATTGCTAACGTAGAATTTCAGGAGGAAAATCCGCTTTGGAAATGCGCCGGCTTAGCCATTCCCGTTTTTTCTTTGCGAAGCCGGAACAGCTTTGGTATCGGCGATTTCGGCGATTTGCTGCAAATGATCGACTGGGTAAAAATGACTCATCAGAAAATTATTCAAATTCTACCCATCAACGATACAACCCAAACCCGTACATGGCAGGATTCGTATCCTTACAATGCTATATCCATTTACGCTCTGCATCCCCTTTACATTAATCTGAATGCGATGAGCAAGTTGAAAGATGTAAAGCGAAGGGCGTTTTATAGAAGACAGCAAAAAAAATTAAATGCTTTACCTGTTGTGGATTATGAAACGGTAGATAAATTAAAATGGGACTTCTTCCGGGAAATCTTCAAGGAAACAGGAGAAGAAACGCTTCAATCGAAACCATTTACCGCTTTCTTTGAAGAAAACAAAGAATGGCTGGTTCCGTATGCCGACTATTGTTGCCGGCGCGACCATTCTTCTTCGTCCGGATTGTACTATTACATCCAGTTCCACGCTCACCGGCAAATGATCCAAGTACGAAACTACGCTTGGAAACAGGGTGTCATTCTCAAAGGGGATATTCCCATTGGCATCAACCGTGATAGTGTCGAAGCCCTTCAAGAACCCGGTTATTTCAATAGCAACTTTCAAGCCGGCGCCCCGCCTGACGCTTTTTCGTCCGACGGACAAAACTGGGGTTTCCCAACCTATAATTGGCCGGCAATGGAAACCGACCATTATCAATGGTGGAAAAAACGTTTCCGTAAAATGGCCGATTATTTCGATGCCTATCGCATTGACCACATTCTTGGATTTTTCCGCATCTGGCAAATTCCGGTAGGACAAACCACCGGATTGGCAGGTTATTTTTACCCGGCTTTGCCTTTTTCCATTTCGGATATCGAACATGCCGGTTTGCCTTTTGACCGGGTCAAAGACCTGTTTATTGAAGACACAACACAAGCGCAACACTATCATCCGAAGATTGTTGTTTGGGGGATGAATGACTATCAACAATTAAGCGATACGGAAAAACAATCATTCAACCGGCTGCACGAGGATTATTTCTATCATCGGAACAGTGAATTTTGGAAATATCAAGCACTCAAACACCTCACTCCTCTGGTAAATGCAACCGGTATGCTGGCTTGTGGGGAAGATTTGGGAATGATTCCCCCTACTGTTTCCAGAGTAATGCACCAATTGCAAATCCTGAGCCTCGAGATTGAACGAATGCCCAAATCTCCGGACATGGAATTTACCGATTTACAGAATATTGCCTATCAATCGGTGTGCACTACTTCGACACACGATATGACCACGCTACGCGGTTGGTGGATGGAAGACAGGAAAAAAACACAACACTATTATAATAATGTGTTGAAAAAAGAGGGCGCCGCTCCCGAAGACTGCACGCCGGAAATATGCAACCAAATTATATACAATCATTTATCTTCCTCTTCCATGCTTGTCATTATTCCCTTACAGGATTGGTTGGCTATGGATGGAGAATTACGTACACCCGATTCCAATTCCGAACGCATCAATGTCCCGGTCCATTCGCGTCATTATTGGCGATACAGGATGCATATTCCTATCGAAGAATTGTTAATAGCCGGAAAGTTAAATGAAAACATCCGGAATCTTATTCGGAATACATCCCGAAACAATTAAAAAGAGGATATGCTGGGTTTTGAATATCCTCTTCTTCATCACACAATCTTTTTATTAGGATAGTTCGCTTTTCTACTTTAATGTTACTCAATCCGGTAAAAATACTCGTCTATGGATGAATCATTGACGGTAGGTAACCAATCCGCCGAATAGAAGCCTTTCGTATCTTTCGGCACTATCTGTATATAATCCGGAATGATAATCCATCTGGTTTTTCATTGCTTGTCGAATGGATAGACGGGGATTTTAACCCCGCCATGTGTGTCCTAGCCGCTGTTTTTGTTTGGAAATGGGTACCGGAAACCAAAGGGAAAACCCTGGAAAAAAGGAGGTGATGGCAGGAAAGGAAAGAACACAAAAAAACGTAAGGAGAGAAATAAATTTCCCTACGTGAGAAAATAAATTTTTCTACGTGAGAAAATAAATTTCTCTACGGTGAAAAATGAAATTCTCTATAGTGAGAAAGGAACCTATGTGCATTGTCTGAAAGACAACATTTTCATAAGAGGGTGTGTCAAAAGTGACATGCCCTTTTTTAATATCAAAGGCCGAACTTTCCCAAGCTCAGCCTTTGCATTTTCCTAAAATTTTCATAATTTTAGGTATTCAAAATTTTCATATG
>JAISWH010000179.1 GCA_031271125.1 Dysgonamonadaceae bacterium
CAAATTTGCTGCTCCAAAAACCATCGGAAACAGCAAAAACAAAAACATCATTTTTTTCTTCATTCTCATCTTTTCAATTATTAATTTTCACATTTTTTAAGTTTTAATACTTTTTTCAAGAAAACGCATAAATTACTGTAAATCAATGGCTTGTCAAATCAACTTTGTGCTTCCGGTGTCTGTCACTATATTGATGACTGACAGCGTTTGTAAATAGCTGATTTTAAGATACTTAAGAGGCCTAATGTTTTACAAGTGTTTAACAAATTGTTAAAATGGAAAATTAAGGCTCGAAAAAAGTGCTTTTAAATTACTGATAATAAGATAGATAATGCCGATTTTCGCCTTTTTTACTATTTAAACAATGCAAAAACAGCTATGAATCAATAAGTTAAGAGGTGTTCGTATTTAGATTGAGTCTAAATAAGGCAGCTGAAAAAGGTTGCCGGACAAAGGAAAGTTGTTGCAAGTGGATAGTAATCAATTAGATAGGTCTTAGTAATTTTGTGTCTGATTAAAATGCGAAAAATGAAGTGTCTGTCATCAATATAGTGACAGACACTTTTGTTAAAATTTAAATGACAACAAAAAAACGGGTCACTTTTTTATTTTTAAATTTCGCGGGAATTTATACGCAAATTCATTATTTTCCGTTATTAACTAATGAATAATTTAGTTGTTCCCGAATGAATATACGATTCATATTTGTTTTTTTTCTGATAGGGCTTTCTCTTTCCTGTTTTTCCCAACAAGCCCGAATTTCAGGTATTGTGACTGATACGGAGGGAATTCCTTTGGAATTAGTGAGCGTTCAAGTGGAAAAATCAGCCTTTGGCGCTTTTACCGACGAAAAAGGAAAATATGCGCTCAATGCGCCGAAAACCGACTCATGTGTCCTTGTCTTTTCTTGTTTGGGATACAACAAAGCAAAAAGAGTAATTCCTTCGGTGACAGGCGATATGACAATTAGCGTCAAACTACGGAGAGCCGATTTCGAATTGGGCGGCGTAACCGTGACCGCTCGAAGACAACCGTCAAACATGATGGAACGTATTCAAACCGACCGGAACCGCTTGAATGTCGACGCCACAGGCGGAAGTATCGAATCGCTTGTGGTTACGGCCGGAATGGGCGTTTCTTCATCGAACGAACTTAGTACGCAATATTCCGTGCGCGGCGGGAATTACAATGAGAATATCGTTTATGTAAACGGGATAGAAGTCTATCGTCCGATTTTGATTCGTAGCGGACAACAGGAAGGTTTGAGTTTCATCAATCCCGATTTGGTTGCCGAAGTAGCTTTTTCTTCCGGAGGATTTGAAGCGCGATACGGCGATAAAATGTCGTCGGCGCTGGACGTAACTTACAAAAAGCCGGAACGCTTGGAAGGCGGCGTAACCGGAAGTTTATTGGGTGGAAATGTTTATGTAGGAAATGCTTCCGGACGGTTTACCCAAATTACCGGATTTCGCTACAAACGGGGAACTACCTTGTTGAAAACACTGGATGAGAAAGGCGATTACGACCCGACGGCGATTGATTTGCAAACACATATCACTTATGCGTTGGCGCCTAAACTCAGCCTGAGTTTTTTGGGTAACTATTCGGAAAATACCTACGATTTTATCCCGACCGACAGGGAAACTTCTTTCGGGACAATGGATGTTCCGCGCAAGTTTACGGTAGCATACGACGGCGCCGAAAAGGACAGGTTCAAGACTTTGTTCGGCGCGGTCATTTTGAAATACGACATTGCCGAACATGCGGATGTGGCTTTGCAGGCCTCGGCTTTCCAATCGACGGAACAGGAAAATTACGATATCGCCGGCCAATACTGGTTGAGTAATGTATTGAGCGAAGACGAGAAAGAAATTACCGGAACGGGTTTGTTTCTTAATCATGCCCGCAATTACCTGAAAACGGATGTGATGAGCGTCGCTTTGAACGGGAGTTTCGGTTTCAATCAACACACCGTCCGCTGGTCGTTGGCTTATCAAAAAGAAAGGAACGAAGACCGTATCAGGGAATGGGAATTGCAGGATTCGATGGGTTATTCTCTGCCGTATAATGAAGAAACGTTGCGGGTTTACAGCAATCTTTTTTCAAAAAACAAGGTTGCGTCCGACCGTTTTTCCGGCTACTTGCAAGACACTTACCGTTTTCGTACCGAAGCCGGATTGTTCTCGATAACCGCCGGAATACGCGGCTCGTATTGGAATTTCAATAAAGAATTTATTTTCAGTCCCCGAACGTCCTTGCGTTTTATTCCTTCCCGGAATGAAAATCTTGTTTTCCGTTTGGCGACCGGCGTTTATTACCAGGCGCCGTTTTACAAAGAATTTCGAACCGTTGTCGAAGACGGTTCGGGCAACGGAATCGTTTATTTAAACAACCAAATCAAATCGCAACATTCCATTCATTTTGTGCTTGGGAACGATTATAAATTCAATTTCGACAACCGTCCATTTAAGTTTACTACCGAATTGTATTACAAAAAGATGGATCATTTGGTCCCCTATACCGTGAATAATGTGCGGATCGATTATTACGGTTCCAACGTTTCGCACGGTTATTCCACCGGTATCGACATGAAGCTGTTTGGGCAGTTTGTACCCGGAACAGATTCATGGTTAACCTTTTCGCTGATGGAAGCCAAGCAGTATATCGACGGGAAAAAAGTTCCCATGCCGACCGATCAGTTATATAACTTTACGTTCTATTTTACCGATTACGCGCCTTACATTCCCGATAAAAGAGTTCAACTCAATCTGCGTGCGATTTGGGCGGGCGGACTTCCTTTCAGCGTTCCCGGCGGGCAATATAAATACGTGAGAAGTATCCGGACGCCGCCTTACCGCCGGATAGACATCGGAATGACTTACCGTTTGCTGGACGAGAACGACCCGATCCGAGATGATTCTTTATGGAAATATTTCAAAAACGTTTGGGTCGGAATAGACGTCTTTAACCTTTTCGGTATCGGCAATGTAAGTTCCTATTCGTGGTTTGCCGATACCGGTGGAATCATGTATGCCGTACCGGACAAATTGACGGGACGGCAGATTAATTTTAAGTTGGTGGCGGAGTTTTAAAACAGCGCTTCAATCACCTTCTTCAATTTGTCATTTCCCGGATAGCCGGTATACCTTTGCACTTGCGAACCGTTTTTATCATAAATCATATAAGTGGGAACGCCTCTTATTTCCAATGACTTACCCCAATATTTCCATTGGCTGTCGCTTACGCGATAATGTTCGCCGTGAATATCGGGAATCATCTTATTCCAGACGGCCAAAGGGGAAGTTTCGCCGGTAAGATACACAAACACAATGTTTTTGTCATGCCAGCTTTCTTTCAACGGAGTCATCGTTTTAAACGCCTGTTTACAGGGACCGCACCAAGTTGCCCAGAAATCAACCAATACGACTTTGCCTTGGTAGCGCTTAAGAATTTCGTTGAAAACTTGAGCTTCCGTGACGTCCGGCACCTGTTGAATCAATGATGTATTTTCTTCCGTTAACGCTTTCATTTTTTCATTTTCAGCCAATAATGTTTCGGCGTATGCGGGATTACCGGCAAAAGCGGCTTTTATTTCTTCCTTATCGGCGTCGGTATAGAATTTCGACGCCTGAATCCGGGCGCTATAAAGGGAGGCCAAAACATGGTCGTAAAACCAATTGGCGTCGGCCGGCAAAGATTTCGCTTTTTCCTTGAACACGGCAAACTGTTCTTGCACCGGCTTGTTTTTCACTTCTTCCGGCAGATACAAATATTTTGAAATATAGACAATCGGGGAAAAGAAAGAAGCAAAAAATACCTGCTCATCGGGTTTCTTTGCAAAAAACTCGGTAAGGATAGCTTCGGGATTTTCCGGCTGGGGAGTCAGATTGGCAACTTTGTTTATATCCGCTTGCGAGATGAAAAAGCCATCGCTTTCCGTGAATACATTGATCGAATCGCCGGGTTCTTTATCCTTTCGCAGGCGGGAAGCGTTGCGCGTTTGTTTTACCAAATCGACGTAGCATTTCACTTCCTGTCCGGGCGTCAGGAAAATGCGTCCCAGAGAAGAATGGTAGACGCCGGGATAACCGACAGGCGCTTCGAGGCTGAAAGAACCGTCGTCGGCAACCGTTGCCGTGACGGTTTGGATTTCGTCCGAAAAATCGGCGTAATCCACGTACACCTCCTTATTCATCGCTTTGGAATATCCGAAATATTTTCCGCTGAGTTTGGCCGGTTTCGTGCTGTATTCGAGAGCCGGTACGGGCTGCGTACAGGTTTTCTGCGTCAGCGCAGTAACCTCCACTTTGGCTCTGTCCGTCAGACGGATTCCCCAGATATTGAAACAGCCGTCGGATTCACATTCAATAAAGTCAATCTTCGTCACTTCGGGTTTTAGGGGCGGGAAATACAATTTGAAAGAAGTTTCGCCCGATTCCGGCATAAAGAACTTTTCGTCCAATTCGATACCTTCAGCGTCGACAATGGTTAATTTTTCATCCGTTCCGCTTTCCCGGATAAAGGTTTCCGATGAAATCTTTATCCATTCTTTCGGATGGAAAAACGCATGGATGTGAAAAATGGTTGTAGAATCAGACATCTCTATTTTTTCAATTTCGAGCGCCGAGGTAGCCCAGACATCAAAGACGGGCGTTTCAATCACAGCCGGATGTTTCTCTTTGCAAGCAAATAAAATCAGCATACACAAAGCGGCGGCGATAGTTAAAAGACTGTGGCGCTGTGCGCCGGAAAAGTGTTTTGTTTTCATATTTCAATAAAATTATAAATTAACATGCATTTTTATGTTAATGAACGGCTGCAAAGTTACAAAAAAAGTCACCGACAAACAAAAAAGAGATTGTCTTTTCAAACAATCTCTTTTTCTATTCACTAAAATTTATAAAAACAGGATGATTACATCATACCGCCCATTCCGCCACCCATCGGAGGCATAGCCGGAGCGGGATTATCTTCTTTCTTTTCGCTGATTACACATTCGGTCGTCAGGAACATACCGGCGATAGATGCGGCATTTTCCAAAGCTACACGGGTAACTTTCGTCGGGTCGATGACGCCGGCTTTGTACAGATTTTCGTAAACATCGGTGCGGGCATTGTAACCGAAATCGGCTTTGCCTTCCCTTACTTTCTGAACGACTACGGCGCCTTCTTTTCCGGCATTTTCGACAATCTGGCGAAGCGGTTCTTCGATAGCGCGTTTGACGAT
>JAISWH010000194.1 GCA_031271125.1 Dysgonamonadaceae bacterium
TTCCGTCATGATATTTTTCAGCAGTTCGTCGATGGAGCGCACGTAATCCCAGTTCCACTGCGTGTCGAGGTGCGAATAGCCGATCGCGTACAGGAGACGGTCTTTCGACAGGTCATACGATTGCATCCGTCCGGCAGGCTGCGCATGACCGGTCATCAATCCCGCACCAGTCAGCGCGGCAAGTATAAAAATAAATTTCATCTTTTTCATCAGTAAATATATATATTAAAATTTTTGTAACTATTCAGCCCCAAATTTACTGATAAATAATGAATAAACATTTTTTTTGAAAAGAAAACAAGGTTTAAATATTAAGTAACTATTCAGTTATATAAAATTTTTTCAATAATTAATATTTTTTAAATACTAAACAAGCGGAATCGCCGTTTAGATAAAAAAAGGCGAAAAAATACAGGAAAATCAGGCTCTAATCAAATTTATCGGTACCTTGTTGCAAAAGATTGATTTTTTGGAAAAACGGGTTGCTTACCTTGAGGACAAGCAATAGACAAATGTTTCAGTAACGGGTTTCCAAAATCCACCTTAGTGCATGATTGTTGGAAACCGATGCCTTGCAACTGAAAAGAGATAGGATTATAGAATATTATCCCCGGTTATAACTGTAATTCGGCGCTTCCTGCGTGATCGTCACATCATGCGGATGGCTTTCTTCCACACCGGCATTGGTGATGCGCGTAAACTTGGCATTGTGAAGGGCTTTAATATTTTCAGATCCGCAATAACCCATTCCTGCCCTCAATCCGCCTACCATTTGATAAATCACTTCATAGAGAGAACCTTTGAAAGGAACGCGAGCGGCGATTCCTTCCGGCACCAATTTCTTTACATCGTCTTCCGAATCCTGGAAATAGCGGTCTTTCGATCCTTTTTGCATGGCTTCGAGCGAACCCATTCCCCTGTAAGTTTTGAATTTCCTTCCGTTGTAAATAACCGTTTCGCCCGGCGATTCTTCCACACCGGCAAGCATCGAACCCATCATCACCGAATAGGCGCCTGCCGCTATGGCTTTCACAATATCCCCCGAATAACGCAAGCCGCCATCGGCAATGATCGGAATATCCGTGTTCCGAAGTTCTTTGGCTACATCATAAATAGCCGAAAGCTGGGGGACGCCTATGCCGGCAATGATCCGCGTCGTGCAAATCGAACCCGGCCCAATCCCGACTTTTACCGCGTCGGCGCCTGCATGAGCCAACGTTTTAGCGGCTTCGGCCGTCGCAATGTTACCGACTACAAAATCAATATCCGGAAATTCTTTTTTCACCTTTTTCAGCAAATCGACTACGCCGCGGGAATGACCGTGCGCCGTATCAATTGCGATAGCGTCCACGCCCGCCTCCACTAAGGTTGCCGTTCTTTCCATGGCGTCGGCTGTTACGCCGATGCCGGCTGCAACCCGAAGTCGGCCTTGTTCGTCCTTACATGCCGAAGGTTTATCTTTTGCCTTGGTAATGTCTTTGTAAGTAATCAGTCCGATCAATTTGTTGCTGGTGTCAACCACCGGAAGTTTTTCGATTTTGTATTGTTGCAGAATTTCGGCGGCAGCCTCCAGATTAGTCGATTGATTGGTTGTAATTAACTCTTTAGTCATCACATCTTCCACCAACAAGTCCATGTTGCGTTGAAAACGCAAGTCCCGGTTCGTGACGATGCCAACCAAATGATTTTCGGCGTCTACAACAGGAATCCCGCCGATTTTATATTCGGCCATTAAAGACAAGGCGTCGCCGACCTTTTTACCCGTTTGGATGCTTACCGGATTGGAAATCATTCCGTTTTCCGCTCTTTTTACCGAGCGAACCTGCCGGGCTTGTTCCTGGATACTCATGTTTTTATGAATAACGCCAATGCCGCCTTCGCGGGCGATAGCGATAGCCATTTTTGCTTCCGTCACGGTATCCATAGCAGCGGAAACCATAGGAATATTCAGCATAATGTTTCTTGAGAATTTTGTCGAGAGATCGACAACTTGAGGTAAAACCTCCGAATAGGCAGGGATTAAAAGAACATCATCAAAGGTTAATCCATCCATAACAACTTTTTCTGCAATAAATGACATAGTGAAATGCTTTTAAATTTTATTGCGTGCAAATATAGTTATTTTTTTTGTTTTTTCGGGTATAAATATCGAATAATTTATATATTTTGCTGGTGAGCCGTTTTTATACTGCATACGGCATGTTTTTGTTGTCATTTAGATTTTAACAAAATAGAATAATCATGAACAAAGGGCGAAAGAAATCAAAATATCGAATCTTTCGCCCTTTGCTTTTCGTTTTTTTTGTTATTTATTCATCATCATCCAATATCGTAGCAAAACTTCTGGAGCGGATCAAATTAGCCTGCGCCTTTTCCATTTCCTCTCTACTGCCGACAATGATTTTATCGTAATCTTTCAAACCTGTGCCGGCAGGTATCAAATGACCGCAAATCACATTTTCTTTCATACCTTCCAAGCGGTCGATTTTACCGTTTATCGCGGCTTCGTTCAACACCTTGGTGGTTTCCTGGAAGGAAGCGGCCGACATGAAACTTGTCGTCTGCAAAGCAGCCCGTGTAATTCCTTGCAATACCTGATTGGCTGTCGCCGGAACGGCGTCGCGTATTTCAACCGGTTTCAAGTCCCGGCGTTTCAAGGCCGAATTTTCATCGCGAAGTTTTCGCGCCGTAACAATCTGACCCGGTTTCAGGTTGGGAGAATCGCCGGAATCCATAACGACTTTCTTATTCCAAATACGGTCGTTTTCTTCCATTACGTCCTGTTTATCAACCAATTGTTGTTCGAGGAAACGGGTATCGCCCGGTTCGACAATTTCAACCTTACGCATCATTTGGCGGACAATCACTTCAAAGTGTTTGTCGTTAATTTTCACCCCTTGCAAGCGATAAACATCCTGAACTTCATTTACAATGTATTCCTGAACGGCCGTCGGCCCGCTGATTGCCAGAATATCCGAAGGCGTAACGGCGCCGTCGGAAAGCGGCGTACCCGCGCGGACATAATCGTTTTCCTGAACCAAAATCTGCTTGGAAAGCGAAATCAGATAAACCTTATATTCACCTGTTTTGGAGGTTACGATTACTTCGCGGTTACCGCGTTTGATTTTCCCGAACGAGATTTCCCCGTCAATTTCGGAAACCACAGCCGGATTCGAGGGGTTACGGGCTTCAAACAATTCCGTCACACGCGGAAGACCTCCGGTGATATCGCCGGTTTTACCCACGGCGCGCGGAATTTTTACCAATACTTCACCCAATTTGACGTCATCGCCTTCTTCTTTCACAATGTGAGCGCCCAAAGGCAAATTGTAGGTCTTCAGAATGACCTCATTTTCGTCGACAATTTGAGCGGCAGGCACCCTGGCGCGGTCGCGCGATTCAACAATAATCTTTTCCCGCAAACCGGTCGTATCATCGTATTCTACTTTATAGGTAGAATTTTCGATTAAATTTTCAAACTGGATTTTACCCGGCACTTCCGATACGATAACCGCATTGAACGGGTCCCATTCGATAATCAAATCGCCTTTTTTCACCATATCGCCCGATTTGAAGAACAATTTGGCCGCGTAAGGAATGTTATGTGAAGACAATACAATCTTCGTATGCGGATCTATAATACGCAATTCCGCCAAACGGCTGATTACGATTTGATACGGATTTCCCTGCTCGTCGGCAACTTCTACGGTACGAAGCTCGTCGATTTCCAGAATACCGTCGTATTTTGATGTTACATTGTTTTCGGTTGCAATATTGGAAGCGATACCACCCACGTGGAAAGTACGCAAAGTCAACTGTGTACCCGGCTCGCCGATGGATTGCGCCGCAATAACGCCCACCGCTTCGCCTTTCTGAACCATGCGTCCGGTAGCCAGGTTACGGCCGTAACATTTGGCACAAACGCCTTTCTTCGATTCGCAAGTTAGTACCGAACGGATTTCAACGCGCTCAATCGGCGAGTTTACGATGATTTCAGCTTTATCTTCGGTAATTTCATCCCCGGAACGAACAATAATTTCTCCGGTAATCGGATGTTGAACATCATGTACGGAAACACGTCCCAAAATACGTTCATAAAGGGAAGCGACCGTTTCCTCGTTGTTTTTCAGTTCGGTAGCAACCAAACCGCGCAAAGTGCCGCAGTCTTCTTCGTTAATGATTACATCATGGGAAACATCGACCAGGCGGCGTGTCAGATAACCGGCGTCCGCCGTTTTCAAAGCCGTATCCGCCAAACCTTTACGAGCGCCGTGCGTAGAAATAAAGTACTCCAATACCGACAAACCTTCTTTGAAGTTCGAAAGAATCGGGTTTTCAATGATTTGTCCGCCCTCAGCCCCGCTTTTCTGCGGTTTTGCCATCAATCCGCGCATACCCGACAACTGGCGAATCTGTTCTTTCGAACCGCGAGCGCCCGAATCCAACATCATGCACACGGAATTGAAACCTTGATTATCTTCACGCAACTGCTTCATCAGAATATCCGATAAACGGGAATTGACATGCGTCCAGGTATCAATAATCTGGTTATAACGTTCATTATAGGTAATGAAACCCATGTTGTAGTTATTCAAAATTTGTTCTACTTCGTCATAACCTTCTTTTACCAATTCTTCTTTTTCCTTCGGAATAATAATGTCTTCCAGGTTAAATGACAAACCGCCTTTGAAAGCCATTATATATCCCAAATCTTTGATATCGTCGAGGAATTGCGCCGTTCTTGCTACGCCGCAAACTTTAATGATTTTACCGATAATATCCCGCAAAGATTTCTTTGAAAGAATTTCGTTGATAAAACCTACTTCTTTCGGAACAAATCCATTGACCATCACACGGCCTACCGAAGTTTCTATACAACGGTTAACCGGTTTGTCATCTGCAATATCATCCACATAAATCTTTACTTTGGCATGAATATCCACCTTGTCGTTGTCGTAAGCAATAATTGCTTCTTCGGGACCGTAAAACTTTAAGCCTTCGCCTTTTGCGCCATCCCGCAAGCGAGTAATATAATACAATCCCAAAACCATGTCCTGCGAAGGTACGGTAATCGGCGCGCCATTGGCCGGATTCAGGATATTGTGTGAAGCCAGCATTAACATTTGCGCTTCGAGAATCGCTTCATTTCCCAGGGGAAGGTGAACAGCCATCTGGTCGCCGTCGAAGTCGGCATTGAAAGCCGTACACGAAAGCGGGTGCAGTTGAATTGCCTTACCTTCAATCAGTTTAGGCTGGAAAGCCTGAATACCCAAGCGGTGCAAAGTCGGGGCGCGGTTCAGCAATACCGGATGACCTTTCATCACGTATTCGAGAATGTCCCAAACGACCGGTTCTTTCCGATCTACTATTTTTTTCGCCGATTTAACGGTTTTTACAATACCACGATCAATTAATTTACGGATAACAAACGGTTTATATAATTCCGCCGCCATATTTTTAGGAATACCGCACTCGTGCATCTTCAATTCCGGGCCTACCACGATTACCGAACGGGCCGAATAGTCCACACGTTTACCCAACAAGTTTTGGCGGAAACGGCCTTGTTTCCCTTTCAAGCTGTCGGACAGGGATTTCAGCGGACGGTTGGCGTCGGTTTTGACGGCGCTTGACTTACGGGAGTTGTCGAACAAAGAATCGACGGATTCCTGAAGCATGCGTTTTTCGTTTCTCAGGATTACTTCCGGAGCTTTGATGTCAATCAGACGTTTCAAACGGTTGTTGCGGATAATCACCCTGCGGTACAAATCATTCAGATCGGAAGTGGCGAAACGGCCGCCGTCTAAGGGAACCAAAGGCCGTAATTCGGGCGGAATGACCGGAACAACTTTCACAATCATCCATTCGGGACGGTTTCTTCCTTTCGATTGACGGAAAGATTCCACAACCTGCAAACGTTTCAGCGCTTCGTTTTTCCGTTGTTGCGAAGCATCGTTGCTGGCTTTGTGACGCAGTTCGTAAGACAATCCGTCCAAATCTAATTTTTCCAGCAAATCGCAGATGGCTTCCGCGCCCATCTTGGCAATAAACTTATTGGGATCGGAATCTTCCAGTAATTGGTTGTCTTTCGGCAAATTATCAATGATATCCAAATATTCTTCTTCGGAAAGCAAATCGTAAGTATTTCTGTCGGTAACAATACCCGGCTGAATAACCACATAACGTTCGTAATAAATGACCGCATCCAATTTCTTCGTCGGCAATCCCAACAAATAACCGATTTTATTGGGCAAAGAACGGAAATACCAGATATGCGCCACAGGCACAACGAGATGGATGTGTCCCATCCGTTCGCGGCGGACTTTCTTTTCCGTAACTTCCACCCCGCAACGGTCGCAAACGATTCCTTTGTAACGGATTCTTTTGTATTTGCCGCAGTGACATTCGTAATCTTTTACAGGGCCGAAAATCCGTTCGCAAAACAAACCGTCGCGTTCGGGCTTATAAGTACGGTAATTGATGGTTTCGGGTTTTAGAACTTCTCCGCTCGATTGACCCAAGATTTCATCAGGGGAAGCCAATCCGATAGATATCTTTGAAAAACTATTTTTCGTTTTAATTTCTTTTCTAAAAGCCATAATTTTATGATTATTCTAATGTAATACTTAAGGCCAAACCTCTTATTTCGTGGAGCAACACATTCAACGATTCGGGAACTCCCGGAACAGGCATCGGATCGCCTTTCACGATAGCTTCGTAAGCCTTGGAACGTCCCACCACGTCGTCCGACTTGATAGTCAATATTTCCTGAAGGATGAACGATGCGCCGAAAGCTTCCAGCGCCCAAACTTCCATTTCCCCGAAACGCTGTCCGCCGAATTGCGCTTTACCGCCCAAAGGTTGTTGCGTAATCAACGAATACGGACCGATCGAACGGGCATGCATCTTATCGTCTACCATGTGGCCGAGTTTCAACATATAAATCACGCCGACCGTGGCAGGCTGGTCAAAACGTTCGCCCGTGCCGCCGTCGTAAAGGTAAGTCTTCCCGTAACGGGGAACCTCGCCTTTGTCCGTCCATTTGTTCAAATCGTCCAAAGAAGCGCCGTCGAAAATAGGCGTTGCAAATTTCAAACCGAGATTTTTACCCGACCAACCTAAAACCGTTTCAAAAATCTGTCCCAAGTTCATACGGGAAGGCACGCCCAATGGATTCAAAACGATATCCACAATCGTTCCGTCTTTGAGGAAAGGCATATCTTCGTCGCGCACAATCCGCGAAACGATACCTTTGTTTCCGTGACGTCCGGCCATTTTGTCGCCCACCTGTAACTTACGTTTTTTTGCAATATATACTTTCGCCATTTGAACAATTCCGGCAGGTAACTCATCGCCAATCGTATAATCAAGTTTCTGGCGGCGAAGTTCGGCGTCATATTCCTTATACTTCTTCAAATAATTAACGATTATATCCCTGATCATTTCGTTTTTAGCGGAATCCAAAGTCCACTTGCTTACTTGAACGGAAGCATAATCAATTTTGTTTAATTCTTCACGAGTAAACCGTGTTCCTTTCGGAATAATGTCCACATTCATGAAATCTTTCACGCCCTGCGATGTTTTGCCTTCGGTAAGCGCATACAATTTATTGATTAACATTTCCCGGAGAGCGCCGACCTTTTCTTCAAAAGCGTCGTCCAACTGAGGTAATTTTGCTTTATCGCTCAAACGGGACTTCTTCTGTTTACTGTTAACACCGGCTTTCGAGAAAAGATTGCGCCCGATGACAACACCTCTCAACGAAGGCGAAGCCTTCAAAGAAGCATCTTTCACATCGCCGGCCTTTTCGCCGAAAATAGCGCGGAGCAATTTTTCTTCGGGCGAAGGATCGGATTCCCCTTTCGGCGTAATTTTACCGATAAGGATGTCGCCGGGTTCCACTCTCGCCCCGATGCGGATAATACCTTGTTCATCCAAATCTTTGGTTGCATCTTCGCTGACATTGGGAATATCCGAAGTCAATTCTTCCGTACCCCGTTTGGTTTCACGAACTTCCAAAATATATTCATCAACATGTACCGAAGTGAAAATATCTTCCCGTACAACTCTTTCACTGATTACGACCGCATCTTCAAAGTTATAGCCTTTCCAAGGCATGAACGCCACTTTTAAGTTCTTTCCGATTGCCAATTCCCCGTTTTGAGTAGAATAGCCTTCGGTAAGAATCTGGTTTTTGACTACGCGATCGCCCTTTTTGATAATCGGGCGTAAATCGACAGTCGTATTCTGGTTCGTTTTCCTGAATTTCGGAATATTATAGGACTTAATCGACGGATCGAAGCTGACAAATTCTTCCTCTTCGGTGCGATCATATTCAATATCAATGCGGGTCGAATCCACATAAACCACCGTACCCGGTCCTTCTGCGGTAATTTGTGTCCGGGAGTCTGAAATTAACTGTCCTTCAATGCCTGTCCCGACAATCGGAGCTTCGGGAGTCATTAGAGGAACAGCCTGGCGCATCATGTTTGAGCCCATTAAGGCGCGGTTGGCATCGTCATGTTCAAGGAACGGAATCAATGAAGCGGCAATCGAAGCGATCTGCGTAGGCGAGACGTCCATCAATTCCACTTCTTCCGGTCCGACTACCGGATAATCCGCATCCTGACGCGATTTAACGCGGTTGCGTATGAAAATGCCGTCATCGTCCAAAGGCGCATTTCCTTGTGCGATAATTTTGCCTTCTTCTTCTTCGGCAGTCAGATAAGTAATACCGTCGTTCGTCAAATCTACCTTTTTATCGGAAACTGTACGGTAAGGCGTTTCAATAAATCCTAATTCATTGATTTTCGCATATACGCAGAGTGACGAAATCAAACCGATATTCGGACCTTCCGGCGTTTCAATCGGACAGAGGCGACCATAATGCGTATAGTGTACGTCGCGGACTTCAAAACCGGCGCGTTCACGCGACAGACCGCCGGGACCCAAAGCCGACATACGGCGTTTGTGTGTAATTTCCGCCAGCGGATTGGTTTGATCCATGAACTGAGACAAAGCATTAGTCCCGAAAAACGAATTGACTACGGAAGAAATGGTCTTCGCATTGATCAGATCAATAGGAGTAAACACTTCATTATCCCGGACATTCATGCGTTCGCGGATGGTACGCGCCATACGCGCCAAACCGATACCGAACTGGTTGTATAACTGTTCGCCAACGGTACGCACACGACGGTTACTCAAATGGTCGATATCGTCCACATTGGCTTTGGAGTTGATCAATTCGATCAGATACTTGATGATTTCAATAATGTCCTCTTTGGTAAGGACTTTCACATTGTCGGGAGTAGTCAGATTCAGTTTTTTGTTGATTCTGTAACGGCCTACGTCACCCATATCGTATCTTTTTTCCGAGAAGAACAAGTTTTGAATGACTTCTCTTGCACTTGCATCATCGGCCGGATCGGCATTCCGCAACTGACGGTAAATATAAACTACCGCATCCCGTTCGGAATTGCTCGGGTCTTTCTGCAAAGTATTGTAAATGATTGCATAATCGGAAAGATTCTGGTCTTCGCGATGCAACAAAATGGTTTGAACGCCCGACTCAAGAATTTCATCAATATGTTGCGGGCCGATCACCGTTTCACGGTCAATCAACACTTCGTTTCGCTCAATAGAAACCACTTCACCCGTATCTTCATCTACAAAATCTTCCACCCAGGTTTTCAAGACACGCGCAGCTAATTTTCGTCCGACGGATTTTTTCAGATTGGTCGTATTCACCTTGATTTCTTCGGCAAGATTGAATATTTCCAGAATATCCTTGTCGCTTTCAAATCCGATGGCTCTTAAAAGCGTAGTTACGGGCAATTTCTTTTTCCGGTCGATATAGGCATACATCACATTGTTGATGTCGGTTGCAAATTCGATCCATGAACCTTTAAAAGGAATGATACGCGCCGAATATAATTTTGTTCCATTGGAATGGATGCTTTGTCCGAAGAATACCCCCGGAGAACGGTGAAGTTGAGAAACCACAACCCGTTCGGCGCCATTGATGACAAACGTCCCTTTTGGGGTCATATAAGGTATAGGACCTAAGTAAACGTCCTGAATCACAGTATCAAAATCTTCATGATCCGGGTCAGTACAATAAAGTTTCATTTTTGCTTTCAGCGGAACGCTGTAAGTCAAACCGCGTTCGATACATTCCTCAATGGTATAACGCGGAGGGTCAATAAAATAATCCAAAAACTCAAGAACAAAGTTGTTACGTGTATCCGCTATTGGAAAATTTTCGGCAAATACTTTGTACAAACCTTCGTTTTTTCTTTTTTCGGTTGGAGTATCTAATTGAAGGAAATCTTGAAAAGATTTCAGTTGCACTTCGAGGAAATCCGGATATGCAAAGGGTTTCTTTATCGAAGCGAAGTTAATTCTCTGATCGTTGTTTGTTGTAATAGAAGACATTATGCAGATATTTGGACGAAATTGATTAAGTATTGAAAATAGACGCAAAAAGGTTAAGAACCTTCAAAGAGAGATTCTTAACCACGTTACTCATGATAACAAGAGCGATTATTTAAGTTCAATTTCCGCTCCGGCTTCTTCCAAGGATTTTTTCAGCGCTTCGGCTTCGTCTTTAGTAGCTCCTTCTTTGATTGGTGCGGGAGCGCTATCAACGATGTCTTTCGCTTCTTTCAGACCAAGACCTGTTAATTCTTTAACAGCTTTAACGATAGCTAATTTATTTGCACCGACGCTTTTCAAAACTACATCAAAAGATGTTTTTTCTTCTTTTACTTCAGCGGCGGCAGCCGGACCTACAGCAACAGCAACAGCGGCTGCAGCCGGTTCAATACCATATTCTGTTTTAAGAATTTCAGCAAGTTCGTTTACTTCCTTAACGGTTAAGTTTACTAATTGTTCAGCAAAAGCTTTCAAATCTGCCATGATTGTATAATTTTTAATTGTTTATTTATTTTTCTTTCTTTTTTAGTTAACGAGTTCTTAATTAACGAGTAAACGAGAGTTTTTGATCCTGTAACTCGTCAACTCGTTTACTTGTCAACTCATTTACTTGCCAGAGTCTTCAAAACTCCGTGGATGGTCTGCCCACCTGATTGAAGAGCAGAAATAACGTTCTTAGCCGGCGATTGCAACAAGGCGATAACATCGGCAATAAGTTCATTTTTGCTCTTGATAGAAACAAGAATATCCAGATTCTCAGCTCCTACATAGAATCCTTCCTGTACATAAGCCGCTTTCAATTTCGGAATATCGGTTCCTTTTGAAAAAGACTTAATCAATTTGGCGGGCGTATTGGCATTGTTTGAAAACATCACAGCCGTATTGCCCTTCAAAGCAGGATCCAGAGCGGAATAATCTCCTTCTAATTGTTCCAGCGCTTTCTTAAATAAGGTGTTTTTTACAACAACTAATCTAATCTCTTCTTTATTACATTCTCTTCTTAAACTGCTTGTTTTGCCCGCGTTCAACGTAGCAATATCAGTCAGATAGAAGTGCGAATATTCACCTATGGTAGTAGCAATCTGTTTAATAACAGCGGATTTATCTTCCTTTTTCATAATTCAAATTAATTTTAAATTTCATCTACCGATTTAGGGTCTATTTTCAGACCCGGACTCATTGTACTTGAAAGATAAATGCTCTTTACATACGTCCCCTTTGCAGCCGTAGGTTTCAACTTGATGAGCGTAGCGACAAATTCTTTTGCGTTATCCCTGATTTGATCGGGGATAAAAGAAACTTTGCCGATAGAAGTATGAACAATTCCGGCTTTATCAACTTTGAAATCGATTTTACCTTGTTTTACTTCTTTCACGGCTTGCGCTACATCGTTGGTAACCGTTCCGCTTTTGGGATTCGGCATCAGCCCGCGAGGACCGAGTACACGACCTAAAGCGCCGATTTTACCCATAATAGCCGGTTGTGTAATAATCACATCAATATCCGTCCAACCGCCTTTTATTTTGTCGATATATTCATCAAGACCCACGTGGTCGGCCCCTGCTTCTTTGGCAGCAGCCTCCTGGTCGGGAGTAGTTAATACGAGAACCCTAACTTGCTTACCTGTTCCGTGAGGCAATGAAACAACGCCTCTTACCATTTGGTTAGCTTTACGGGGGTCAACACCTAAACGAACGTCAATGTCGACGGACGCATCGAATTTGGAAGTAGTGATTTCCTTCACCAAAGCGGATGCTTCTTTTAGCGTGTATGTCTTCCCTGCTTCAATTTTGCTTAAAGCCAACTTTTGATTTTTTGTAAGTTTACTCATATCTCTATTGAAGTTTTAAATATTTACAGGGAATGCCCCTTTTACAGTTATACCCATGCTCCGGGCTGTACCTGCCACCATTTTCATAGCAGATTCCAGCGTAAAACAGTTTAAATCTCCCATTTTATCTTCGGCAATGGCTTTCACTTGTTCCCAAGTAATTTCGGCCACTTTTTTGCGATTAGGCTCTGCCGATCCGCTTTTTTGCTTGCCTGCTTCCAACAATTGGATGGCCACCGGCGGATTTTTAATGATAAAATCGAAAGACTTGTCGGCGTAGTAAGTAATAACCACCGGCACTACTTTACCTGCCTTGTCTTGGGTTCTGGCATTAAATTGCTTGCAAAACTCCATTATATTGATACCTTTCGAACCCAATGCAGGGCCTACCGGGGGAGAAGGGTTCGCCGCCCCTCCTTTAATCTGTAATTTTAGCTGTCCAGCAATCTCTTTTGCCATTTGTTAATAAAATTTAGTTTATTTAATTCCTTATAACACAAAAAAATAGAAATCCAAAGAGCGTAACCTAATCGAATTGTTATTTTTCAACTTGCATATAGCCCAATTCGAGGGGCGTCCCACGACCGAAAATTTTTACAAGTACCGTCAGTTTCTTTTTTTCGAGATTGATTTCTTTAATCTCTCCGAAAAAACCGTTGAACGGGCCATGAATCACTTTGACCATTTCGCCAATCGTATATTGAACATCGAATTCTTCCGGTTGTTCCTGTAATTCATCGACTGTACCGAGTATTCGGTTTACTTCCGATGCACGCAAAGGAATCGGATTGTTTCCTCCGAGAAATCCAATGACAAAATTGACGTTTTTCAGGAAATGTACGACTTCTCCTACCAGAATAGCTTCAATAATAACATAACCGGGAAGATAAGCGCGTTCTTTCAACACTTTCTTTCCGTTACGCTGCTGAAACACTTTTTCCGTAGGAATCAAGACCTGAAAAATATAATTCTTCAAGTCCGAATTTCTAATTTCAGCATCCAGATATTCTTTTATTTTATTCTCTTTGCCACTGATAGCGCGGAGAACATAAAATTTCTTTTCAATTTCAGACATGTCTTAAATTAAAAGATTTTCGAATAAAAGACTTTGACCATGGATTCAAAAACAAAGTCAATACCAAATACCACCACCGCCATGATAAAGGAAGCTGTCATGACAACGATAGTGCTACTTGCCAATTCCTGCTGAGTAGGCCAAGAAACCTTATGTACAAGTTCGTTATAAGATTCTTTTGTATAATTAGCTATTTTCCGAAAAAAATTCATATGAAATATTTTTTATTTGGCACGGGTTGAAAGGCTCGAACTCTCGACCTACGGTTTTGGAGACCGTCGCTCTACCAACTGAGCTAAACCCGTGTATTCAATTCCGAATTTCAAATTACGAATTACGAATTTTATTTATGCTGATTCTTCAGCACATTCGTAATTCGTAATTTGTAGTTCGTAATTTATTCAATGATCTCCGTAATCTGTCCGGAACCAACGGTACGACCGCCTTCCCGGATAGCAAAGCGCAAACCTTCGGAGCAAGCTACCGGATAAATCAAATCTACTTTGATTTCCAAGTTATCGCCCGGCAACACCATTTCGGTACCTTCCGGCAACGAGATTTCGCCCGTTACGTCCAAGGTGCGGATATAGAATTGAGGACGGTATTTGTTATGGAACGGCGTATGACGGCCTCCTTCTTCTTTCTTCAATACATAAACCGAAGCTTTGAATGAAGTGTAAGGTTTAACCTTGTTCGGGTGGGTAATAACCATACCGCGTTTTACTTCATCTTTGTCGATGCCGCGAAGCAACAAACCTACATTATCGCCGGCTTGACCTTCGTCAAGAATTTTACGGAACATTTCAACTCCCGTAACAACCGATTTTTTGCCTTCGGCGCCCAAACCGATGATTTGAACTTCTTCGCTGGTTTTGATGATACCGGTTTCGATACGTCCCGTAGCAACGGTGCCGCGGCCGGTGATAGAGAATACGTCTTCAACAGGCATCAGGAAAGGTTTATCAACATCGCGCGGAGGCAGAGGAATCCATGTATCAACGGCTTCCATCAGTTCCACGATTTTTTCTTCCCATTCGGGAACTCCATTTAATCCGCCCAAAGCAGAACCTTGGATAACCGGAGTATTGTCGCCGTCAAAGTCATAGAAAGAAAGCAATTCGCGCATTTCCATTTCTACCAGTTCCAACATTTCGGGATCGTCAACGATATCTACTTTGTTCATGAAAACAACCAATTTCGGCACGTTTACCTGACGAGCCAAGAGGATGTGTTCGCGAGTTTGGGGCATAGGACCATCCGTAGCGGCAACTACAATAATAGCGCCGTCCATCTGGGCAGCACCGGTAACCATGTTCTTCACGTAGTCGGCGTGACCCGGACAGTCGACGTGAGCATAGTGACGGTTTGCAGTTTCATATTCAACGTGAGCGGTATTAATTGTAATACCTCTTTCCTTTTCTTCCGGAGCGTTGTCAATCGAATCGAATGAACGTACTTCGGAAAGACCTTTCTTTGCCAATACTGTCGTAATAGCAGCAGTCAATGTTGTTTTACCGTGGTCAACGTGACCAATTGTACCGATGTTAACATGAGGTTTCGACCGGTTAAAATGTTCTTTTGCCATAATCTATTTTGTTCTTTTTTAGAATGAATATTTTTCTTTTTAACTGTCTATTGTTTTCGAGCCGGTGCCGAGACTTGAACTCGGGACCTCTTCCTTACCAAGGAAGTGCTCTACCGCTGAGCTACACAGGCATTTTCGAGAGCGGAAGACGGGACTCAAACCCGCGACCCTCAGCTTGGAAGGCTAATGCTCTATCGACTGAGCTACTTCCGCTTATTTTGAACTAAGAACTAAGAACTATGAACTGCGTATTTCTACTCTACAGAATATTTTCTTTTTTCTGTTTCTTAACTCTTAGTTCATAACTCTTAACTCTCTCTCTCGTGGGCAGTGATGGATTCGAACCACCGAAGACGTACGTCAGCTGAGTTACAGTCAGCCCCATTTGGCCACTCTGGTAACTGCCCTTTTTTTCATTTACGCTAATTACTTCATCCATTCGTAATTCGTAATTGACTTGAGCCTCTTGTCGGATTCGAACCAACGACCCCGAGATTACAAATCACGTGCTCTGGCCAGCTGAGCTAAAGAGGCAATACATCAAAGAGCCGCTTCAGATTATCTAAAATCCGAAGCGGGTGCAAATGTAGTAATTTTTTTTCGATTGACCAAATATTATGCCTTTATTTTTTAGAAATTTTCTTTTCTTTGGATTTTACGACTTGACGTTCTAATTTTTCCACGCATTTATCAATGGCTTCTTCGAAAGTATCGGCTATTTCCTGAGCGAAAAATTCATTGCCGGGCGCTAATATTTTTATTGAAGCATCTTTATTTTCAGCAGTTTCCGGTTTTACTACTTTTAAAATTACATCGGCAGAAACAATACTGTCATTAAACTTCGCCAGACGATTTACTTTTTTTTGAATGAAACTTTCCAATTTCACACTGGCTTCAAAATGAATTGAATGAATTGCAATTTCCATATAAACCTCCTTTTGTTTTTAAGCTCTGGGATGAGCCTGGTGATACGCTTTTTTTAATTCTTCAAAAGTTGTATGTGTGTAAACTTCGGTTGAGGAAAGACTTGCGTGTCCTAATAATTCCTTGACAGCATTCAATTCCGCCCCGTTGTTCAGCATACTTGTCGCAAAAGTGTGCCTCAACACATGAGGACTTTTTTTTGATAAGTTCGGGATTTCAGATAATCGCTTATTTACGATTCCATATATAATTGAGTTGGATAACGCTTTGCCGTTTTTCCTGACGAAAAAGGCATGCTCTGCCGGCGATTCTATTGCTTCACTCCTTATATTAATATAAGACTGTAAAACATCCCTCAAAGTATCGGAAAACGGAATCAAGCGTTGTTTGTTTCTTTTTCCGGTTACTTTTATCATTTTGGTTTGAAAATCAACATCGCCGTCTTTCAAACCGGCTAATTCGGCACAGCGAATACCGGTTGTGTAAAAAACGTCTAAAATGGCTTTATCGCGTTCTCCTTCAAAAACGTCTTCATCGTTCCAAACCGAAAACAACTTTTCCATATCCAAATCTTTAACAAAATGGGGAAGCGGCTTTTTTACTTTTGGCCCTTGTATGTTTCTGAGTGGACTGGTTTCAATATATTTATTTTTGCATAGATATTTAAAAAATGATTTCAAAGAACTTAATTTCCGATTTACAGAGAGCGGGGAATAATTTTCATTCATCAGAGAGACAATCCACCGCCGCACCCACACGGCGTCAATCGTTTCCGGATGAAAAGCGGAATCACCGGATACAAACGCTCTAAACTGACACAAATCATTTTTATAAGATTCAACCGTATGAGCGGAATAATTTTTCTCATACTGCAAATACCGTAAAAACGACTCTATCATCATATTTTCTTACTTTAGATGTACGAAGGTAGAAAGAAAGTATGAATATACAAAATTTTTATCAAGAAAAAACACAGGATTATTATTCTTCTGCCTGATGTAATTTTTGAACGTAAACAGCGTGAATTTTTTGTTTTCTTTTTTCAACAGACGGTTTTGCGAAGGCTTGTCTTTTACGCAATTCTTTAGTCACACCAGTCTTTTCAAATTTTCTTTTGAACTTTTTTAAGGCACGTTCAATATTTTCGCCTTCCTTCAATGGAACGATAATCATAATTTTCTTTTGATAATTTAATTTTTAAATGTTAATATTTAATATTTCGGGTTGCAAAGTTAGTGGAAAGTTTCTCAATAACAAAATATATTTGAATTATTTTAAAAAAAAATTGTAAAACTGAGGTTTTTCATCTAATTTTGCTACATGTTTGAGGATACAAAATAAATAACATGTCAAAGTTTTGCTATAAAGTATAATGAAAAGAGAAGATAAAACAATCGTTATAACGATTACACAAGTTTTACGTCGTGCAGCAGGCGCCGTATTGGCGACGCTGGCGGTGTGTATAACCCTCCATGCTCAGCCGCTGGCCGGAACCGACGGACTGGGACGTGTCCTGCTCCGACACGGCGCCGTGGGCGACCCCAAACCCGGACGACAGGTCGGCATTTTTTATTTCCTCAATGTGACGGACAGCAGCGAACGGGGCAGTGCGCCCATTCCACATAACTTCTGGGATCTGACCGAAATCACCGCCCGCCATCCCGAAGTCCTGGAAGACTTTGACAGCGAACACTGGGGGGATCCGCGAATGTACAGGGGATATTTCTGGGGGCAACCGGTTTGGGGATACTACCGCTTCGACGACGCATGGGCGACGCTGAAAAGCATGCAGTTGCTGACCGATGCCGGAGTCGACTTCCTGGCTTTCGACGCAAGCAACGGCCCAACCTATTCCCGGACGGCGCATGTCGTCATGTCAGCCCTCGACGCCATCCGGGCGCAAGGCAAAAATCCGCCCAAAGTTGTCTTCTACACCTCCGCTTCCTCCGGCGATGCCATGCGCGAAGCTTGGGAAATGTGCTATCGTCCCGGCGCACCCTTCCGCCATCCCGACTGCTGGCTCTACTTAGATGGGAAACCGTTGATTGTTGGACGCAAAAACGAAGTGAAGGGCACTCCCCTTGAAGACTTTTTCACCTTCCGCGAACCGCGTTTCCCGCGTGACGGCGTGAAAACCGACGCCTGGTCGTGGATTTCCTTTGAGCGCCCGCAGCACGTGGATTACAACGCCCGCGGCGAAGCCGAAATGATCAGCGTCTCCGTGGCGCAACACATCAACGTACAGGCTGGAATGGGCGGGTCGGCCTTCTACGGCAACAGGGACAACCGGGGACGAAGCTATCGCAACGGCTCGCATGGGAATCCCGAAAAGGACATGTTTTACGGATACAATATTCAGGAACAGTGGGATTATGCCCTGACGCAGGACGTTCCTTTCATCTTCGTGACCGGCTGGAACGAATGGGTGGCCGGCCGGTGGGACAGTCACGACGCCAACCCCGAACATTCCTGGTTCTGCGACCAGGCCAGTCCCGAATACAGCCGCGACATTGAACCGACGCTCACCGGAGATCTCGATGACCATTACTACATGCAAATGGTAAACAACATCCGACGATACAAGGGTGTCGAACCCGATCGCGGATTCACGCCGGAACGCACCATCACCTCCTTGGAAGACTGGAATGGCGTGGACACCGCCTACACTGACTACACCGGCGACACGCGTGACCGCGACCATCCCGGCGCTCCGCTCACTGTGCGATATACTAACTTCACCGGACGTAACGATTTCCATATCCTGAAAAATGCGTGGGATAGCCGGTACGTTTACTTCCTTGCCGAAACTGTGACGCCGCTCACGCCGCCCGAACCGGACAGCGACAGCCGGATGTGCCTTTATCTCAATACAGACCGCCGCTACGAGACCGGCTGGCAGGGATTCGATTTCCGGGTTATACGCGGAAATATCCTGCAACGCTATGCCGGTGGCGCATGGACGACACTACGGACCGTTGACAGCCGGGAAGCCGGTAACCGGATGATGATTGCCGTACCGCGCACCGAAACCGGAATGACGGACGGCATCGACCTGGAGTACAAGTGGACGGACAACATGCAAGCGGAAGACCCGCTGGAGTGGTACGTAAACGGCGACTGCGCTCCCGGCGGACGCTTCTGCTGCATCTATCATCCTGTAGGAAAATCCTGCAATATCCTGGAATACGACGTGGATGCCGGCGGGCAGACGGATAACAGTCTGAGTTTCGAGCGGGTGATGGATGCCATATACTTTGCCGGCGGCGGCATAGTCCGCGTACCGGCCGGGCGATACCGCGTGAATGCGCTTAACTTGAAATCCGGCGTGGAACTGCATCTGGAAAAAGGTGCGGTCGTGGTCGCCGACGCTGACCGGCGGCCTGCGGCGCTCCGCTGTAACGGTGGCCTCGTCACGGGCGAAGGACGGTTGGAAGGGTTTGACGTTGCTGCCGCCGGACGCTGAGAAGTTTTTCCGCGGGTACATTTCAAACGGACACGGTTTCACATTGTTTTTAATTATCCTCTATTCTATAAACGCTTTTTCCTAACTTCGACACTTTTCCGACACGTATTTTATAACAATCGGCAAATCGGCATATTATAAATTTTGCGTCACCGATTTGGGTGACGCAGTCAAAAAAACAGTACATCTGCATCATGTTTGTACGTAAAAAGAAAAACAGGTCAGGAAGCACAAGTGTTGTTG
>JAISWH010000153.1 GCA_031271125.1 Dysgonamonadaceae bacterium
ACTTTTGCGACTATTTCCCCTTGCGTAGTTTTCACTTTTACTACATAAATACCTTGCGGTAGTTTTTCAACCGGGATTGTGTTGCCGGCGGTCGTCGATGCCAGCACTTCCTGCCCGGATATATTGTAAATGGTTATGCTTTGCACTGGGGCTTCGGAACGGATGTGCAGCGAGTTGTTGTGGATATAAGCCGTTGTATTGCTTTTTTCAATTAATGAAATACCTACATTTCCCTCTATTGTTACCGATTCGGCATTAACTACCATACAGCTGTTCGGATTCGTTGAATCATAAATCGATACAAAAGCAATCGCTTTCATGTTTTCTGTTTTCCATGAAGCAGGAATTGTAAATGTATAATCCTTGGTAAAAGAACCGCTGCTATAAGAAACCGATTCTCCCCAAGTTGGAGTAATCACTTTACGAATTACATGGTTGTGGATATAATTCCTATTCGTTGTTCCGTTACCAAGTATTTGATCTCCTTTTAACTCATCTTCGGTTAAAAAAACATTTACTTTCATATTATCGAATACAGGCATTCCTTCGATTCTATCTGATGAAATAGATAAAGTTAGCGTTCTATTCGTTTGATTATAATTTCTTTGAATATCAATTGTAACAAAGGGAGGCGAAGCCAGTTCGTGATCAACTAAATTACCTACAAGTGTTTCGTCACCAGGGAAAAATACGGGACCGGGGGATGAACCTCCATTTCCATTTCCTGCTCCGTAATCCGATAAATTAGTTCTATCTAACATGGATGCAGGAGCGTATGTGGATCCATTGGCATTATAAAACCACAAATATTGTTCACTTTCATTTATTGTAAACGCATCCGTGTAATATCCTGCGTGGTGGGAAACATAAATTACATTTTTACGAGTACTTAATACTCGGTTCCATAGTTCGTGCGCCCATGGACAGTTGGAACATTTAGCCGTCGTAAAGTGTTCCAACAGAACTTTTCTTTGAGTTGTATTATTGGATTTATCATAGAAATAAGTGATACGATTTAGTTCATTATCAATTCCATTGTCAGTTTCATTATTGGGATTTTTTAATTTTACACGAATACTTTTTTCTCCCGTTTCATTGACATTGATATTATTGACGGAAAAGTTATAAGTTGCATAATTAGGCAGATTGATATTTTCGATTTTCTGTGTAACCGGTTCTCCGTTGCCAATTTGATATTCCAATTCAAATGAGTTTAATGTTTGAGTTCCATTATTTTTTATTTTTCCTTTGATTACAAATTCATTTAAATCCGAGAATTTAGGGAGGTCAAGACTAAGCAATGCGATCTCATTTTGTATTAGTCCATCGCCTTCTATTACTGCAAGCAAAGCTATATTAAAATCACCACCCAAATCGGCGGCTATATGTTGCCAACCGGTATTCGACTTGAAATAATCACCTTGTGGATGTGCCGGGCCTGGGCAAAGTCCAATCGGGAATTGTTGCGCAGCATAGTCGAGCTGGTAGGTAATGAAAAGTCCTTTTCCTTCGCTTATTGTGTACGGGGTGGTTAATTGTACCTCATTCCATCTATTTCTTGATAATGATGATACAGGTTGGGAATAAATCTCACTTCCGCCAACCGTTTCCGAAAGAATAATCTTCAGATTAGAGAAAGAATAGTTAGCTATCCCGATCACTAATTTCGTAATATTTTTTCCTGTATATGGAATCAAATATTCAGCGGGAAAAAAGATTCCCACTTGTGCTGTTCCTGCTACATTTCCTCCAAATCCACCAAATCCATTCGTTGTTTCTTCGCAATAGCCTATTTTTAAAGCTGTTCCATCCGTTATTTGAGCGGGTGATAAACTTTCCTGTCCGGAGACAGGAGCTATTATTTGACTTATTCCGTCTGCATTTATTTTCCCTATCAAGAAAATAACTAAAAATAAAAGTAAAAATCGCTTCATAATAATTTGTTTTATAATAAAAGTTTAATTAATGTACTATAAATTTTTGATTGACTATTGTTTTTCTGTCTCCTTTTAACACATAGACATAGATACCTTGAGGCAATTGTTCGGATAATAAAAATTGATTTTCTCCTGTATTAAGATGGTACAGTGCAACCTTTTTCCCCATAATATTGTATATTTCCAATTGAGTATTAGTCTGATCGCAAGAATAATTAAATTTCACAGTTTTACCTTCCTGATAAACATTGATCTTATTTCTTTCCGGTATATCCAGGCCTGTTTGAGAATTTTCGTCATAAATAAAATTAACCATTACGGTTATAACTTCAAAAGTATTTTGCGGATATAAATCGTAACGAACTTTTGCTGAAGCATATTCACCCGGATAGACAATCAAGTTTGTGTGGAAATTTTCTTCGAAACTATAGGCTGCAATCCTGCTGGTACGTTCCAGGACAGTAGTTGTCAGGGCTACATTGCTACATACATTAAAGCACCAGTTAATCAACTCTTCGCCTGTTCCTGCATAAGAAATAACAGTCTGTTTCATTTTTGCATCTAAAGCCTTATCTGTCAGATTTTTCAAACTCAATCCTGCCGGTATTTCCAATTCTTCGGGAATAGGAGTCGTCGTAAAGTTCCTGACCGTGATTTCAACATTATTTTCCAACTGCGTAGCGTCTTTAAAAAAAGCAAACGATTGGGCAAATATTGCAGTTGTAAATAATAACATAAAACTACATAAAATAAAAATTCTTTTCATATCGTATTGTTTAATTGTTTTCTAATTGTATTTCCTCTACATCAAATACTTCGTTTGAACGGATATTGTATATAAATACAATAATAGAAATATTTTCTTTATCCCAATTTTCCTTTAAAATATAAGTATGTCTTAATTGTTTCACTTCGTCATATTGAATTGAAAAATCTTCTCCCCAAGTACCATTTACAGGTGCACGAAACACATGATTGTGTTGATATTCGTAATTAATCTCTGTTTCCGATATCCTTTGCCAATCTATTACATTATTTTCAATTATCCAAAATAACAATTTTGCATCGGATATATTTTTTAATCCCTTCATTTCGGAAGTTATTATCAGTTCCCTGGTTTCAGTGTCATAATCGAGCGATAAATCCATACTTAACGAAGACGATACGTTAAAGCGGTCTCTGACCAAACCATCCCACAGAGCAAAATCGGAAGAAATACTGACGCCGTCGATTACGCCGGTCGGATGAAAGATTATTCCAAAATGATTTTCATATTCATTACCTTCCGGAGTACGTAGCGGAAATCTTCTTGCCGAAGCATGAACACTTACCGTAACAAAGTTATCACCATAATATCCTTTAATCTTATTTGCTTCTGTAGCCGCTTTTAAACAATTAATGCAATCTTGATCGGTAAATTCCAATAATAATACTTTTTTTAATGGAATTACTTCATCCATTTCAACAATACGGTCACTTTCCGAAATTACATCACATCCGTTGTTTGTGACTACCAATACAAAAATAAAAAGTGAGAATATCTTCTTTATCATTGTGAATCAAAAATTATAATTATACGATAAGGTAAATCCTCTGCTTGCAGGAACATCCCGGCATACGCCGCCCGAACAGTCACGTCCCGCCCGTGTCCTGCCATATCCTAATTGAATAAAATGCGCTTGCCACGTGTATGTGATCAAGGCCTTATAATAATGGATATTTGTTTCTCCTACATTATACATATCGGAAACGGTAAACATAAAATACGGTAACAAAGACAATTCAATTACTCCTGCGATCCAATCGCCTTCGTCTTGTTTCGTATTCAAGTATTGTAATTCGGAGCGGATAGTTGCCTTTTTGTTAAGTTGATATTTGCCTTCGGCAACAAAAATATTTGATTTCACGATACCAATTTCTTTTCGTACGACTCCTAAATCAATGTATTGGTTCATATACATCAAGTTTAACTTGAAGTCATTTGTCAACTTTTTATCAATACTCAAATTAATGTCCTGATAATACAATTTTTTTCCCATTTTGAAAAAGGAGGAGGAATAACCGTTAGTTCCTTTTAAGAAAGATTCCATATAAGAAAGAGTTGGGTCGTACCCATCCACATATTTCTTATCAATATCCCGGATATGAGAAGCATTAAGCCTGACCGTTGTCCCATATTTCCCTCCCAACGCGGATTTGCGTTTGAAATGATACGAAAACGTTCCTTGAAACGCCCATTCCCCGTCCGGTTGAGTGGCATACGGATATAAAGCGGCCAGGGCATAAGTCTGCTCTGTCGTGAAAGCGGGTAAATGGTTAATGAAAGACGAATTTAAAAGTTGTGAGCGTTTGCTCCTGAACGACATATTGTCGCTTCTTTTGGCTTGAAGCAAAACGCTCATACCACTTTGTGCATACGATCCGGACAGCAATAATGCGTTCCCTTTTTTATAAATATAATTGTTGTCTTTGGATGGATCATTCGCCTTTTCCGCATATTCGGCAAGAAAAGTGTAATTCCCTTTTTGTAAGCGGACCCGGATGTCGAAAGCGCCTATATTTTCGGGTAGATTCAACCGGTGCGCGGCGTCGGTGGTGATAATCTCGTCCGGTTCATGCTTACTCACAAACGAGCCGCCTAAAGTCAGGAATGTATTCGTTTCTTCCATTTTCCTGATCCATTGGTCGATGCTCAATTCCAAATCAGTTCCCAATACATAACCTTCATTATGTTCCCAATACCGTCGTTGCGTTCCACCCAAAACCTTGAATTGTATCCCTTTATAGGGTTCGTATGTTAATCGCGCTCCCCGTAAGGAATTATCAATGCCCAAATTTCGATCTTCATAAATCCTGAAAATAAGTCCGCTTCCGAATTGATCGTAAAAATCGCCTACGGTTAATTTCGCTTTCTTATATTTTCCCGTTGCATAAAAGAAAGGAACGCCCCAACCGGCAAATCCCAAATCATTAAACCCCGGAAGAGGATATTTCAAATATTCAAAACGCGCTCCTGCATCTAAGTAAGCGCTTACCAAATTCAAATCGGCATAAGTATTCGTACGCGCCAATTCGTTGTACGATTCGGCTCCGATAGTTGCATCTTCTTGTGGAAAAAGAATATCGGATTGAATACTTCCATTGACGGTAAAAGGGATTTTACTTTTCTCTTGTGCAAACAATGAAAAAGAAAAGAAAAAAAGAATGCTCCAAATACAATTTTTCATTAAAAACGCAATTTATTTTTAAATTAATTTGCGCACTTTTTCAGTAAGATGTTCTTACTTTGTCAATTCAATAACCGCGCGGAAATAACCGATAGATTCCCCGATTCCGGTAAACGGATCATCTTTATTCCTTTCATGCTCCAAACTGCAACAGCCCGTATATCCGACTTCGCGCAAAGCGCTTACAAATGCAGGAAAATCAATGATTCCCCGACCGATTTCAAACGAATATCCGGCCTTGGTTGTCCCGGTAACATCCTTAATATGAATGTCGAATACCCGCGTATGGTATTGCTTCAAATCTGCCACAGGATCTTTCCCGTAGCGGGTATCGTGACCGATATCAAGGCACATCCCAATTCTCGGATCAAGGTCTTTTACATGCTCCCAAACATCGGTGGCGTCGGGATATTTATCCGGCGTCTCTGGCCCATGCAGGTGAATGGCATATTTCATATCATATTCCTTCACTTTTTTATCCACGTAAGGCAATAATCCATACAAAGGAACACCGACAATCATTTTCACTCCTGCCTTTTTGGCGTATTCAAAAGCGCGATCTATTTCCGCTTCGCTGTTCATGTAAATCGGGCCGACGGCATAACCGATTACCCCTTTTGACGCCAATTTGGCGTGAAAAGCGGCAATTTGCTCATTCGTACTGTTTAACGGCAAATGAAAATCCTTGATACACAGATAATGAACATCCAATTTCTGCATCACATCCAAGGTTCTATCCACATCAAACTGGAGGAAAGTATAACCAGCCATACCTAATTTGAAGTTTTCACCTGTTTCGGGCGGCAACAAATTTCCTGTTATTTCTTTGATTTTGATGTTTTTGAAGAACACTTGATCCCCGTGGTCTTGCAGCAGGATATTGCCTTCCGGCGCATTTCCGAAATTCGGCCAATTAGCATATTTACTGTAAGCTACCAAAGCGTTAAATTCGGGCGTATTTCTCACATATTCAACTACTTTAACGCCATTCAAATAGTGTTGCACCCGGTTGCCATTTACGATAATCGTCGCCGTGTTGAATCCGTTTTCATCGAAATGGTATCCGACTCCCGACCTGTCGGCGGGAATTAAATCATACAAAGAACCCAAAGTTCGATTGCCTTTTACTCCCAATTTGGCGTCGGGGTGATTCTTGTCGTCCAGAATCTGAAATTCGCAACCGATTGCGGAGCCTTCACCTTTATTTAAACCGGGATCGACAAAATACTTGATTCCGCTGTTTGCTCCTTTGGTTATCTTAAAATCCACTTTCAGGATAAAATTCCTGTATTTCCGGGTGGTAACGATATCGCCACCGTTGGCCGATTCCTTGCCAACGGCGGGTTGAACGCCCAACGTTCCATTTTTGATCACCCAACCTTTACCCGGAAATGTGGCCAATTTTGCACCGATCCAACCGTCGGTTGTCTTTCCGTCCCACAATAATTTCCAACCTTCTTCAATCTCTTTCTGTGATAAGGTATTGTCTTGCGCCGAGCTTGAAAAAGCGGCAAAAACAAAAATAAAAAATACCGTTACTATTGATTTTCTACTATTCATAATATTTGTAATTTATAATTCGTAATTTATAATTGATAATATTCCTCCCATCCCTTGCGTGGAGGTATTTGCGTCAGCATTGCATTCGCAAAAGCATTGTTCGTTATCGTCTTTGTATTCCTATCGAACAGAAGTTGCGTATTCAAGCGTTGGGCCATCACTCCGAGCGAAAATACCTGACTCAGAACGCCGTTGATTTCAAACGGCGAACGTGTTTTTTCTTCGCCCATACAAGCCAGCAAGAAGTTGGTGTAGTGATCGGAAGTACTTTTCGGAACAGGCGGCAGTTTGGATTCCATCGCTTTGGCTTTTTCTTCGGGAATAATCGTAAGCGTACTCCCGTGCGTACCGCCTTTGAAAGTCAATTCCTTACTGTAAATAATTTTGCCCGGGTTCAATTTGGAAGGTTGTAATTTTCCTCCCGCTACCATCGGAATATTCGGGTCAATATCCAAAGTTCCGTATCCTTCCGGCACTTGTGGAATGTTGTTCACCCCGTCGTACCAGGTAATATCGATCGGAGGCATATTGCCCCGTTTCGGGAAACGGAAAAGGATGGTCGAAGCTTTCGGGAAGAAATAATCATTGTGACCGTCTATCTTCAGGGGATTCACTTCATAAGGCAATCCCAAATCCAGAAATTCGTGAACCGCATCAAGGATATGCGCTCCCCAATCACCCAAAGCGCCCATACCGAAATCGTACCAACCGCGCCAGTTTCCGTAATGGAATTTATCGTTGTAATCGTGATACATGGCCGTCGTCAACCACAAATCCCAATCCAAAGTGGAAGGAATGGGTTGCGCGTCGGGGAATTTATAAATAGCAGGATCGTAGGGATGCCAACGGCGGTCGCCGTTCATGTGGGCGGTAACGGCGGTTACATCTTTGATGATTCCCGCATCTTTCCATGCTTTGAACTGAAAATAATTCGCTTCGGAATGGCCCTGGTTTCCTACTTGAGTCACTACATTTTTGTACTTTTTAGCTGCCCGGATCATCAGTTCGCCTTCGTAAAAAGTTCGCGCCATCGGTTTTTCCACGTAAATGTGTTTTCCCAACGACATGGACAGCATGGCAACAGGAAAGTGCGCAAAATCGGGAATACCGGCGCAAACTGCGTCGATTTCATTTCCCATTTTATCAAACATTTCCCGAAAATCTTTAAACCGTTTGGCGTCGGGAAATTTATTCAAAATCGCTTGTGTATGAGGCGCTCCCAAATCTACATCGCAAAGCGCCACGATATTTGCCAGACCGGTTTTATCAAATCTATTGATAATCTCTGCGCCCTGGTTCCCGATTCCTATACATGCAAGATTGACCCTGCGGTTTGCTCCGACAACTCCGGCTACACTTTTTGCCGTCATGGCATTCATCGTATTCAAGCCGGTAAAGGCGAGTCCGGCCGTAGCTAATCCGCTCGTCTTTAAAAATTTCCTTCGTGAAATCATAGTAATAAAGTAATAAAAATTAATTTAAAATTATAGAAGTGACAAATGTACAAAAAACATTGGAAAAAAGTTATAGAATAATACATTTTTGTAAAAAAAAATAATAATAGTTGAAGCTGTTAAAAAAATTGCGACAAGGCAGAACCTTGTCGCAACAAAGGGGACTTCACAAAAATAAGCATGGAACAAACGAAACCTTCAAGTCGTATGCGAAGGTTTGCTAAAATAACCCGTCCGGCAATTATTCCCCGCCAAAAACATCCACCTCGTTCACCCTCACGTGTGGCGGATAAGCCCAGTCGGTTGTAATTTTCAGCCGGATGTAACGCCCTGTCTGTACATTTTCCAAATGAATCGTGTTGGCCGATGCATCCGGCAAATCACCCGACCAAACGGGCGTCCAGTTGGAATCGGTAGTAGCCAAAGCGTTTGTACCGGTTTCATTACCCGAAAACTCATCGCGGACGCCGATTTGCAAACCCTTAATATGGTAATTCGAACCGCCGTTTTGAGTGATATAAAGCGCCGAGATATTTTGCACGGATTGCATATCAATAATCAGGATATGGGGCAACGAACTTCCGCCGGACGTCCATTTTGAGTGCCAGAAAGTATTCGCATCGTTGTCGATAATCATACTTGCCGGACGGGGAGTATTGTCGGGATTGTCGTTCAATTCCTGCGAAGAATAATAAGCGATTGTCCATCCGGTTTTGTCTTTCTTGGATTTCAGGAAATCCTGTTCGGCTTTTTCTTTGACAAGCGCCTGATCCACCCGGTCGATATAAGGCTGTAAATCCAGGTTATTCAGGTACGGGAAATTCTCGATGGGGATATAAGGCACTTTAAATGTTCCGGACGTTTTCTTGGTACTTCCGTATCCGCCGGAGAGCATATAGAACTGATTGGTATGTCCGGGATCGGTCGAAACGCCAAATTCAATGTCGGTACGCTGTCCGGGCTTGCCGTCGGTGTGGGTGCCCGAACTCTCGTTGAAATGATACCATTGGCCGGTTTGCTGATTCCGGTTGTAAGTATTGTAATAGTAACCCTTGCGCGGCAGATGCCCGTTGTTCCATCCGAAATTTTCGATAAACGAGCCGGTGCCGCTCTGATAGCTATCAACGAAAGGCCGTCGCCAGGAGGCAATATAATGCCATCCTTTAATCGAATCGGGAATATCTTCCAGGCCGGGTGCGTCGGGTTCGTAAGCGCAATACCAGGCCGAAAGGATTACGGTCGGTTTTTTGCCGGAAGGACAAGAAGCGCAATCGGCCTGGTCTTTCCGTACATTAAAGAGGAATTTTACCGGAATACCTTCTTTCCAGGTTTGGGCATGTTGCCTGTAAGACTGTCCGCCGGTACCTTCGCCGCCGAAACCGTTGGCATTGATGTTATCGCCTTTATCAACCAACGTTACCAAGCTGTCGGACGGAAGGGGACGTCCCGCCTTCTTGTATGCGTCGGTGTCGATCTGGTCCCAGACGGAAAACAGGATGCGCCGCCATTCATTGGTATTGTTCTGCAAACCCAGATAGCCGCCGTTGAAGCCAATGGATTCCCAATAGGTAGCTGTGTGGGAAAAGCCTTCTTCCAGCGGGGGGACTAAAACTTCCTGGTAAATCCAGTCGTAAATGGTCGTATTGGGCGCATCGCTTGACTTATAATGCAAGTGCACCGATGGGGAAGAGAGGTAGTTGGTAAGATGAGGCGTCCCCAATGTGGTGGATGTGGGCGTCTGGTATCCGGTCAGGGCCAAGCTGGTGATTGCGATGCTTCCGGCCGTGTTTTTCGATTCCAGTTCGTAAAGGAAATAGCCGGTTTTCGGAATATCGACGGCAAGGGCAAAGACGGTATCGGGATTAGAAGGACCTCGTCCGGTATAAGAAAATTCACGTTCCACAGGTTCCAGACCCAGCCCTTCGTAAGCCGGCGTGCAGGTGATTTTGAAATCGCGCGTACTTCCATTCGTTAGCGTCATGATAAAGCTGAAATCGTATCGCCCCGTTTCCTGATAGAGATACCAGCGGGCTTTCCTGTCCTTGTTGATCCAATCGGTCAACGTACCTTTTTCTTGCATTGAGAGGCCGGAATTGTTGGAAACAAAAGGCCAGATATATCCGTGTCCGCCTTCCAGACAGGTGTCGGCTCGCGTCCAGAACTTGGTCCGGTTTACCTGTAAGGTGTCGGTATAATAAGGCGGACAATCCAGTTCCGTTACTTGTGCACGCACCAAAAGGGGTTGCGTAGGCCGGTATCGCAAAACGCCGGTTTTGGCTGAGGCGTTCGGAATATTCACCCAGCTTTTCGAATCGTTGGAATAACGTTGCCACTGAATAGCGCCTTCGGTATAACCGCCCATGTTGAGTATCAGCGAGTCGCCGGAACGGATATTGATTTCCCGCATCTGAGCCGGAAGATTAGTAAAAGTTGTAAGGAAAACGATAAATATCAAAATTGCTTTTAATCTCATAATAACAGAATATTTAATTTGGTTTAATAATTTTAAGATTTAAATTCCCCTTATAGGTTAATTTTTAACGATCTTATAAACGGTTTTCTTTCTCCCAACGACTTGCACAAAATATATTCCCGCAGGATAGTTTGTCAAAACAAATTGACAGAGTGATTCGTTGCCGGAAACCGTTTTCTGTTGCAGTAGTTTACCGTCGATGTCCAGCAAGCGCACGCAAGCGTCTTTTCCGGCGGCAAGCGTCGGAACGTTCAGTATGTCTGTCGCCGGATTCGGATAGACATACAGGCTTGGGTTGATTTCATCCAGGGCGGTCGGCTCGCCGATATTGATGTAAACATTGCGTTGACAGTCGTCCGACCTCAGGTGCAGGGTATACTCTACCACTTGGGCATAAGCGCCGAAGGCGTTTACGGAGAGGAATAAGATAAGTAAGTATTTCTTCATAGATGTATAATTTAATAAATTAAAAATTAAAATTTATTTTTTTAAAAACAACATGTTTTTTTATAAAATATTTTTCAATATTAAGGTGCAAATGTAGTAATTTATATTTAAATAAACAATTTTTATTTTATTTATCCCGATCACGCAGATTATTTATATTCAAACCACCCATTCTCACTTTCAATAAGCAGCTCCTTTTTATCCGAAGCCTCTACAAATCCAACAATTTGAGCATCAATTCCAAATGATTTGGAAACGGCAATCACTTCTTTCGCAAATTTTTCCGGAAGATAAACTTCCATCCGGTGCCCCATATTGAAAACTTTGTACATTTCCGCCCAATCGGTGCCCGATTGCTCCCGAATCAGCCGGAATAGAGGCGGAACCGGAAATAAATTGTTTTTAACGATTTTCAGTTTTTCTACGAAATGCAATATTTTTGTTTGCGCTCCGCCGGAAACATGTACCATTCCGTGAATTTGAGGCCGCAATTCGTCCAAGACTTTTTTAATCACCGGAGCATAAGTGCGGGTTGGAGAAAGCACTAATTTTCCCGCATCCACACCCAAATCTTCAATTGTTTCCGTCAATTTCTTCCGTCCGGAATAAATTAAATCGATCGGCGTGTTCGGGTCGTAACTTTCGGGATATTTCTCTGCCAAGTATTTTGCAAAAACGTCATGACGCGCAGAAGTCAATCCGTTGCTGCCCATGCCGCCGTTGTATTCTCTTTCGTAAACGGCTTGTCCGCAGGAAGACAAACCTACAATTACATCGCCGGCCCGGATATTGGCATTATTTATCACATCCGAACGCTTCATGCGACAAGTAACAGTACTGTCGACAATGATTGTTCTTACCAGGTCGCCGACGTCGGCAGTTTCACCGCCGGTTGGATAGATATGTACGCCTAAAGCGCTCAGTTCTTCACATAACTCATTAGTACTCCGAATAATAGTGGAAATAATTTCGCCGGGAATCAAATGCTTGTTACGTCCGATAGTCGAAGAAAGCAGGATATTGTCCGTTGCGCCTACGCAAAGCAAATCATCGACATTCATAATCAAAGCATCTTGGGCAATGCCTTTCCAAACCGACAAATCGCCCGTTTCCCGCCAGTACATATAAGCCAAAGCGGATTTCGTACCCGCCCCGTCGGCGTGCATAATATTACAATAGGCAGGATCGTCGCCCAGAATATCGGGAATGATTTTACAGAAAGCTTTCGGGAAAATGCCTTTGTCAAGGCCTTTTATCGCATTGTGAACATCTTCTTTCGATGCGGAAACTCCGCGTTGCATGTATCTTTGTCCTCTCATTCAGATTGATTTTTGACAAAGGTAACACTTATTTATTACATAAACCGAATTTCATTTGAACTTTTCGTACCCCCTGTCATTCCCGCGCAGGCGGGAAACAACGTTCGGCGGAGCGACGCAGCAACAAGTTCATTAGAACGGATTTTTCACAATTTGGAAAACCAAAAGATACGTTCCCAATTTCCATAAATATCGTTTGTTTCCCGATTTATGCAATCTTCCGGCACATTGAAATAATATTCCTTAAAAAGCGATTCCAATATACTAA
>JAISWH010000092.1 GCA_031271125.1 Dysgonamonadaceae bacterium
AAAACCTCCTTTTTCTTTGGGGCCTCTTTGACGCCAAACTTTTAATTTTATGTTGATTATTTTTTCCATGTTTTACGATTTATAATTCCGTTGCTGTCTAACCACAAACTCATAATCCAGCGACTCCTTTACAAGTTCCGGATCTTTATCCTCATCCGTATATTGCCAGCAGGCCGCATACGAATATTGAGTATCGTCGCGCAAAGCTTCCCCTTCGGGTGTCTGGTATTCTTCACGGAAGTGACCGCCACAGGATTCATTCCGGTTCAATCCGTCAAGCGCCATCAGATAACCTACATCAAAGAAATCGGCCACACGGAGCGCTTTTTCCAATTCGGTGTTCAACGAGCCGACTTCGCCCGGGATGCGGACATTCGTCCAAAATTCTTTCTTCAATGCTTTGATTTTTTCCAAAGCGGTTTTTAAGGATTCTTCGGTACGTCCCATACCCACGTAGTCCCACATGATCGAACCAAGGGCTTTGTGGTAGAAATCGACCGAATGGGTTCCACGGATATTCATCAGTTTATTAATTTTCGCTTTGATTGCCTTTTCGGCCTCTGCAAATTCCGGCATATCGACGCTGAAACGCGGAACGCTGATTTGGTCGGACAAGTAATTTTGAATCGTATAAGGAAGAACAAAATACCCGTCTGCCAAACCTTGCATTAAAGCCGACGCACCTAAACGGTTAGCGCCGTGGTCGGAGAAGTTGGCTTCGCCGATGGCAAAACAGCCCGGAATCGTCGTCATCAATTCATAATCAACCCAGATACCGCCCATCGTATAGTGAATAGCCGGATAAATCATCATCGGCGTTTTATACGGATTCTGGTCGGTAATCTTTTCGTACATCTGGAAGAGGTTGCCGTAACGAGCTTCCACCGTCTTCATACCCAAACGCCGGATAGCATCCGAAAAATCAAGATAAACCGCCAGACCGGAAGGGGCAATGCCGAATCCCGCGTCGCATCTTTCTTTTGCAGCACGCGAAGCCACGTCGCGCGGAACCAGATTTCCGAAAGCCGGATATCTTCTTTCCAGGTAATAATCGCGGTCTTCTTCGGCAATTTCAGTCGGTTTCAATTTACCTTCCCGAATGGCCAGGGCGTCTTCGATTTTCTTGGGAACCCAGATACGTCCGTCATTGCGAAGCGATTCGGACATCAAAGTCAGTTTCGATTGAAATTCGCCGTGAACGGGAATACAAGTCGGGTGAATCTGCGCAAAAGCAGGATTGGCAAACAATGCGCCTTTCCTGTAAATTTGCATCGCAACCGAACCGTTGGAATTCATCGCATTGGTAGAAAGGAAATAGGCATTGCCGTAACCGCCGGTAGCAATTACTACCGCATGAGCCGCAAAACGTTTGATTTCGCCGGTTACCAAATCGCGGGCGATAATACCGCGGGCGCGTCCGTCAATCACGACAAGGTCTAACATTTCATGGCGGATAAACATTTTCACGCTGCCTTTGTGTATCTGACGGCTCAATGCCGAATAAGCGCCAAGCAATAACTGCTGTCCGGTCTGACCTTTAGCATAAAAAGTACGGGAAACCTGCGCCCCGCCGAAAGAACGGTTGTCCAACAAACCGCCGTATTCACGGGCGAACGGAACGCCTTGCGCTACGCATTGGTCGATGATATTCACCGAAACTTCGGCCAAACGGTAAACGTTGGCTTCGCGGGCGCGATAGTCGCCACCTTTGATGGTATCGTAAAACAAACGGTAAATGGAGTCGCCGTCGTTCTGATAATTTTTTGCCGCATTGATACCTCCCTGCGCCGCAATCGAGTGCGCCCGGCGGGGGGAATCCTGGATACAGAAATTCAAGACGTTGAAACCCAATTCGCCAAGGGAAGCGGCGGCGGAAGCGCCGGCCAAGCCTGTCCCAACTACAATAATATCCAACCGCCTTTTGTTTGCGGGATTCACCAATTTCTGGTGGTCTTTATAATTTGTCCATTTTTCGGCCAATGGGCCTTTGGGGATTTTTGCTTCTAAATTTGTCATAAAAAATTTTTTTTAGTTAACAAGTCGATAAGTTAAAGAGTAAACGGGGAAAACTCGCAAGTCCCGGTCTCGTTAACTCGTCTACTTGTCAACTCGTTAACTTAATCAGTAAAAAATAAACCGGAACAACCGCAAAGCCAAGTACAATAAGCGTGGCGATGATATTGGAAATCACTTTCAAGCGGGGATACCAGGTTTTTCCATTCAAGCCGATTGTTTGGAATGCACTCCATACGCCATGCGTCAGGTGAAGCCAGAGTGCGCCCAACCAGACGAGATAAACGATTACATAATAAGGACTTGAGAAAAGACCCTTTACTAATCCCGAACCTTCGATAATTGCATTGGGAGAATGAATAAGTTCGGCAAACTGCATCTTGTACCAAAAGTTCCAGAGGTGGATAATTAATCCTAATACGATAATTAATCCCAATACATACATGTTTTTCGCAGCCCATTCGGTTTGTGTCTTGTTGGAAGACAGGTACTTATCGGAGCCGCGCGCTTTCAGGTTTTGCAGTGTTAGAAGCGAGGCGTAAGCGAAATGCACGAACATACCGCCTGCCAGGACAAGTGTTCCTGCAATTGCGTACCAATTGGCGCCCAACAGTTCACAAATCGTGTCATACACTTCTTCCGAAAAAAGCAATGTCAGATTCATGGACATGTGAAACAACAAAAATAAAATAAGGAAGATACCGGAGATACTCATGATAAACTTCCTTCCAATAGATGAATTAAATAGCCAATACATAGAGTTTTATTTTTATTTTAATAATATAATTCGGAATATTTGAGGGTACAAATTTAGTTAAAAATACTTAGTTTACAAAGAATCACCGGTAAAAACAGGGTGTAATTGAAAAAATCCATGCTTAAAGCCTGCCGAACGAATACGACAAACCTTTGCCCGGTACATCGGCAATGATTACTGTTTTTTCGTATTCGTTAATAGCTACAATATCAATTTCATTCTGATTGCCGAGTTCCCAGTATGAATTGATGCGATCCCATCATTGACTCCATTTCCGAAAATGATTTCACCTGTCTGTTCCGACTTCGCAAATTTAATTTCAAAATGACATAATAAAATGAAAAATGTACAAGTATTAAAACAATGGAGAACTTGCTGGAAAAAAGTTTCAGTATTTATGGTGATTGTGAAAATCTTTTATTTTTTGGCAAAAGACGTGGCAGCCTGGATTAACCATTCTAATCCAAATAAGATGATTTCAGATTCGGATTTATCTGATGATGAAATGATTAAGTTAAGAATAGGCACTCTAACTAATAGTTATAGCACCCTGTTTCCAAGCGAACAAAGCCTCGCAGGGCATTTCCGGCGAGTTGGCGAAAGTCAAATAGAACCCTTGTTTTCACCAATTTCGTTGCCGTAAGGATTTTTAAATTGGCCGGCGCTATACAAATCTGGGTATCGCTTTCGGTTTCGAGTTTCTAAAAAATACAGAATGTTATTTACCTGATTTGTATTGTTTTTTGTTGTCGATTACAAAAATATTTGGCTAAATCTTTTTTTGAGGTGCTATTATACTGCACAAAGTATACACACAAAACGATTTCAATCACTCATGTTACACACCGGTCAATATCACGCCGTCCTGAAAGGACGTAACTTTCAT
>JAISWH010000094.1 GCA_031271125.1 Dysgonamonadaceae bacterium
AATAAATAATACATGCAATTGGATAGTAATCAATCTGTTAAATTACTTTATCTTTGCGTCGAATTATGTGTTAACGACGTTTGTCTGTCACCTATATAGTGACAGACATTTTTGTTAAGGAAATTAACACTTGTTTTTGATAATTATTAGGATGCCATTTAGAGACTATTTTCGGCTCACCTGCAAAATGCTGTACCCCTGCTCGGCGTATCTGCTTACGTCGGGTTAAAAGTATGTCTCCGGACATGCCGCAAGCGGGGACGCTTGCTTTTAACACGACGAAGACTGGAGCCTTCGCCGAGCGCGGATGCGGGAAACGGGAAAATACACGTCTTCGGTGAAAGTGAATAACAAATTATTGGATGAATTTTACAGGCAACCTGCCGACTGCTTCAAACAGGAAATAACAATCCGGAACACAGTTATCCCTTCGGGTGAAACAAAATGCTTCAACGTACCGCCATGCAACCTCATGATGTAACGGGAAATACTTAAGCCGATTCCCGAACCGTCCTGTTTAGTAGTGAAGAACGGGACAAAAATGTGAGGCAATACGTCCAAAGGTATCGGTTTCCCGGTATTAGCGACGTCGACGAACAAATGTTCCGTTTCCTGCCGGATGGAAATTTCTATCAATCGCATCTCAACGGTTTCTGTTGCTTCAATAGCGTTTTTTAGCAAATTGATCAGGACTTGCTGAATCTGGCTTTCATCGGCAAAGGCGATTACAGGCTCCGCCGAAGGGATACGGAATTGGATGTTGTACTCCCTGAGCGCCCGTTCATGCAGTTTGACAACTTTTTCGACCAAAGCAGTCAGGTCAAAACGCTCTTTCTTCGGTTGCGGAAAGGAGGTAAACTTCCGGTAAGATTCAACAAAAGAGAGCAAGCCGGAAGCGGTAGTGTGGATGGTTTCAAAAGCCTCCAATGAATTGGATCTTAGCTCTTTAAAATCTTTTATGTCCTTCAGATATTTAAAATCTCTCAAAACAAACTGCATGCTCTCACTCAAAGAGGTAATCGGCGCAATAGAGTTCATAATTTCGTGAGTCAGTACCCGGATAAGCCGGTTCCAGGACTCTATTTCTTTGGTTTCCAATTCATCGCTGATATTGTTCAAAGTAATTATGCGCATCACTCCGCGTTTCAGAAGAATTTGGGACACATGTATGCTGACGGCAATTTCCTCTTTTTCCGTCGTCAGGGAAATTTGTAAACTGTCGCCCACTCTCAGACGGTTAAAAAGTTGGGGATAGCTTTCGTTGATGATTTTCAGTTGGTTCAAGTGAGAAAAGACCGGTAAACCCAACATGTTCAAAGCCGAATGATTCACTTTCTGCACCACGCCGCTTTCGTTTACAATGATAATACCCGTTGTTACACTTTCGATAATCAAGCCAAGGAAAGTCTCATTTTCAATCACTTCCTTGCGAGCATGAACAAGAATCTCTTTGATTCGATTCATCGTCATGTTAATTTCTTTTTCACGTGTCGACAGTTTGCTTTCCGCAAAGCGAAACGTATAGTCGCCATTGTCCAAAGCATTCATTATAAAGATAATGTTTTGGTTAAACCGGTCGTAACATTTTTTCAGATGATAAATGCAGAAAATAATCAGGATAAGACCCAAAGCTACAAACGTATATTTACCGGTTACGAACAACAAGGTTGTTGCGGAAACGCCGATAATTAACAAAACAGTATATGTATAAAGCTGATATTGAATGGATTTAAACATGTATATCGTACTTTTTTAACTTGCTGTATAGCGTAGGTCGGCTTATTCCCAATTCTTCGGCTACGGCGGATATTTTATAATTATTCCTTTTTAAAGAATTTTCTATCAGTATTTTTTTCCAATGATCCAAGGACATGGTTTGAATATTTTCTTCCGGACTTACCGGATTGTTGTTCAGCAGAAAATCACCCGGTTTCAATACGGCATTATCAGACAGGATAACAGCCCTTTGAATAACGTTTTGCAGTTCGCGGACATTTCCTTCCCACCTATTTTCTTTCAACCGGCTAACTGCTTCCGGCGAGAGGCTCCTGTTTTCTTTATGATACTTTACAGCATATTTTTTCAGGAAAAAATTCGCGAGTAATTCGACGTCCTCTTTCCGTTCCCTCAATGGCGGGATTTCCAACTGAATGGTATTGATCCGGTAAAACAAATCCTCGCGGAACTCCCCGGCTTTGACCGATTTTGCCAAATCCCTGTTCGTTGCACAAATCAGGCGGATATCTATCGGAATCGGTCGGTTTTCACCTACGCGGACAATGCATCGCGACTGTAATACATTCAACAGTTTGGCTTGAAGCGGAAAAGACAAGTTGCCGATTTCATCAAGAAATAAAGTTCCCTTATCCGCCGCTTCAAATTTGCCGGACCGGTCGGCGGCGGCGTCTGTAAAAGAGCCTTTTACGTGTCCGAACAGTTCGCTTTCAAAAAGCGTTTCGGGAATAGCGCCCATATCTACGGCCACAAGAATTTCCTTGCTGCGCAAAGACAGACGGTGTATTTCACGTGCAACAACTTCTTTTCCCGTTCCGTTTTCCCCCGTAATCAGCACATTAACGTCGGTAGCGGCAATTTTCGCAATCAACGATTGCAACCGGCGAATGGCGGAAGATACTCCCCAACACACTTCATTGTCTTTGTTAAGTTCGTCCTGCAAAAGCGATTGTTTATTTTTGAGGGATTTTACTTCTTTTCGTGATTCGCCGAGCGTGCAAGCGGCTTGCAAAGTGGCAACCAGCCGGGCGTTGTCCCAAGGTTTAACGACAAAATCGCTTGCGCCCTGTTTCAGCGCTTTTACTGCCAAATCAATATCCGCATAAGCCGTGAACAAAACGACAGGCAAGTCGGCGTTCTGTTTTTTGATTTCGGAAAGCCAGAACAAACCTTCGTTACCCGAATTGATTCCGGCCGAGAAATTCATGTCGAGCAACACTACATCCGGCTGAACGTCGTGCAAAGCCGTATGAATCTGATTGGGCGACGACAATAGCGTAACCTGCTTGAAATAGTTGCTCAACAAGATGCGCAAAGCCGTAAGCACGTTTTTGTTATCGTCGATTATTAATATGCTGCCTTTCTTCATTTTGCTTTGTATTTTTGTTTCGGAATGTCGGGGTCTGTTAAATCCGTTTATTTCCACAAAAGTAGTAATTCCATTTGAATATTCAAATCGTTAATTCGGCGACTCATCCCAAAAAAGATTTTGGCATTCAATCTTTTTATATTATTTTTGTCACAAATTTATTCGATTCTCTATGATATGATAAATATGAGCGCCAACAATTTGTTAAAGAATAATTCAAAAACCGCATTTTCGTTCGAAATCCTGCCCCCCCTGAAAGGAAACAGTTTCGCGAAAGTATGCAGTATCATTGACAAACTCAAAGAATTTGACCCTACATACATCAACATCACCACCCACCACAGCGAAACCGTTTACCGGGAAACTGCCGACGGGCTGCTGAAGAAGACACATGTCCGCAAACGCCCCGGTACAGTGGCGATTGCAGCCGCTATTCAGAACCGTTACGGCATTACGGCCGTCCCGCATATCATCTGCAAAGGTTTTTCCAAAGAAGAAACCGAATATGCGTTGATTGATTTGCAATTCCTCGGCGTAACCGATTTGCTGTTGTTGCGGGGCGATGCTAATAAATTGGAAAAAGACCTGTTCCTTCCCGGACAAAGTCACGAACATGCTACCGATTTAATCGTTCAAGTCAACCAATACAATCAAGGCATTGATTTGGAAGGAAACAGTTTTGAAAAACCGGCCCTGCCTTTTTCTTATGGCGTGGCTTGTTATCCCGAAAAACATGAAGAAGCTCCGAACATGGATTCCGATATTGCTTTCCTGAAAAAGAAAGTGGAATTGGGCGCCGAATACGCTGTTACCCAGATGTTTTTCGACAACGGGAAATATTTTGAATTTGTAGAACGTTGCCGCAAAGAAGGCATTAACATTCCGATTATTCCCGGTATCAAACCGATTGTCTTGCTTGACCAACTGACGGTTTTACCCAAAATATTCCGGACGGATATCCCTGACGTTTTAGAAGCCGAACTCCGCAAATGCAAAACGGACGAAGAAGCAAAGCAAGTCGGTATCGAATGGTGCATTACGCAATGTAAAGAGTTGATTCAAAGCGGAGCGCCGAGTCTGCATTTTTATACGCTCTTGGCGACGGATAGTGTACGACAAATTGCTAAGGAAATTTATTGATGTTTTTTAGAAATATCATAGGACAAACAGAAATAAAACACCGCTTGATTCAATCGGTAAAAGATGGTTATACGCCTCATGCACGCATGATCCGCGGGCCGGAAGGCGCAGGAAAAGTAGCTTTAGCGCTGGCTTACGCCCGTTATCTGAGTTGCACGCAACGCGGCGAAGACGATGCCTGCGGCGTTTGTCCCTCTTGCGTCAAATACAACAAACTGGCTCACCCCGATTTGCATTTTGTGTATCCGATTGTTAAAAACGATAAGAAGAAAAAGGAAATTTGCGACGATTACCTGCCCGAATGGCGACAATTTGTGTTGCAAAATCCCTATTTCAATCTCAATTCATGGCTTAATTTCATCGGTGCGGAAAATTCGCAAGGAATGATATACGCTAAGGAAAGCGACGAAATCATTCGAAAATTAAATCTGAAAGCTTACGAATCGGAATACAAAATCATGATTGTCTGGTTGCCGGAAAAAATGCACGAAGCCTGTGCCAATAAATTGCTGAAAATGATTGAAGAACCACCGTCGAACACGGTATTTCTCTTGATTTCGGAAAATCCCGACCGGGTGATCGGCACGATTCAATCCCGCACGCAAAGTTTCCCCGTTCCGCCGATTGATGACGATTCGATGATGCAAGCGCTACAAAAGCACTGTCATTCCACGCTCGACACGATGCAAAACATCATTCACCTGGCCAACGGCAGCTACCTGAAAGCCATCGAATTGATAGAGAGCGGCGAAGAAACCGGCCGGTACCTGGAATTGTTCATTTCCATCATGCGGAATTGCTGGAAACGAGATGTGAAGAACATGCGAACGGAATCTGAAAACTTCACCGGATTAGGCCGGGAGAAACAAAAATCTTTCCTGTCTTACGCCGGAAATATGATCCGTGAAAATTTTTTCTACCGTTTGAATCTGCCTGAAATTAATTATCTGAATCAGGAAGAAGCCGGTTTTGCGAAAAATTTCTCACCTTATGTGAATGAAAATAACGTCATCGACTTAATCAACGAATTGGCTTTGGCCGAACGGCATATCGAATCGAATGTCAATCCGCGCATGGTTTTTTTCGATTTGTCGATGAAAATAGCTGTTTTGATAAAAAAGAATTAATTATATGGAATACCGATTATATAACGGCGAATGTTGTCTCAAATCAAAAGGATGTTGCAGCCGATACACCAACAAATTGAACAACTACGATTATTTATCCGACATTGCGGAATCGGAACAAGTCACCGATTACGTGGAAATTCAGTTCAAAAACACAAGGAAAGGTTATTATTTGAATAACAATAAGATACCTCTGGTAAAAGGCGATGTTGTCGCTGTAGAAGCCAGCCCCGGACACGACATCGGCACAGTTACGATGACCGGGAAATTGGTTTTGCTGCAAATGGCAAAAGCGCGTTTGCGGCCGGATGTGGAAATTCGCCGCATTTACCGGAAAGCTAAACCCATAGACATTGAAAAGTACGAAGAAGCCAAAGCAAAAGAGCACGAAACAATGATTCGTTCACGGAAAATAGCCGAAAATTTAGGTTTACAAATGAAAATCGGCGACGTAGAATATCAAGGCGACGGAAATAAAGCTATCTTCTATTATATTGCAGATGAACGAGTTGATTTCCGTCAATTGATAAAAGACCTGGCGGAGGCTTTTCGTGTCCGCATTGAAATGAAACAAATCGGCGCACGGCAAGAAGCAGCCCGCATCGGCGGAATAGGGCCTTGCGGAAGAGAATTATGTTGTTCGGGCTGGGTAACCGGATTTGTTTCCGTATCGACCGGCGCCGCCCGTTTGCAAGACATCTCATTGAATCCGCAAAAGTTAGCCGGACAATGCGCCAAATTGAAATGCTGTCTCAATTACGAAGCGGATGCATACATGGAAGCCCAACGCAATTTCCCTTCCCGGGAAATCCCGCTCGAAACCAAAGACAATGTGTACTATCATTTCAAAACAGACGTTTTCAAAAATCAGATGACTTACTCAACCGACAAAAATTTCGCTGCCAACACCATTGTCATCACTGCCGAAAGGGCTTTCGATGTGATTGGCATGAATAAAAAAGGACATAAACCGAAGTCTTTATTGCCGGATAACAACGAACAACAAACTCAACCCAAAGAATATCAGGATGTGTTGGAAGAAAGCGTGAGCCGGTTTGATTCGATCATAAAAAAGAAGAACAAAAAGTATCGTCCGAACAACGAGAAACATTATAATCATAAAAAAACGGGGGCAAAAAAGTGAAACGTTTTATTTCAACAGGATTAACAGGCCTATTACTTTTCTTTTGGGTTTCTTGTTCGCTCAACGAAATTTTTTTCGAGTATCATTCTTTCAAAAAAAACGGATGGAACAGGGAGGCCGTTGCCGTTTACCAGATTAATATCGACAACACGACAGATTTGTTTGACGTATCGTTGGAAATACGCAATAATAATGATTATCCCTTTCGTAATATATGGTTATTTGTTGATTTTCAGACGCCTGGAGGCGATGTGCGTACCGATACGGTAGGCGTGGATTTAGCAGATGTTTATGGGAAATGGTACGGAAAAGGAATCAGTCTTTACAACCTTACAATTCCTTATGAAACGGCTATGCGTTTTCCCCAAAAAGGCACATATACATATTCTATCCGTCAGGGAATGCGTGAAAGTCCTTTGAAAGGCATTTCGGATATCGGACTTAAAATTTCAAAAAAGATTAATCAATAATTCTTCCATTGCTTTTCGTAAATCCGAACGTTTTCCACTGAAATTATTGACTATCAGAGAAAATGCGTAGCAATTGTTTCCATTTTCCACATACCCCGAATAAGATTGTACACGGGCGATAGTTCCCGATTTCAGACGCGCTTTGCCTTGCAAGGGCGTTTTTTTCAGAAATGTCATGACCGTGCCTTCTTTTCCCGCGATCGGCAGAGATTGATAAAAAGCGCCCATCGACCCATTCCTTTCATACATGTAAATCAAGATAGCGGTTAAAAAATCCGCCGATACGGCGTTGGTAGGCGATAATCCCGAACCGTCCGCCATTAGCAAGGACGAACCGTCCAAACCCCGCCTTTCCCAATAATCGGAATAACAGAAATTATCGAAAGTAAGCAGTTTTTTATACAAATGTTCCGCGTAATGGTTATTGCTTTTAACATTCGTTTCACGGGCAATAGCCGCCAAACGAGGCGATTGAATCACCGCAATTGTCTGATCATTTTCAGGCAATTTTTGAACAAACCGAAAAGTTGTCGCTTTTCCTTTTATTTTTATATTGTTGTTTGTTAGGAACTTATATAAATAGTCCGCTAAAAACAATCCCGGATCGGGAATAGAACCTTTGATTACAAAATTGGAACGATTGGCAGGAATCGTTCCGTACAAATGCTTTTCAAAGGAAGACGAAAGGCCGGAAATGCGGGATTTGTCGCTGTCTATTTTTGAAGACTTAAGATCGTTGGTAAATTGCAAACCCGGTATTTCAGGGTAAACCGAACGAATCCTGACACGAGTCCCCGGCTTATAAGATTGAAGATAAATCCGGTAGGTATTGTCAAAAATGCTGACGCCGTAGATACCCGGCGCATAGTAAGAGCCGACGTCTTCCATCAACCATGTCGGACAAACGCCTTCATAGCCAAAGAGTTGATCTAAAACAATGACGTCCCCTTCAATACTTTTTACGCCGGCTTTCCGCAAAGCAATCAAACAATCCCTTAAAAAACCTTCCTTGTCGCCGATTACAAATTCCGAACCTAAAGTCGGATCGCCCGAACCTTTGAGATAAAGATTGCCTTCCAGCACAGCATCTTTGATTTCGCCGGTATAAGTCAATGCGGTTTGGAAACGAAAACCGTCGCCCAAAGTATCTAAAGCCGTGGCAGTCGTCACAATTTTCATATTTGAAGCCGGAATCAAGGCCATTTTTTCGTTGAAAGACGCGATTGTTTTACCGCTTGATAAATCAACAGTTTTAAAACTTACTGCCGCATGAGAAAGATTTTTTTTACTTAAAAATGCCTCTAAAGCAGCCGGTTCTTGCGAATAAATAATTACAGGATAAACGATAAACATCACGTTTAACAGTAAGATCTTCTTTTGGGTAATTGACATTCAGTGCTGAATTTAGTTAAAATAATCCGGTATATTTTGCAAAAGTACAGTCTTTTGTGAAGAAATACAAGTTTTTTTCCGAGATTTATTTGCAAATTCAAAAAAAATACCTACCTTTGCACTCGCTTTTAAAAAGCAACAGGCTGATTCACTAGCTCAGCAGGTAGAGCACATCCCTTTTAAGGATGGGGTCCTGGGTTCGAGCCCCAGGTGGATCACTTCAATTCATCAAAGACGTAGGGCAAGGCGCGCCTTGCCCCTACACCGCAAAATAATTATCCCAAAAATTATTTATTTTTCCTAATCTTTGCTCCCTTTTATTTTAGGTTAATAGAATGTTATCATTAGGTTAATCTTACGTTAATATTTTTTCACACCCAAAATACCCCTACAAACCCGTTTTTCATCCCTCAAAACCCTAAAACAACCCTTTTCTTCCTTCGCTCTCCCTCCGCTCTTTCTCCGCTCTCTCTTCGCTCTCCCTTCGCTCTCCCTCCGCTCTCCCTCCGCTCGGCGAAGGCTGGAGCCTTCGCCGAGCGGGGTTACTGCTCTTTATACCCTGTTTACTCGTCAACTTGTTTACTCGTTTACTGCGGAAGAATCATTTTACATTTTGCATTTTACATTTTACATTTT
>JAISWH010000084.1 GCA_031271125.1 Dysgonamonadaceae bacterium
TAAACGAGTAAACAAGTTGACGAGTAAACAGGGTATAAAAAGCAGTGACTCGTTTACTTGTCAACTCGTCTACTTGTCAACTCGTTTATGCACAAAACCATACCGCGTGAAGTATAAATGCTTTACTTAATTCGGATAGTGTAATATTTTTATTGTTCTCTATTTTTTTTAGAATTATTTTTTGTATTTCCGTCAATTTATTGGTGTCTTTATCGGTGTCGCTATTGGTGTCTTTATTGGTGTCGCTATTGGTGTCGCTATTGGTGTCTTTATTGGTGTCGCTATTGGTGTCTTTATTGGTGTCTTTATCGGTGTCTTTTAATGTCTTTTATTTCCCAATAACCGGATTTATTATTTCCTACTCTTTCAAGAAATCCCTTATCTTTAAGTTTGGATATATTGTTTTTTGTGTTCCGGATATTGATATTAAATGCTTTACTTAATTCGGATAGTGTAATATTTTTATTGTTCTCTATTTTTTTTAGAATTATTTTTTGTATTTCCGTCAATTTATTGGTGTCTTTATTGGTGTCGCTATTGGTGTCTTTATCGGTGTCGCTATTGGTGTCGCTATTGGTGTCTTTATTGGTGTCGCTATTGGTGTCGCTATTGGTGTCTTTATCGGTGTCTTTATCGGTGTCTTTTAATGTCTGTTTTATTTCCCAATAACCGGATTTATTATTTCCTACTCTTTCAAGAAATCCCTTATCTTTAAGTTTGGATATATTGTTTTTTATGTTCCGGATATTAATATTAAATGCTTTACTTAATTCGGATAGTGTAATATTTTTATTGTTCTCTATTTTTTTTAGAATTATTTTTTGTATTTCCGTCAATTTATTGGTGTCTTTGTCGGTGTCGCTATTGGTGTCTTTATTGGTGTCGCTATTGGTGTCTTTATTGGTGTCGCTATTGGTGTCTTTATTGGTGTCGCTATTGGTGTCTTTATTGGTGTCTTTATTGGTGTCGATGTCGCTATTGGTGTCTTTGTCTGTGAGTTTTTTTGTATCAACAACTTTCTCATTATACAAAATTACCTGAAAGCCATTGGATATTTCAATGAAATCCGGTTCCCTTACGCCATACTCTTTACAGATTTTGCGTACACGCATAATACCCGACCCATAGCGTTCTATAATACCCGTTTCTTTGAATGCTCTTGCTATCAGTTTATTGCGGGATTTTGAAGTGTAATTTCCCGATAATAAGTCCTGAATAGTTATTCCCTCATACAATTTTCCGGGATTGAAAAATTCTATTCTATTGTCGAAAATCTTAATAATACTTGCCGAACTGTCTCTGTAATCGCGGTGAACTACCATATTAACAACGATTTCGCGAATAGCGTCCATTTGTCATTTTTTCTTTCGACAAATCAGATTCGGAATGGTTTGGGTCAATATAAAAATCCCAACTCGAATTAATTGTTTTCAGATGTTCATTGGCAATCTCATCTACACTAAGGAAGTGATTTGAGCTATCCGCCCGTTTGTAATATTTTCCTCTGATAGAAACAGGTTTTATCGGACTTTCTTTATCGGGTAAAGCATTCATTTTTATGATAATTTCCTTGCGGCAAATTTACATAAAATTTTCCAGTTACACATAGACGAATAAAAATATCTTCAAAGCTCTTTATTTAAAAATATTACATTTGTTCCTGATAATCTTGCAGCTATATGGCTAAAAGTACTGTTACTTGCATAAATTTTATTTGTTCGTGACAAAACATTCATTTCAACAAATGCATCTATAATTCCCGTTTCCGTATTCCTTACAACCTTTCTCCGAGAAGTTATTATTCTATTGCCATATAAATGCAATAAATGTTCTTTTTCTTCCATTGAATCGCTAGCTAAATAAAATTTAACCGAAGGGTCCCTTTGTATTTCACTTTCGATGGCCGTTATAAACATTTCGGTAGGATTATGTTCAATGGCATAAATACTGTCTGTCCTTCGTATATGTAAACCGACAATATTTTCGGGAAAAGAGTCTACTATTTCGTTCGTTATATTTTTAATTTCCGGACAAGGTTTAATCCATTGAAACATTGCAGGATTTTCCCAATATATACTGCAACCCATCATATATATTTTGGGGAAAGAATCTAATCGGATATCATTCATGGGATTAGAATCGCTTTGAGCTTCAAAATCATTACCCCAATAATATATGCACTTATTATACATTGTACATTCAAAAAAGCGTGGAATCCATAAATTTCCTTTTCTCGGTTTATCTCGTAATAAAAAATCAAGGCTTTTAGCGTTATGAATTTTCACGTCTATCGGAGCATCCAGATGAAAAAGTTTGTCATAGTCACAGTTTAGCCCTTTATCTTTGAACCATATAATAGTTAAATGCCTCTGTTTTTCCATACAAAAACTGATTGCGGAACAAATTGCGCTGATTCTGTTACCTAATCCTCCGGCAGGAACTAATGTAAAAGTTGATGTTTTTTTTTGCATTACTAAATCTATTTAACGTTTTCAAAATATATCTTAATAAACTAATTTTCCGACCAAACACTTGTCCCATTATTTCGTGTTTTTTTCGATACGCTACAATCCATCCATAATCGGTAACTCTTTTTGCTTTAGTTTGATCCTGTTCAATTACGTTCTGCAAAAATACTAATAATTTCTTACTCCAATCCTTTTTACTTGTATAATCATTGTATAATATATTTTGAATGATTTTTATGTAAGATTCATCATCATTATCCAACCGGATTATTTCTTCAACAGCAGCATCCAAAGTATCAAAATTGTTTACAAAGACAAACGAATTTTTATTAAAATCCAGATGGACGTCAGGGTTTCCCCAATATATAGGTACAGAATTAATAGCCATCGGCTGCACTAATTTTTCCGTAGTATAACCGGATACAGAACTGTTTTCAAATGCAATGGTAAATTTATAATTTCTAATGAACGCCATTTTGTCAAGGACAGGCCCTCCAATATTATTCAAATAACGCCCTCCGGAATCTACTTTCTTATATTGAGAAAGTTTCTTGAAAAATTGTTCTCTAATTGGATCTGCTCCTTTTCCGTTTGAATAAACGAAATTACAAAATTTTCTATTCAAAACCTGTTCTCTGTCAAAAATTTCACTTCCTATTTTTTCATATTCGAGTCCGTCATTGTATACAAGATATTGAGGATAGTGGAGATAACGGTCGTCAAAGGATAAATGATGTGTGGCAATTGCATAATCGCAAAGATTGAAATCCGGTACGGTATTTTCTCCGGAATAAAATATTTTTATACAATCTTGATACTTTAAATGATTATATCCAAAGTCCGAAAAAAACAGATAATCCGGCTTTTTATCTATAATCACTTCATATTGTTCTCTAAGAATATTTGTGATAAAATTATCATTGGGGTCTAATGAATTCCCAAAGTCTTCGAAAAATATTTTTATTTGTTTCATAAAACTTAATTATTGACAGTAGTTTCATTATATGTCCGGCAAAATTACATAAAAATCGGAAGATTTCAAGTGCTTGCAATAAAAAAGTTTTTTTGCAAAGTATTAATAAAAATGGCTAAATCTTTTTTTGAGGTGTTTAGCAGGGATAGCTGAATAGTTACATAGTTTTTAATTCTTAATTCTTAATTCTTAATTCTTAATTTCACCAAAAGTATAACCCGCTCACCATCGCGGGTTTTATTATTATATTCGTCCAACAACGTAAATTGATAATCTTTGCCGTAACGCTGCAATATTTTTTCAAAAGCCGCTTTTCCTGTCAAAAGAAACCCGTCCGAAGGCTGTTCTTTCTCAAAATTCCGGAAACGGTTATGCATATAAAAATTCATCCCATACATATTGCCGTACTCCAATAAATTGTTAGTAACAAACAGATTATCTTCTTTGATAGGATATTTTTCCCGCAAACTTTCCGCATACGGTTTTACGCTGATTCCGTCTTTGTAAGCCGGAAGAAACACGCCATCCAAAACCAGATTCAAAGCCAGATAGACGCCAATTCCAGCATACAAAACTTTCAAATAATTTTTCTTCTTGAAATGCCTGAAAAAAACAAACAACGAATATGCCAAAGTCAGCAACAGCAAAACAGGCATCATCGAAAAACCCCGAAACGACTGCCACGTACAAGCTATCATATCCAAAGTCTGCTGTTTTTTCACGAAATGAGCGGCTAACGAGATCGGTTCTATAACCGGAAAAATGACCGTCAGCAAAACAATTAAGCCTACCATACAGGCAATTACACTGATAAAAATATCGAAAACGGAAAAAACTTTAGGCTTATTTTCCCGAAGATACAAAACATATTGGGCAATAAATATCGAAATAAACGGATAAGCCGGCATCAAGTAAACGCTCCTCTTACTCATCGGTATGCAATAAAAAACAAAGATAACAATCGCCGCTATTGCCGAAAAAAGCTTGATTTTGTCCTGATGTACAAAAGAATGCCACAGCGACTTCATATTCGGAATTTTCTTCGAATAATGAAGTCCGAACAGGGAAATAAACAGCAATATCGTCCAGGGAATAAACCCTGCGGCAAGCGTTAACAAATTATACCACCAGGCTTCTCTATGCCCCAAATCATAATGAATGTTCAAATTGTCCGAGCCTAAAAAACGTCCGAAATTCTCAGCCCACACCATATCCAGAAACTCTTTGCCGCCCACGCCGTAAGCCGGCAGATACCAAATCAACGGTAAAACCAGAGACGCCAGCGCTACCGGAATCAATTTCCCCGCTATTTTCCAAATATTGTATTTCAGAAACAAAAGATAAACTCCAAAAACGAGCAAGGGTAAAACAATTCCCACCGGCCCTTTGGTCAACGTCGCTAATCCCTGAATAACAACCGCCCAGACCGGAAAACCGCACAGTTGTTTCCGTTCCTCCCATCGGAACAAACGGGTTAATGCCCAGACAATCAGGAAAGCAAGCAACATATCCACGCGGGAAGTCATCGCCGCACGATGCAACTCGAAAGAAGTCAGCAAAATAAGCACCGCTAAAAAAGAATCCTGCGATTTCAGGTTTTTACCGAAAAAAAGAAACGTGGTTACAAGCAAAGCTACAAATGCCAAAGCCGACGGAAGACGGGCGGAAAAAGGCGTTACTTCACCCCGCGGCAAAGAAAAAACGGCCATCAACCAATGAGTTAGCGGCGGTTTATAAGCGATTTCATCGGCGTAAGATTCCGGCAAAATCCACTGGCCTTTTTCTAACATGGAAACAGCCGCCGCAGCTTCGCGAGGCTCTCCTTTGGTGTAAAAATCACCTTTACCGATCCACAAAACGACACTGATAAAAGTAATCAGTATCAGCAATATCATCGGTTTCTCCAAATAAAAATACTGCAATGTAGGGGGACGCATATTTTTTTAATTCAACGTAAATTTATATTCCAAAAGAAATTCCCATTCTTTTGCCTTGCAAAATCAAATCGTTATCGGGAGTAACTAATTTCGTTTTTCCCGCAACCTCCTCCAAAGGTATGGAAGTGATCTGACCACCAACGATAGCAACCATCTTCCCGAATTGATGTTTGGAAATCATTTCGGTCGCATAGCCGCCCAGACGGGTAGCCAGATTGCGGTCGTAAGCCGAAGGACTTCCGCCTCTTTGCACGTATCCCAAGATGGTTTCACGCGTTTCGATTTCCGTTCCTTCATATATTAATTTCGAAAGCCGGGAGGCCGGACTTCCTTCTATTCCATTCAACTTCAAACCTTCGCCAACTGCTACAATCGAATGGGGTTTACCTTTTTGTGCCCGTTTCAGAATGGTTTCGTTCACTTTATCAATGTCGCAACCCAATTCCGGTAAAAGAATGACGTCGGCGCCGCCGGCCATCCCCGCATAAAGCGCAATCCAACCTGCTCTATGCCCCATCAACTCAATGACCATCACGCGGTTGTGGGAAGAAGCCGTAGAATGTAACCGGTCGATGGCTTCCGTCGCAATATGCACCGCCGAATCAAAGCCGAAAGTGAAATCGGTTCCGAATACGTCATTGTCGATGGTTTTGGGTATCCCAATCACATTCAATCCGAGCTTAGACAGCTGATAAGTAGTTTTTTGCGTACCGTTTCCCCCGATGCAAACCAAACAGTCGAGCTTTAAATCCTTGTAATTATTGACAATTGTCTGAGGCTTCTCACTGTCGCCATTCTCTAATATTTGCCGGAAAGGCTTTTCCCGCGAAGTTCCCAAAATCGTCCCGCCTAAATTTAACAAGCCGGATAATTTTGCATCACCCAAAGGCGTATAGTCCCGGTTAAGCAAACCTTGAAAACCATAACGAATACCTATCACTTCCATTTCAAAATGGTTGAGGGCTGTTTTGCCAACTCCCCGAATTGTTGCATTTATCCCCGGACAATCTCCACCGGAAGATAAAATTCCTATTCTCATTTTTTTTGCAGATTAAGCGTAATGTATGGTAATGCAAGGGCAAGGCGCGCCTTGCCCCTACGGCTCTACGCGAAATTTTCGTCAATAACTTCTATCTTCTTGACAATGAGGCTCAATTCTTCTTTCAAACTGTCTATTTTCCGATTCATTTCTTTTACTAAGCCGCCGCCGCCCTTCGATGAAATAGACAAAAAGCCTATGTTATTTTCGTAAGTTTGAATATCGCTTTTAAGTCTTTCGTAAGTCCGCATCAGTTTTTCGCGTTCGTTCAAAAGTTTATTTTTCGATTTTTCGCCGGAAGAAAGCTCGTTCAAGTTGGATTTGAAAGATTGCAAACGTCTTTCCGATTCGTCTATTTTCAGGCGATCAAAATGTTTGTCTACCGCCGTACGATATTCTTTGTAAATCTTATCTTTCTCACGGAAAGGCACAAAACCGATTTTATTCCATTCGGACATTAACTCGCGGATTTGCAAAATAGCTTCATTGGCTGCCAACTCAACATCAATTTCGTTAATTTTTTGGATAATTTCCTTTTTCTTTTTCAGGTTTTCAACTTCTTCCGATTTTTGGGAAGAGAAATGAGTGCTTTTTTGTTCAAAGAAATAATCGCAAGCGCCGATAAAGCGTTTCCACACTGCGTCGGAAAATTTTCTCGAAACCGGACCGATGGTCTTCCATTCTTTTTGCAAAGCAATCAGTTTATCGGATGTTTCTTTCCAATCCTGACTGTCTTTCAAGGCTTCGGCCTGTTCGCAAAGCGCTTTTTTCTTTTCCAGATTCACATCCATCGTTTCTTTAATTCCTCTATAAAAAACGCTCTTGTTTTGGAAAAAAACATCGCAGGATTTTCTGAAACGTTCGAATATCTTTACATTGTTCTTCTTCGGGGCGAAACCGATGGTTTTCCATTTTTCCTGCAGTTCGAGAACCCGTTTGTTTTGTTCGTCCCAGTCTTTAAATGTTGTAATCTTAGAAAAATCAATAGCTTCCATTTCTTCGCAAATCGCAGTCTTTTCTTCCAGGTTTCGTTGTTCGAGCGCCCGCAAAGATTCGAAATGTTCCTGATGCTTTTTATTGATCACAGATGAAGCCTTCTTGAAACGCGACCAGATTTCTTCCCGCAATTCTTTGGCAACAGGGCCGATTTCCCGCCATTCCTGATGAAATTTTTGCAGTTGATAGAAAGCGGAAATAACATCTTTTTCGCTATCCAATCTTTCAACGGAGTCGATAAGGCCTTGTTTTAGTTCCAGATTTTTCTTGAAATCATAATCCCGCATTTCATTGTTAATTTTTAACAAATCATAGAATTTTTCGCTATAATGTTGATAATCTTTCCAAAGCTCGTTTACTGCCGCTTGCGGAACTTGTTTGATTTCTTTCCATTGCTGTTGGAGTTTACGAAATTCATTGTAAACTTTATAGAAATCATCGTTACTCTCGATCAGTTCTTTCAGTTTTTCGATGATTGCTTTTTTTAGAAGTAGATTTTCTTCTTTTATTTTATCGGCTTTAGCTGCTAAAACCGCTTTTTTCTCGCGGAATACGGTCAACAGTTCTTTTAATTTTTCTTCGCTGGCATCGACCGCAGCTTCAAAGTCTTCCGCCAACCCGCCTCCGGCGACAAAGGCTTCCTGCGCTTCGTCCGTTTCGATTTTTTTCAACTTGTAAAAAGCTTGTTTCAGCATTTCTACTTTATTTTTGACGGCATTGGTAATATCCTGTTGAACAGCTTCTGCAAATTGTTCAATCAGTTGAGTTTTGTCTAATTTTTCAATTTCTTTAAGGTCAACTACACTTAATTCGGCCGGTTCATCTGTTTCCACATCTTCAGGTTCGTCTGTTTCCACATTTTCAGGTTCATCTGTTTCCACATCTTCAGATTCGTCTGTTTCCACATTTTCAGATTCGTCTGTTTCCACATCTTCAGGTTCGGCAACCAATTCATCATCCGTTTTGCCGGGAATTTCTTCTTCCACCGGCAAAGTTTCCGGCGGAGCGGAAATATCCGCAGGCGCTTCAGCTACAGGGTCTTGTTCAACCGGATTTTCGATAGTCGATTCTACCGGTGATTCTACCGGTAATTCTACATTGACACTTTCGTCGGTATCGACGGCAACAGATTCTTCCGCATTTTCTTCCGAAACGGCAGGGATTTTAATTTCTTCGGTTACATCTTCATTTTTAAGGTGTTCCGATTCAAGAAGTTTATTCATACCACACAACATTTATTATAGATAGAACTATCTGAATTTATAACCTACAAATCTATGAATAATTTTTGGATTTTTCACTTATTTGCAATTTTTTTTTATGTTTGTTGCTTTCAAATCCCTACTAATAGCTAAATATATATACTATGCGCGGCATGGTTTTGTGAATAAAACGAGTAAACAAGTTGACGAGTAAACGAGTAAACAAGTTGACGAGTAAACAAGTTGACGAGTAAACAAGTTGACGAGTAAACAAGTTGACGAGTAAACGAGTAAACAGGGTATAAAGAGCCGTAACTCGTTTACTTGTCTACTCGTTTACTTGTCTACTCGTTTACTTGTCTACTCGTCTACTTGTCAACTCATTTATTCCCGCGTAAAGTATAAATGTTGGAATTCCTCGTTGCAAAGCATATTCTTCAGCTATGATTTTGAATATTTCGTTCGAAAATTCCAATCGGCAAAGGGCTTTACCTGCCATTTTCCCCGTTACTTTCTTAAATTGCACGCGGTTTACGTCTATCAAATCGAACAAAATTGTTTCTCCCGATTTTTTATACAAAATATTTCCGGGCGAATAATCCTGATGATAAACCTCTTTTTCATGCAATCGGGCTGTAAAACGGGCAAATGCTTTCAGTATATCAATATCTTCTTCCGTTAATTTCTCAATAAAGTTGAAATTCCTCATCAGAAGACCATCCGAATATGTAGAAACGTAGTAGCTGTCGGATAGTAATCCCGCTTTGAACCGTTCGATATAAGCGACAGGGGAAGGCGTCCCGAATCCTCTTTTCAGTATTTCCAAACTGTAAGCATAAGAACGTTCGGCTTTGGAAAGCCTTAGAAAAGAATAAACAAACCGGTTGGCAATATGTGGGATTTTGAATGATTTGACTACTATTTTCCCAAAGTTCGTATCAAAAATTTTGATTTCGTTTCGGCTCTTGTATATCGTTTTTCCTTCTTGGAAAAAAGAAGGAATATTTTTTATCCAATCACTTAAGTGATTGTATTCCTGATTAATGACAAGTTTCATTCAAAATTATTTCTTTCCCCTGCGCAATTGATTACTGAAATCTTCTAAACTGTCTCCACGCATGATATGCAAGCGTTTGAGCGGACGTCTGCCTGTCCAAGGCCACGCGTTTATACCCTTGCGTGTACCGAAATCCAACCTGAAACCGGCTTCGAAAACCCATTCGCGCACCTGCTTATCAAAAGCGCCGTAGGGATAGCAGAAACTTCGCACATCGGATTGGGACAAGTGATGCAACCAAGTTCGGCTGAGAAGCAATTCGGATATCGCTTCCGAATAATCCATCTGGCGTAAGTTTCTGTGAGACATCCCATGCGAAGCAAATCGGACAAAACCGCTATTCGCCATTTCCTGCACTTGACTCCAATCAAGCATTCCGTCTTTCATGTTAATTTCCCCTGCGTTTACGAATATTGTAATAGGAATTTTGCGTGACAATGCCAGCGGAAAAGCGTATTCGTAGTTATTGCTGTAGCCGTCGTCGAAGGTCAGCAAAACAGCTCGTTCGGGCAATTTTGTTTTTTTGAAATATGCACTTTCCACATCCGAAAGCGAAACGGGATTATAGTTTTCCGCTAACAAAAAATCCAAATGTTTCGCAAACATTTCGTCGCTTACAAAATAATCGCTCGGATTGCCGTCGTCTTCTTTCCCAATGTGATGATACATAAGTACTCTGAGACCTTTTCGTTCCTGTATGTTTTTATGCAATAAAAAACCAAATACCAATAAAACAATAATAAAAAGAAATAGAAATAGATACCACATAATTAAATATTTTGGATGCAAAATTAAATATTATTGGTGCAAATTAAGAAATTTATTTTGGAAAAAATTGTATTTTTGCAAAAAAAATTTACTTTTATGAATTTATCAGTTGGATTAATTACCCATAATGAAGAAAAAAAACTGACTCGCACACTCAAAGCCATTAAAGATATTGCAGGTGAAATTGTGATCGTCGACAGTGGAAGCTCTGATAAAACAGTAGAAATTGCCCGCTCATTCGGCGCCAACGTGTTTGTTGAACCCTGGAAAGGATTTGGAATGCAAAAAAATTCGGTTATCGACAAATGTCGCGGCAAGTGGATTTTACTCATTGATGCCGATGAAGAAGTTACGCCGGAACTCAAAGAGCATATACGAATTATTACCGATAGTCAAACGCCTCAACACGAGGTTTATAAGATACAATTCCGCAGTGTGTGCTTCGGTAAAGAGATAAAACACGGCGGATGGAGCGGATTTTATCGGATTCGCTTGTTTCGCAACGGTGCAGGACGGTACGATAACAGGCAAGTGCACGAAAGTTTTGTTACCTCAGCAAGTATCGGGATAATACAAAAAGATATTATACATTATACCTATGAAAATTTGGAGGAATATTTTGAAAAATTCAACAGTTATACTTCCAAAATGGCGATGCAATATCGCGAAAAAGCGAAGAAGAAATCGGTTGTATCAATTTATCTCGGTGCAAAATTTAATTTTTTCAAATCATACATTCTTCAGTTGGGATTTTTGGATGGTTACGAAGGGTATCTGCTATCCAAAGCCGGGGCGATGTATATGTTGGTTAAATATTCGAAATTGCGGGAGTTGAACAAATAACGCCTTAGAATAAACGGTAATTTGTCCGCAGAACTTTAAACTCGGTGCGGCGATTGATTTGGTCTGCAATTTCCTGTTGATCCGGATGAAGCGTTTCAATGAATGTGGCGTCCAGAATTTGTTCTTCGGGAAGGAATTCGTATTTTTTTGCGAGGTTTTTCGTCACGGTTTTAGGCGCTGTTTTCCCATAACCGGCGGGCGTCAGCCGTTCCTTTTCGATGCCTCCCGCAATCAGGTAATCCACCACCGATTGAGCGCGTCGCAACGATAAGTTGTTGTTGTACTCGTCCGTACCTTTGCGATCGGTATGCGCCGAAAGTTCGATTGTCACATTCGGATTGTCCTGAAGTAGGATAATGAGTTCAATCAGCGCTTTTTCCGACTCGGGACGCAAAGTGGCCTTGTCGTAATCATAGAAAATGTTTTCGATTAAAACCGGTTTGGAAATAGAAGCCAAATAAAAATCGACATAAAAAGTTTGATTTTTTTCTTCATCCGGAACCGACAAAGTCTGTTTCTGATTCAGGTATCCGGGAGCGCTTCCCATCATCACATAATCCATTCCCAATACAACATCAGCCGTGTAAGTCCCGTCTTTTTTGACGACAAAACGTTGGTCGTTTCCGTCTTTTCCTACCATGCGTACCGTTGCGCCGTCGATAAGTTCTTCGTCCCGGTCCAGCACCCAGCCTTCGATTTTTACGTGAATGCCCGGCAATTCAAAGGAATAGATGTGATCGGCGCCCCGCGCATCGTTGCGATTGCTGCTGAAATAACCTTTTTCGTTAATGCCTTCAAAACAGATGCCGAAATCATCGGACATACTGTTAATGGGCGATTTCATGTTTTCGACTTTCCACTCACCGGCGTTATCCTTAATGGCTTTGAAGATGTCAAGGCCGCCCATACCCGCATGTCCGTTGGACGAAAAATAAAACGCCGAATCGCCCCGCATACAGGGAAACATTTCGTCGCCGGGCGTGTTGATGCCGGGACCCAGATTTTCGGGTGCGGAAGTTCCTATCTCATTGAGCGGAACACGCCAGATGTCTTTTCCGCCGTAACCGCCTTTCACATCCGAAACAAAATATAAATAACCGTCGACGCCAACCGCCGGATGCGCCGCCATCGACATCGTATCTTTGAAAATCGCCACTCGTTCTCCGGCGTTCCATTGCGCTCCCGAACGTGCAGACTTGTAAACGTCGGCTGTTTTGGGAATGCCTTCTTCTTCGGCGCAATACGTGTAATACATCGTTGTTCCGTCGGCCGAGAGCGAACAAACGCCTTCGTCAAATTCGGTATTCAAAGCGCTTTCGATGTGTTCCGGCTTTTTCCATTGCCCTTTTTCATCTTGCGTGACGAGGTAAAAATCGTTGTACTTCGCGCCGGTAATGCCGCTTTTCGAATCGCCCACCGCATCTTTGCGGGAAGAAGTGAAAATAAGCTGGTCATATTTGTCGCCGGAAAGTACAGGCGAAAATTCCCCATAGCGGGAATTGAACTTATCCGTTTTTTTTACGATGTAGCGTGTCGGATTTTTTTTCCATTCCACAGCCGAATCGCATCCGATGATTCCGTTTTTTGCCGGAAGAAAATCGGGAAAACTATCAAGAAATGCCGCATATTGTTTTTTTGCATCGGCGTAACGTCCTAATTTATGAAGCATTAAGGCGGAATAGTACACTTTTGAACTGTCCTCATATTCATAGCGGATGGCATTGTTGTAACCGGTTAAGGCTCTTTGAGCGCTTTCGATTTTTCGATAACATTCGGCCATGTGAAAGGCGATGCTTCCCCGCAGATAAGTCTTTTGCGCTGAGGTTTTGGCGTATACTTTGCGGTAAACCTGGGCGGCGTCGTAGTATTCTCCTCTTTCTTCTTTGGCAATGGCATCGCTCAATTTGGCCGTTTTACAGGAAAACAGCGACAGGATTGCCAGCATTAACGAAAAAAAGGTAATTTGCTTATTCATTCCAAAACCGGGTTGTGCGCTTTTTAAACTGTTTTTTTTGATAAATATTGTATTTTTTCGGTTTTTATAGCCGAGTAATTAATATTATTTGTACCTTTACCACTTAATTTTCTATTATTCAGAAACAAAGGATGAAAAATATCGGTTTACTTTTACTTGTAGGGCTTATGTTGTCACATACTATGCTTTATTCTCAAGCGACGGGATTCTCTCTTTCTTCGGCTAAAGATTTAAATACTACTTTAAATGAGAATTCGGGTCTTGAATATTGTCGCGGGAAATTGTGGACGCACAATGACAGTGGGAGCGGCCCTAAAATTTATTCGATTAATCCGAATGATGGCTCTATTCTTCAAACAATTACTTTGGAAGGGATAACCAATAAGGATTGGGAAGATCTGGCTGCCGACGGCTATTACCTCTATATCGCGGATACAGGGAATAATTCAAATGGGGCGCGTACGGATCTGGTTATTTACAAAATTAATTTGGATGATATCCCTTTAATGAATGATGCAACGATTCCTAACAATAAAATAGATTCGATTCGGTTTTATTATCCCGAACAGGGTTTAACGCCGACGCCGGTAGCAAGCAATGAAACTGAATATGATTGTGAAGCGATTTTGATACGGAACGACATTATTCATTTGTTTACAAAAGATTGGACAAGCGCTTCTTACGGCTACGGAACTACCGAATATCTGCTGCCGAATATACCTCATCCTACGGGAGATAAATATCCGGCGAAATTATTTCATCGTCATGATAATATTGGTTTTTTGGTAACCGGCGCCGACAACGCCGGAGTTAATCAGGTGGTATTAGTCGGGTATCAAAACGTGGTTCCGGGGGACCATTATGTACGAGTCTATTCCGGCTTTCAGGGAGATGATATTTCCTCCGGAAAGATTTATCCTACACGTCTGGGTACGGCTCTTGAGTTTGGACAAGTAGAAGCTGTTTGTTTTGGAGAAAACCCTTTTGAAGGATATATTTCCAACGAGAAATTTGAACAGTATGTTTCTTTAATTCCAATGACAATTACAATTCCGGCTAAAGTAAAACCATTTACTATTTCTTACAACAATGCGGCAGATACGACACAAATAACCACCGGATCAGCCGGCGGCGGAATTCAAGGCAACATACGCTATAATTCGAAAAGAAAGCATATCGAAGGTTTTAATGGCCTGTATTGGATTCCATTGGTGGTACAATGAAATGTATAATATGAAAATAAACAGAAAAATATTTATAAAATTATGAAAAAAATAATTCTCTTTTTCTTCTTGTTTATCGGCTTCAACCAATTGACGGAAGCTCAGGTAAAAATTGGCGGCGACGGTGTTACTCCCCCCCACCCTTCCAGCATTTTGGAACTGGAAAGTACCGACAAAGGTTTGTTGATTCCACGATTAACAGCCGATGAGATAAATGCTATCTCCGATCCTGCTAAAGGATTGCTTGTTTTTAATTCCGAATCAGGTTTATTGCAAATCAATACGGGAACTCCTGATGTTCCTCAATGGTCTTCTCTTGTGGTTGCTCGGGGAAACGATAGCGCCACAGCTAACAAAGGAGCATTAGCATTACCGGTTGGCGCCAATGAAGATCGTCCTTCAAATCCGGTTATCGGAATGTTGCGTTACAATACGGATGAGAGCCGGTTTGAAAGTTTTGACGGAGTCAAATGGGTTGCGCTTTAATGCGGTTTTTCCGCCGCATAATATACGGTTAATAGATTTTGTTCCCGGAGTATTTGGCGGAGATCGTTAACGATGCCCATAGGGGTATTCTTATCCACTCTCAGGACGACAACGATTTTACTTCTTTCTTCCGGTTCTATTTGATTTTTAAGACTTTTCAGCTGTTCCGGCATCGCATCCAAAGAAGTAAAATCGTTGTTGAGTTGTACAGGCGGTTCATTATTCCCGGATTTTCCGACCACAATATGTATGAGGAGCGATTTTTCCTTCAATTTCTGAAGTTCTTTGGTATTGGGGAGTTGCACTTGCGTCAGCGCGGGAACGGAACGCATATTGACCACCAACATAAAAAAAAGCAGCAAGGTAAAAATCAAGTCCGGCAAAGAAGTTGTGTTCAACGACGGAACCTCGCGATGCGTTTTGCGAAACCTACTCATTGGAAACCTCCTTTCCTTGCAATTCTTTTTCCGCAATACGGAGCGGACAGGCTTCACGGATTGCCGTTCGCTGTTCTTCGGTCAAGCGCTCGAAAGATTTATTAAACCGTTCGTTTGCCATTTCATGTCTCAGATCGTCGTAAGCGGCCGATAATTCGCCCAATACGGAAATGTATGTCCGGTAGGATGCTTCCCTGCTGATTTCAAAATTGATTACGGCATGAGGCGTCACGGATACAAGGCCTAATTCCGGAATTTCAACGTCTTTCTTCTCCGGCAAATAATCCGAATTGTCGGGATTAGCAATAAATTTTTTAGCAATATCACGGATTTCGTATAGTTTAACCGGTTCATCTTCCATGAAAACCGTATTATCCCCGTGAATGGAAAAAGTAACGAAATTACGTTTTTCGATATCTATTTTCTTTTTGAGTTTTGCTTCGGAAGTATCGGGCAATAATCGTCGATAAATCCCTGTTTTAGAATTTAATGACCCTGACAGCAGGAAGAAAAGCAACAAAATAAAAGCAATATCAGCCGATGATGTTGCATTAAACGGAGGAATGTTTCGTTTGAAACGCGGCATTTTACTTCAACTTTCTAAAATGACTCCACAGAATATCCCCCAACATGGCGGCAAATGTCGCTACCAATACAATAATGAGCCAGTAAATCAGGGCTGATGTACCGGTAGTATCGCCGCTATTGGCTTCCACAACGTAATCTATGAAAAACCACGCTACAACTGCCGTTGTAACCAACATGCAAGCCCAGAGGGCAATAGCAGGTATTTTATTATAAAAAGAAGGTTTCATTTGTATTTGACAATCAAATCCAATATCTTGATAGCATCGTCTTCCATACGATTAACGATACCTTCAATTTTGGCAAGAATATAATTATAAAAAAGTTGAAGAATAATCGCCACAATCAAACCCGCAACCGTAGTAATGAGAGCGACTTTCATTCCTCCCGCAATGATGGTCGGACTTATATCTCCGTATTGTTCAATATTGTCGAAAGCCTGAATCATTCCGATTACGGTACCCAAAAAACCGAGAGCGGGAGCGATTGTAATAAACAAAGTAATCCACGAAAGATTTTTTTCCAAAAGACCCGCCTGGACACTGCCGAAAGAAGTAACGGATTTGTCGATGACTTCGATGTTTTCATTAATCCGAGAAACCGCTTGGTAACAAATAGATGCAACAGGTCCTCGCGTATCCCGTGCAAGCGCTTGAGCGCCTTCAATGTCTTTCTTTTGCAAATGCGCTTCTATTTTCGACAGGAATTTTTTCGTATCTATTTCCACCAGATTCAGATAGATAATTCGTTCCAAACAAAAAGCCAAACCCAGAATCATCGACAAAGCAATCGAACTCATAAAAAGCGGCGAACCTTCAATGAAACGGGTTTTGACAAACTGATGCAATCCTCCGGATGCTTGCAAAACTTCGCCCGTATCATTGATTACGGCAGGGATACTGTCTTGTGCGGAAGCATTAAAAAAAAGAATAAGGAAACCGCTTATAAATAAGGTTTCCCTTATTATTGCTTTTTTCATACTTTTGAATATTAATTAGTTATTTGTAAGCCCTGTTCCTATGGTCAATTCTGATGACTTCCACCGTAAGTATATCACCTTGATTGTGTAGATAATCCGGACACTCCCACGCGGATACGGCACGCATCTTCCAAACCAACTAATTTTATACAGCCGAACGGGCGTGATTCCAAAGATAAAGAAGCCCATTTTTGAGGAACGCACTCTCTCGCTTCTTTCGTGGAGCATACGAGGATCGAACTCGTCACCTTTAGACTGCCAGTCTAACGCTCTAGCCGGATGAGCTAATGCCCCTTTTCAAAGATTCGGCTGCAAAGATAATGATTTTTTTGAAAAAGAAATGTACCTTTGCATGTTTTTTGAAAGAAATGATAAAAGAAAAAATTATATTAGGCGTTGATCCGGGTACAACCATAATGGGTTACGGATTGTTGAAAATCACAAATAACAAGCCCTCACTGCTGGCAATGGGCGTATTGTTGTTGAACAAAACGGATGATCATTATCTTCGTCTCCGGCGAATTTTTGAGCGGATAATCAGTCTGATTGATGAGTTTTTACCGGACGAATTAGCCATCGAAGCGCCTTTTTACGGAAAAAACGTACAAAGTATGCTCAAATTGGGGCGCGCTCAGGGAGTCGCTATGGCAGCCGCCTTATCGCGCGACATTCCTATTTTTGAATACGCTCCCTTGAAAATAAAAATGTCGATTACCGGCAACGGACAAGCTTCTAAGGAGCAAGTAGCCGATTTATTGCAGCGTTATTTGAAAATTCCCAACGAAAAAATGCTTCCGCAAATGGATGCAACAGACGGACTTGCTGCCGCTCTCTGTCATTTTTTTCAAAATAATCGCCCGCAATCGGAAACGCCCTACACAAGTTGGAAAGATTTTATTAACAAAAATAAAAAAAAATGATAAAAAAAATTTTAGTTACCGGAGGAACCGGCTACATTGGTTCCCACACCACTGTTGAACTTCAAAACAATGGATTTGAAGTCGTTATCGTCGATAATTTGTCTAATTCCAATGCCGGCGTTATTGACAGGATTGAAAAAATAACCGGTATTCGTCCCGCATTTGAAAAAGTTGATTGTGCGGACGTTGTTGCAATGAAAAAAGTATTTGCCGCTTATCCCGGGATAAAAGGAATTATCCATTTTGCGGCCGATAAAGCAGTTGGCGAGTCTGTTGAAAAACCTTTGAAGTATTATCGGAATAATATTGATTCTTTGCTTACTTTGCTGGAATTGATGCCGGAAAATGGTGTAGAAGGCATTGTATTTTCCTCATCCTGTACGGTTTATGGACAACCTGCTTCCGAATATTTGCCGGTCAGCGAACAAGCGCCGATTCAGCCGGCTATGTCTCCTTATGGCAATACAAAACAGATTAACGAAGAGATTATTCGCGACGCGATTCATTCGGGAGCGCCCTATAAAAGCATTATTCTGAGGTATTTCAATCCGATTGGAGCGCATCCGTCTTCCAAGATCGGGGAATTACCCAACGGTATTCCGCAAAACTTAGTCCCATTCCTGACGCAAGCCGCTGCCGGTATCCGTAAAGAATTATCGGTTTTCGGTAACGATTATAGCACACCCGACGGCTCATGTATCCGGGATTATATCAATGTAGTCGATTTGGCGAAAGCCCATGTGACAGCCATGAACCGGATGTTGGAAAACCGTTCCGGACTTCCTCTGGAATATTTCAATCTCGGCACGGGAAAGGGACTGTCGGTCTTGGAGTTAATCCATTCTTTTGAAAAAGCGACAGGCGTGAAAGTCCCCTATAAAATTGTGGGTCGTCGTGAAGGAGATATTGAACAAATCTGGGCCGACCCGCGTCATGCGAATGAAGTGTTGGGATGGAAAGCCGTTGAAACCATTGAAGATACGCTACGTTCAGCTTGGAATTGGCAGAATAAAATGCCGACTTTATAATCATAAAATTATGGCATATACAGGAAAATCATTTAATGACAGAATAAAAGAAATCGGATTTATACTCCTGCTTGTCCTGTTATTCTGTTTGATTGTGTATGAACTCAAATATTTTTTGAGCTCCCTGTTAGGGGCGTTCACATTATATATGATATTACGCAAACCCTATAAAAACCTGTTAGCCAAAGGATGGAAGAATATTTGGGCGGTAACGGTGTTGATCGTATCCGTTTTTTTAATTATTTCTGTTGTAGGAGGAATAATCACCGGAGCTGTTTATTTCAAACTGAAAAGTTTCAATTCGGGAATTATCATGGATAATCTTCAATTACTTCATAATGAGATAAATGAAAGATGGGGTTATAACATTTTTTCGGAAGAAATCATTGTCAAAGGAATCAACCAAATAGGAAGTTTCTTGCCTGCTTTGCTTTCCGCCACGGGAAATGTAGTTGCCAATGTCGTCATGATGATTTTTATCCTTATTTTCATGTTAAAAGACAGTGCTTATTTTGAAGAAGGAATCGAAAATTTTCTTCCTGTTTCCAAAGACAGTATTGACCTTTTAAAAAAGGAAACGAATAATATGGTGATTAGCAATGCTATCGGTGTTCCGATGATTATGCTCGTACAAAGTTCGGTTGCCGCATTAGCATATTGGGTTACCGGCGCCGGCGATCCGATTATCTGGGGACTATTAACGGGCTTCTGTGGTTTGATCCCTGTTGTGGGAACAGCCGCTGTCTGGATACCGCTGTCTGCCAATCTGTTAATGGGAAATCACATTTGGCAAGGCCTTGCTTTGATTGTATGGGGAGCATGTGTCGTATCCAGCATTGACAATGTATTCCGAATATTTTTCCTGAATAAATACGCCAATGTACATCCTATAACCGCACTTTTCGGCGTTATTGTGGGAATAAACCTTTTTGGATTTTGGGGCATCATTTTTGGTCCTTTAGTAATATCGGGATTTCTTTTACTCGTTAAAATTTTTCACTACGAGTTTTTGGCAAACAGATAAGCAATAGCCGGTTACAAATTTATCCGGAAATATTTGCAAATTATTTTAAAATACGAGTCAAAAAAATTTGGCTCGTATTATTTTTTGTATTACCTTTGTATCCGCTTTCCATTTTTTGGAAGGTAAAAAAACGGTCTTTGAAAGATTTTCCATAAATTACGTAGTACAAGCCAAGAAATAGAATTTTTTGGGTAAAAAAACAACCAGTCAATTAAGGGTTAATGGTTAAAAGTTAACAGTTAATAAAGACGTCTGAGTAAAGGAAATTAAAAGAAAACAAACTGACAGAGAAGAGTTTGATCCTGGCTCAGGATGAACGCTAGCGATAGGCTTAACACATGCAAGTCGAGGGGTAGCAGGGTAGCAATACCGCTGACGACCGGCGCACGGGT
>JAISWH010000087.1 GCA_031271125.1 Dysgonamonadaceae bacterium
ATTTTGACAATAAGACATTACGATGATTACCAGATACACCTTTCGTAACGCACCAGATTGGTTTCAGAAACATCATGAAAATTTGCCATATTATGAGGCAGTTCTTGTTCTTCTGCAAAAAATTTTCACAAAATACGCCGGTTTTTACGATACGGTGTCGGCTCCTCCCGATGAAAATGATCGGTTGACGCTGAAACTGCTCGCCGCTTACATTCACCATTGGAAAACCGCCGCTCTCGAAAAAACGCAGGACAATCCGCTCGCCGATTTGATTCTTGCCGATGCGCTCGCGAAAAATCACAATAAGGCGGCAGAGTATTATGAATCGCAACTGTTGCCCCGCCTTGCCCGTAATTTACCGCAGCAGGAACGAGAGGACTTCCAACAGGAGCTCTTCGTAAAAAAAGTGTTTGAAAAATACGATGGAAAATACTCCTTGATTTCCTTTTTACACCTGAAAATTAAGAACTTTAGAATTGACCATTTCAGAGAACAAAACGAAACCAATGACAGCGTCCTAAAAGACAAAGACGGGAATCAAACAACGCAAACGGAAATACAGCTGGACAAAAATCCTCTGCCGGATGAAGCCGCCGGTTATTACGAAACGCTTAAAAAATCCCTCGGCGTTCTGAATGAAAACGAAAAGGAAATTCTCAACTGCTGTATGATGCAAAACAAATTAGATTACGGCGATCTCGCCGTCCTTCGCGGCTGTTCCATGGATAAAGCAAGACGGGACGTTATTGATGTGTTGCAGAAATTCGGCAAGGCGTTATGTAATATTTACCAACTCCGTTTTCCTGACAGCGGGTTCGCAAAAAAAGAAAAAATCGAAGCGGTCTTGGAAATTTTATGCAAATTTTACGAAGAAATCCCGTTTTAATAATAAATTGAGGATAAAAAAATGAGTCAGCAAAATATTAACATATTAGAAGAAAAGGCATTGAAGCAAGCGTTAGTCCGTTTTTCTCAAGAATATGGCAAAAACGAACTCAATGCCAATTACCATCCGATGCAAGATGGAGCAGTACTTGACCGCTTCAATGACGGAACCTTCACTGATAATGAGCGAAAATCCATCATAAAACATTTATCTGAATGTCCAGATTGCAGAGCGGATTTCAAGGAGCTTCGGAAAATCGGGGCGTTGGGGACGGAAACGGCAGACGTCAGAAGGCAGATAGCGGTTAGCGGGAAAGCTCTGAATCCCTTTGTAAAACAACAAAAAAATTTCGCAAAAATGATTTTAACGCTTGCCGCATTGTTGCTCGTTTGCGTTTGTGGCTATTTTGTGTTTTATAAAACGGGCAACAGCAGAGAAATGGCGCATAATCCGGTTAATCCTGTCAAAGAAAAGTTCACACAAAAAGAGCAGAAACTTTCGTTGCGCTTGACCGACAACGGATATAATCTAAAAGGTGTGTCTGTCATAAAATCCTTTCCAGAGCCGATGAGCGGACACCAAAAAGAAATTTGCAGCGATTACGAAAAATTGCTTGCCAAAGAACCGAACAATGTTTTTTATAAAACGGAATATGCAAAATATCTTTTATGTGAAGTAAAAAATGCAAAAGCCGCCGTCGCAGTTCTATCGCGGGAACCGGTAACGATGTTGCCGGAAATACTACATCTTCTCGGTTTAGCGGCTTTCATTGACAGGAACGATGAATTAGCGAAAGAGTATTTGCAACAAGCATTAAAATTATCGCCGAAAGACAGTGATATTAAACTCAATACCGCAATTGTGCTTTACAGTTGCGGTAAAGAAGAGGAAGCGTTAAAATTGTTCCGTGAGTTGAAGAAAGAAAATTTACCGGATAATGTTCGTCGTCAAATCGATACAATGTTAAAAAATGATTGATGACGGAAATCGATTTTGGGCAATCAAGAAATTTTCGGGCTTTTCGGGCTTTATTGACACCTCCATTTTTTAAGACTTAGTTTGTTCAACAGCTTAACCAATAATAAGTATTTGTAGATTTTCTTTAGAGGAATCTTATTTCCAATGAAAAAATTATTGTTTTATAGTTTTTTATACTTAGCCCTGCAATTTTTGACAGGTATTTTCGCTGAAGAGCATCAGGCATTGTTGGTCGGAGTTAATCAATATGACAATATCAGTTCGCTGAAATACTGTGATAACGATGTGCAGGCGGCAAAAAGCCGATTAGCAGATATCGGGTTTAAGAAAATCGTCTATCTGACAACGGACACTGACATTCCGGAAAATCTGCCGACACTGAAAAATATCCAGCGGGAAATGGAACGCATCGCCGCAGAAACGCCGGAAGGCGGAAAACTCCTGATAATGTTGAGCGGACACGGTTTTTCCAAAGACAAAGAAAGTTTCTTTTGTCCGAAAGATGCGAATACCGGCAACCTCAAAGAAACGGCAATCAATATCAATACCGTTCTTCAACAGTTAGAGAAATCCAAAGCGGCGCAGAAGATTTTGATTATTGACGCCTGCCGAGATGTTCCGCAACTGTCCAAAGGAATCGAAATTGTTTCGGTTGAGAATCTTTTGTCCAACCTGAAAAACATTTCCGGCGGGGTCTATGCCTTCATCAGTTGCAGCGATCAAGAACAATCGTGGGAGGACGCCGATTTTCAGCACGGAATTTTCACCCACTTTCTGCTCGAAGGGTTGAAAGGCAATGCGGACGAAGGTGTCAGCAAAGACGGCAAGGTTTCATTTGACGAATTATGCCGGTTTGTACGTTTCAAGACGAAACAGCACGCCGAAAACAAACTGCATCAAAAACAGAACCCTGAATTCCGTGTTTCGGACGGGAAAATACCGGACTTCGACTTTGCCGAAGTGAATGAAGAAAAACCGAAGGCGGAAGAATTCATCAACAGCATCGGCATCCGGTTCGTGAAAATTCCTGCCGGCGAATTCCGAATGGGAACGGACGAACCGCCTGCCGTGTTGAAGCGGGCTTATCAAAAATACTATGAAGATGCCAAAGAAGAATGGTTCAACGATGAATATCCGAGCAAGTTGAAGAAAATCACCAAGCCGTTTTGGTTGGGACAAACGGAAATTACACGCGGTCAGTTTGATCGGTTTGTGAAAGCGGCGGGCTATAAAACAACGGCAGAACAAGACGGGAAAAACAAAGGCGGTTTCCAATTGGGCGAAGACGGAATGATCGAAAAGAAACTTGACACAAGTATCAATTGGCGCAACCCCAGTTTTCCGCAAGACGAAACGCATCCGGTTGTGAACGTCAGTTGGGATGATGCGGATAAATTCTGCGAATGGTTAAGCGATAAAGAAGAAGGAAAATTTTATCGTTTGCCGACGGAAGCCGAATGGGAATACGCCGCCAAAGCGGGAACGCAAACAAGATATTGGTTTGGTGATGACGCCGAAGCGTTGGCGGAATACGACAATGTTGCCGATGATACCGGCAAAATTAAATATCCGACATGGAAGAAGACCGCTGTGAAGTCGCGGGACAACTATATTTTTACTGCGCCGGTTGACGCCATCCGTGCTAATCCGTGGGGACTTTTCGGGATGCACGGCAACGTTGCGGAATGGTGCAGCGATTACTATCAGGCGGGCAGTTCACAGTTTAACGTCCGCGGCGGCTCGTGGTATTACGGACCGAATTTAGCGAGAAGTGCGAATCGTTCGCGAGCGATTCCGATAGCGAGAAAATGCGATGTCGGATTTCGTATCGTGTTGGAAATTGATTAACAAACACTCACTTTAACCCTCTCTCAAAGGAGAACAGAATGAAAACTCTTTTACAATTCCTTACCATCATCGGGCTATCCCTTTCTGTTGTTACGACGGTAACGGCGGAACACGTCAATGACGGAAAAAAACTTTATCTGATAACGGCTGCCGACCCGACAGACGAAAAACAATCAGATACTTTCAGGAACGATGCCGCTTATGTGGAAGATTATTTCTGCCAGAGCATCGAAACGCCGATTGAACGGCTGGCGAATCCTGAATATAAAAAATATATGTTCGGGGAAAACAAGAACATTATCGTTTATCACGCAACAGAACAGCAATGGAAACAGCGGGATGACAGCGTTAACTTTGGAGAAAAAAAGGAAGAAACATCAAAGAATACGCGGGTTTTGGAAGGACTGGATAAACTTGTTGACGCCGTTCAATCCTGTCCCGCCGGTGCTGATGATACGCTTGTGGTCTATTGGTCGGGACACGGACATTTCAAGGAAAGCAAGCATTATCTCAATCTGGCGGAATTCAAAAAATCGCAAAACGAAAAAGACACACTGAAAAGAGAAGTCCTGCTGGATGCAATGATGGCAAAAAATATCCGCCTTGTTGTTTTACTGACCGACGCTTGCGCTGATATTTTCAGTACGAAACAAGAAGCAAGAGGTACAGAGACGCTGCCGAAGTTGCCGCCTGATTTCGCAATGGATATAGCGGTGGGGGAAAGAGAAAAATTGAAGGCGTGGGGAAGACCAGACCCGCGAACATTCCCGCTTTTTGAGGAATTGTTTTTTTATCATAAGGGCGTAATTGATATTAACGCTGCCGTTGAAAATCAAATGGCATTATCGCTTATTATCAGTTCCGCGTCCAAACAATATCGCACCAACAGACGCGGACAACGCGTTCAAGTATCCGGCGGCGAAACAAAGGAGACCAAAATGGGTTGTTTTACGGCCGCCCTGTTCAGCAGGGATTCTTTAACAAGTCATTCCTTTACAACGGAAGAACGCTCCTTTGGAACGAATATGAAAGAAAGCGAAATTATTAGAGCAGAAATTCAGGAAGACCGAAAGAAATTCTTGGTATATGCTCAGTATGGAACGTGGGAAAAGATGGTGGAAAGAACCCCCAAAGGGGAACCGGAAGGTCAGCAAAAGATCGATGTTCCGGTCGGCGTTTTAACCGTTAATTGCATTGCCCGGTTGACTTGGGAGTCCATTGAGCAGCGGCTCAAAGAGAATGTTCAAATCATTTTTGAAAATTCAGATGAAAACAAAAATGATCAAACAGAACAAACGATTGCAATATGGAGTAAAGCGGAACACATAAACGAAGGATACGAAGAACGTCAGGAAGCAGACCGTGAATGGGAAGTACAACGGGCAGCATGGGTAAAAGACAACTACAAACGTTTAAAAGGACTTCGGGGAATTGACGCGGAACGTCTTGCAAGAGCCTATCAGATTGCCGCGACAGTGCTAAATATCCTGCGAGCAGCGGGAGTGAATGTTCCCGGACTGCCGATGCTTCCCGGCAGCGGGCGCGGAAACATTCCGGGACAAATCCGCCGGTTCATTCCATTTTAACGCAACATAAAAAGAGTCGCGAACGTAAAATACTCGGTCTTATCCATCATCTTTACGATTGCGGCTCTGTACTACTAATTCTCAAAATCGTGAAAAATTCATGATCAATGAAATTCATATAACGCAAATTGTTTGTTAATTGATGATTGCAATGCGGAAATGAATTTGAATTTTTGTAATATATCAGTGGAATTTTTATTTAGACATCCAAAAGGTAGGCAATGTTTCGCCGAAACATTGCGTCGGCGATAGCCGACTTGACCCTGTTGACGGACAGAAATGGGAAAACCCGCTCAACCGTGGCGACCTTTCGGCGAAAGGTCGCCTACCTGATGCAAACGGTCGCCTTAGGTTGATCTTTTAACGAAAATTCCACTGATATATTACATAAAACTCAAAACACTGACTTACTTACCAAAATACTAAAATCTCTGAAATATTACAAATATGTGATTTGTTAATATTAATTTTAATTTCGTTACTGTTTTAAGAAAGGACAATTACAATGAAAATGAAAACATTTTCTTTTATCGTGTGTTTTTTATGTACATTTTTTCTTGGTGCTTTGGCGTTGTCGCAGGATTGGAATTGGAATAAACATCGGGAAACGGTTATCGGACATCCTGATCTGATTCGTTATTACGTTATCGACGATTCTGTTGCGAAAACAAAAATAATTCGGAATCT
>JAISWH010000125.1 GCA_031271125.1 Dysgonamonadaceae bacterium
AAATTTTACGGACCATATTCCGGTAAAGTGCGATATGTTTTAAATTATTTGAACGGCAGTTATCTGATGGGGTACAGTGATATGAGTAAAAAGCCGTTTGAGCCGCTTACTCTCGTTGCCGATGGTTACGAAACAGTTAAATCGCACATCGAAAATAATAAGGAATTAACAGAAATTGCCGCAAAAACCACCCATTTTTTAAACGGGTTTTATTCCGATTTTGCACTCGAATTGCTCTCTTCTATTGATTTTATTATTGCTGAAAATCATACTTTCGACAAACAAATCATCACTCAAAAACTGTCGAAATGGAATAGCAGAAAACGCAGTATGTTTTCTAACCCTGAATATATAAATTTCATGGTGGATTATCTTCAACAAAATATTTAATAATTTACAATTTAATTTCAACAATAATTCATTTGCGGTTGAAAACTTCCGTTCATTTGAACCGAACTCTGAATAAAATGTTTACTCACTTTTTCCATTTTCAAAAGAAAGTTCTAACTTTGCACTTTCTTATTGAAAGAAGTAAAATGGATAAATTAACAGTCATTACACAATCCGTGCAAAAAGAGATAGAAGTTTTTAACCGGTTTTTCTGCGCATCTTTGCAGAGTCATAATAATGATTTTCAGTCCATGATTGATTTCATTTCGGGAAGAAACGGGAAACGGATTCGCCCGATTGTTCTCATTCTTTCAGCCAAACTCTGTGGGGAAACGAATCAAAAAACCATTGACTATGCTTTGATTCTGGAGTTGTTGCATACGGCAACTCTGATACACGACGATGTAGTGGATAATACGATGGAACGGCGCGCTCAGCCTTCCGCCAATGCACAATTCGACAACCGGATTGCCGTTTTGTTGGGCGACTATATCCTTTCTTTGGCGATTGCCCATGGGGTTAGGGTGCAAAATAATATCGTGATGAAAATCATTTCCCGTCTTGCGCAAAATTTGGCAGAAGGGGAGTTAACCCAATTGATTGCTTCGAAAGAAGCAATTGTTGATGAAGAACGTTATTTTGATGTGATTCGAAAAAAAACCGCGATTTTGCTTTCTTCCTGTTCCGAAATGGGCGCTTTATCTGTTAACGCTACACCCGTAACAAGAAAGCAACTCCGATTGATTGGGGAAAATTTAGGACTGTGTTTCCAAATCCGGGATGACATTTTCGATTACTTCGACCAGGGAGAAATCGGAAAACCTACCGGAAATGACATCCGTGAAGGGAAAATTACGCTTCCGCTGATTCATGCTTTGCAAACCGCACCGCAAACCGTTTCATCGGCAATGCTTGAGATCATATCAAAACAAGATTTCACTCCGGAAAATATCCGGCAGTTAATTGAATTTGCCAAAGAATACAATGGAATTGAGTACGCTCAATCCAAGATGCAGGAAATAAAGGCGAAAACGCTTGAATTGTTGGCCGCTTTTCCCTGTTCGGAGGCTAAAACGGCAATGATTGATTTGATTGGTTATATTATTGAGCGGGATAAATAAAAATCCCGGTAAGCGCAATGTATTCCTTTGGGATTACTCATCAACGCAAGTTGGATTGTAAGACGAAGGACGTAATACGATGATGCCCGTATTGGATTTAATTTTGTTGCAGTAATCGACTAACGGTTCCGGGTTGATGATTACCTTTTTGGCTGAGGATGAAGCATGAATAAAAGTCAATTGTTCTTTATACCGGTAAGCAATTCCCAGATGAGAAATATCCAAACCGGGCACAGCGCTTGTGAAACAAACGATGTCTCCGTTCTTTATCAGCGCTTGATGTGCGCCGATGTCCTGTTTGGGTATGAAGTAATAACTTCCGCGCCGGCTGATTTCCTGTTCTATCATTTTGATTTCTTTCACCGTTTCGGGATTGTCTTTTAAGTATTTGTATTTCGGATAATTTTCGGACATGAACGACACATCCGGATTGAATTTTTTCCCGCCCAACGCATGAGTGATGTCTTCTACGACGCCTTTTTTTACATTATCGAAAATCCAGTCGGAGGTGTAATGCAGCCGGGAAGTATAGCCGTTTATAACACCATCCCTGTAACGAATCAGTCTCAGTTCCTGTTCAAAACAGTCCATGTCGGGATTCGGACACCGGAGTATACGGGACAAAGCCAGACAGTTTTCGACAAAAGTCAGGCAATCCGTTTCACGGAAATTAATTGTTAAATCTTCAATATCGAAAGTATCTAAAGTATGGGCGACATACGGAGTATTCAGGAAAAAGAGGGCTGTATGCACTATGTTGCTATCGACCGTACTTCGGGGCGTCGATTGGAGGAATTTCCCGAGTATTTCCAAATCCTGGTTCCAGTCGGAACTTACTTGGGCAGACAGGTTTTCTGAGAATATCAGGAAAAGAGCTAATATGGGGATAATTATTTTTGTTTTCATTTTGCTTGCGGCAAAAGTACAAAATATTATCGAATAATTCGTTTATAATTACGGAAAATATAGTGATACGCTCGACTGTTTATTTATAATGGCATGAAGGCTAATGCAAATAACCGTTTTTTCCCGCCGTCCCGTTACGGGACGGCAGCATCGACCCGCCACACACACCATTTAGCGGAAAAGAGGCTGAAAAAGTTTGCGGGACAAAGACAAGTTGTTGCAAGTAGATAGTAATCAATTAGATAGGTCTTAGTAATTTTATGACGAATTAAGATACGAAAAATGAAGTGTCTGTCATCAATACAGTGACAGACACTTTTGTTAAATTTTTGTCCCGTCCTAAAATAGCGTTACAGAAAAAAGAGTAACGCAATGAAAAAGAAAGAAGAAAGAATCGTCGAACATCCAAAAGAGTATATAACACGCTTAGACCGCATGTTTCTTGTCTGATGAATACGCCTCAATGGATGCACAGGCAAGAAAGCGTAAAGATTAAAACGTATAAAAAAAACATCGGGAATCAGTTGCAAGGCTACGCCTTGCAACTGATTCCCGATGTTTTAAGCTGATTAATAAATAGTATGTGTGATAATAAAATTTTTATGTTTAATTTTGTAATATTTTTTTAGGACGCAGCATTTTAAGCATGATATAAAAGCGAAATTTGTTACTTTTGCAGTATTAACAGCTAAGTTTTAAATTATGGCCGAACATAACGAATTGGGGAAAGATGGCGAATCCACCGCCGTTGCTTATTTGAAAGAAAACGGGTATGAAATTTTACATACCAATTGGCGGAAAGGCCGCTACGAGTTGGACATTGTCGCGAAAACGGAAGACGAACTGGTTATTGTTGAGGTCAAAACCCGTTCCGAAGGAAGCATTATCGACCCGGAAGATGCGGTTACAAACTCGAAAATCAGGAATATCATTTCTGCTGCCGACGTTTACATTAAGTTTTTCGATATTGATTTACCGGCAAGATTCGACATTATTTCCATTATTGGGAAAAATCCGGATTTTGAAATTGATCATATTGAAGACGCTTTTTATCCTCCGGTGAATATCCGGCGTTGGTAAGATGGCTATGAATGTCGAAGAACTTCATGAATATTGCCTTTCCATCAAAGGGGCAACCGATTGTTTCCCTTTTGACGATGTTTCTTTGGTGATGAAAGTCATGGGAAAAATGTTCGCTTTAATCCCATTGGATAATCCGGTATTGCAAATCACTTTGAAGTGCGAACCGGAACAAGCTCTTGAACTCAGGGAACGATACGCTTGTGTGGAACCGGCTTGGCATTTCAACAAAAAATACTGGAATACCATTTATCCAAACCGGGAAATGACGGAAGGAGAAGTAAAAAAATGGATTCGTCATTCGGTAGATGAAGTGATAAAAAAATTACCAAAACAGATTCAAAATGAATATTATAACGATGAACAACATCATTAAAATCAAAACAACCGATTCAACCAATCAATTGCTGAAAGAACAAAGCGAAAAACAGGTTTTGGAAGAAGGCACAACCATTGTCGCCGGATTTCAGACAACCGGAAAAGGACAAAGAGGAAACCATTGGGAATCGGAAGCCGGGGAAAATATTACATGCAGCATGATTCTGTATCCCGAATTTCTACCGGTTAAACAACAATTTTTGCTTTCCGAAGCCGTCGCTTTGGGATTAAAAGACGCGGTGGAACAATATCTGCGGCCTGTTGAGATTAAATGGCCGAATGATATTTATTATCAGGACAAAAAACTCGCCGGCATATTGATAGAAAACGAGTTAACCGGACAAATTATTGACAAATCCATTATCGGCGTCGGATTGAATGTCAATCAGGAAAAATTTTCGTCAGCCGCTCCAAAAGCCGTTTCCATGAAACAAATTCTCGGAAAAGAAATAGACCTCGACGTCCTTTTGGAAAAAACAGTAAATGCGATATTATTCCGTTACAACACATTAAAAAATGGAAATTCCGAATCGATCGTTTCGGCTTATCATGATTCATTATACAGGAAATCGGGATTTCACCTCTTTTCGGATAAAAACGGTTTATTCAGCGCCAAAACAGAACAAGTTACCGGCGACGGATTTCTTCATTTGACGACAGATAGGGGGGAAAAACGCTGTTATACGTTTAAGGACGTGAGTTATGTTTGATTTTTTTAACCTCAAAATATTCTGCTCGCCGTCGGGTAGTTTGAGGTGATAAAAAACATGGAAGATATTAAAAATTAACGATAAAATTTTGGGGAATAGAGAAAATCATAGTACCTTTGCAGTATTAAAATTTAACACAAGACGCTCGGGTCTATCCGTAGAGAATGAATATAAAAGAAAGAAAGACATAAAAGAGTTGTCATGAGTATTATTGACAACTCTAATT
>JAISWH010000142.1 GCA_031271125.1 Dysgonamonadaceae bacterium
GAAAAAGCATTTGAAAAAGACCCTGCTTCATATTATAAAAAATCGTTCAGCAACGAGTCCATGCTTGGCGCAATATTTTCGTCAAACAATTTGACGGAAAAAAGTTTGTACTGGGAAAAAATGTCTTATCTGCGTCATCAAAACGATCCCCGCACGGGGTATAACTATGCCAATGTGTTGGTTAGAGAAGGAAAAATAAATGAAGCAATCCAAATATATGAATCTTCCGTAACCAAATTTCCTGCGTATGCTTTGCCTTACGTTCAACTTGTCGATATATATCTGAAAAACAAAGACTATGATGCGCTCTACCGTTTGCTTCTGAAAATGGAAGGGATATACAAGGAAAATCCTGCGGTTTTTACATCTCGGTTATCACGTGAACAGATTGATTCTTGCTTTGATATTTTGAATCAATTGAAATCAATGATTGGGGACAAGCCTTAATTTCGGTGTGGTCATTTCCGATCAAAGACGTTTATTGGAGTAGTACGGAGCAGTATTTGGAACTGGCAAAACATATTGAACTTCAACCGCACATTTGCCGGCCTGCACAACGTGGCCACTACGGTGGTACAGGAATATACCTACAGTGAATATGAATATACGGATGCAAGTGTCACGGAATTGTCCGACCCGTTTTTCACCGAACACATCATTACCAATTACACCCGCGGCTATCCGTTTGGAGCGGGATGAAAACCATCACAGATATGTTTTTCAGGCAAAAATTAGTAAAACCGATGTAATCATGCGATCAAAGGATGAAAATAATATCGTTTGTCCGCAGGATGCCGGCCCTACCCTACCCTAACGGCGATTCCTGCTCGCACCGGATTTTTCCGGTATTTATAATTTTTTATTTATTTACCCATATTACGCACAAGTCAGTTATACTATGCGCGGCATGGTTTTGTGCATAAGCAAAATCAGTAAACGAGTAAACAGGGTATAAAGAGCCGTAACTCGTTTACTTGTCTACTCGTCAACTCGTTTATTACCGCGTAAAGTATAATTCGTGCATTAGTGGCAAAAAAAAATTATTCGCAAACAATTTTTTTCGCCGCCAGTAAAGTATTTTTCATCAAAGACACAATGGTCATCGGTCCCACGCCTCCGGGAACGGGAGTTATATACGAACATTTGGGAGCGACCTCGTCAAACGCCACATCCCCTTTCAATTGAAACCCCGATTTCGTTTGTGCGGACGGGACTCGTGTCGTACCAACGTCAATTACTACCGCTCCTTCCTTCACCATGCAGGCTTTCAGGAACCCGGGCGAACCCAAAGCGGCTATAATAATATCGGCGTCCGAACAATATTTGCGAATGTCTTGGGTGCGGCTGTGACAAACCGTAACGGTGCAGTCGCCGGGATTGCTTTTTTGCATCAGCAGCGAAGCGACCGGTTTGCCGACAATATTGCTGCGTCCCAATACCACACAATGTTTGCCCGAAGTTTCAATCCTGTACCGTCTCAACAGTTCCACAATACCGGCCGGCGTAGCGGAAACAAAACAGGGCAATCCGACAGACAGGCGTCCGGCGTTGACCGGATGAAAGCCATCTACATCTTTCCGGTAATCAATGGTTTCGATTACTTTTTGTTCGGAGATATGCTTGGGAAGCGGCAGTTGCACGATGAATCCGTCTATACAGGGGTCGTTATTCAGTTCGTTGACTTTGTTTAAAAGGATTTCTTCGGTAACATCATCTTCGTAACGAATCAGGGTAGACTGAAACCCGATTTCATCGCATGTTTTCACTTTGCTTGCAACGTATGTTTCGCTACCGCCGTCGTGACCGACCAGAATGGCCGCCAGATGCGGACGTTTCTCCCCACAGGCAAGCATTTGTTTTACTTCTTCGGCGATTTCCGTTTTGATTTGCGCTGCAATTGCTTTTCCGTCTATTAATTTCATAAAAAGTATAAATATGGTTTTATTCTGCCCCGGCGGGGGGCGGAGTTGGAGGGTATTATTTTCGTTTCTTCATGAAGTCGCCTTTTCCCCGAGCATTGGCCGCTGTCATCATCTTCACCATTTTCAGGGTATTGTCAAGTTGCTTGAGTAATTTATTTACATCAAAGGTTGTTGTTCCGCTACCTTTTGCGATACGTGCCTTGCGTGAGCCGGTTAATATTCCGGGATTGCTTCGTTCTGCGGGGGTCATCGAACAAATGATGGCTTCAATATTTTTGAAAGCGTCATCATTAATATCCAAATCCTTAATGGCTTTTCCCATGCCGGGAATCATTGACGCCAAATCTTTCAGGTTACCCATTTTTTTGATTTGATGAATTTGCGAAAGGAAATCGTTGAAATCAAACCGGCTTTTAGCGATTTTCTTTTGCAGGCGGCGGGCTTCGTCTTCGTTGAACTGTTCCTGCGCCCGTTCTACCAGCGAAACGATGTCACCCATACCGAGAATTCGGTCGGCCATACGGTCGGGGTGGAAAAGGTCGATGGCTTCCATTTTTTCGCCCGTACCCACAAACTTAATGGGCTTGTTGACGACACTGCGAATAGACAGTGCGGCTCCGCCACGGGTATCGCCATCCAGTTTGGTGAGGACAACTCCCTGAAAATCAAGGCGGCTGTTAAATTCTTTGGCCGTATTAACGGCGTCCTGACCGGTCATGGCGTCTACCACAAACAGGACTTCATCGGGTTTTACGGCCGCTTTGACCGATGCTATTTCGTCCATCATTTGCTCGTCAATAGCCAGCCGGCCGGCGGTATCAATAATCACCACATCGGCGCCCGACCGCTTGGCGTGTGTGATAGCATTTTGTGCAATTTGAACGGGATTTTTGTTTTCAGGTTCGGAATAAACAGGCACATTGATTTGTTCGCCGAGAACTTTTAACTGCTCAACAGCCGCCGGACGGTAAATATCGCAGGCCACCAGCAGGGGATGTTTATCCTTTTTGCTTTTCAACATTTTGGCTAATTTGCCGGAAAAAGTGGTTTTGCCGGAGCCTTGCAAACCGGACATTAAAATGACGGCCGGGTTATTTTTCAAATGGATGCCGGCTGTTTCGCCGCCCATCAGCGCCGTCAGTTCGCGGTGAACTATTTTTACCATCAACTGACTTGGTCTTATGGACTTAAGAACGTTTTGACCTAAAGCTTTTTCCTTAACGGAATCGGTAAATGTTTTGGCAACTTTGTAATTCACATCGGCATCCAACAACGCTTTACGAATATCTTTTAGGGTTTCCGCCACATTGATTTCGGTGATTTTGCCTTCTCCTTTCAACAATTTCAATGACCTGTCGATTCTGTCGCTTAGATTTTCAAACATAATTTTTAGAATAGTATATGAATTTAGAATATGGCTGCAAAGTCGGCATAAAATTTCCGCTTACACACAAATCGCCAACTGTCCGTTATTTTGGACAGTTGGCGCTCATGTTTGTGCCCGGGACGGGATTTGAACCCACACACCGTTACCGACACCACCCCCTCAAAGTGGCGTGTCTACCAATTTCACCACCCGGGCTTTCGCGCTGCAAAGATATGTTTTTTTTTCCTGATTATTCAAACATTTTTGGCTTTAAATGCAGAAATAAGACTTAAAGATTCAAAAATTTAAAAATTCAAAGATTTAAAGATTTAAGTTTTTGAATCTTTGAATCCTCGCTCGGCGAAGGCTCCAGCCCAATGTCATCAACTTAAGGACTCATATTGCTCTTTTATAGTTTGTTAGTGTGTAATGTTTCGCATCAGGTTTTCTCTTTTTCTCTCGGGAGAA
>JAISWH010000170.1 GCA_031271125.1 Dysgonamonadaceae bacterium
CGAAAACAATCAGAAACAGCAAAAATAAAAAAGATGTTTTTTTCGTCATTTTCATTTTTCAATTATTAATTTCACATTTTTTAAGTTTTAATACTTTTTTCAAGAAAAACGCATAAATCCCTGTAAATCAATAGCTTGTCAAATCAACTTTGTGCTTCCAGTGTCTGTCACTATATTGATGACAGACAGCGTTTGTAAATAGCTGATTTTAAGATATTTAAGAGGCCTAATGTTTTACAAATGTTTAACAAATTGTTAAAATGGAAAATTAAGGCGCGAAAAAAATACTTTTAAATTACTGATAATAAGATAGATAAGGACAATTTTCGCCTTTTTTACTATTTAAACAAGACTAAAACAACTATGAATCAATAAGTTAAGAGGTGTTCGTATTTAGAATGATTCTAAATAAGGCGGCTGAAAAAGTTTGCGGGACAAAGAAAAGTTGTTGCAAGTAGATAGTAATCAATTAGATAGGTATTAGTAATTTTAGAGTGAATTAAAATGCGAAAAATGAAGTGTCTGTCATCAATATAGTGACAGACACTTTTGTTAAAAAATTAACACGCGTTTTTGATAATTATTGTTTTGATTAACTCGCTCGGCGAAGGCTGGAGCCTTCACCATGTACAGAGTTTAATAGATTTTTTTTATGTGAAGATAAATAATATTCATTTGACGGGTATTATTAAAGCAAGTAAATTTGCACTGTAAAAGAACAAATAATATTCACAAATTAAAAAATTAAAGATTATGCAATCAATTATCAATTCTCAATTACCTGAATTTAAAGTACAAGCGTACCACAACGGGAGTTTCAAAACAGTAACGAACAAAGATGTATTAGGAAAATGGGCGATTTTCTTCTTTTATCCGGCCGATTTTACATTTGTTTGTCCGACGGAATTGGAAGATATGGCAAATAAATACGCCAAATTCCAGGAATTAGGCGTAGAAGTTTATTCCGTAAGCGCCGACACGCATTTTGTGCACAAAGCATGGCACGACGCTTCCGAAACCATCCGTAAAATCAAGTATCCGATGTTGGCCGATCCGACCGGTGCATTGATCCGCGCCTTTGGCGTTTATATCGAAGAAGACGGAATAGCTTATCGCGGAACATTTGTCGTAAACCCCGAAGGTCAAATCAAAGTGACCGAAATTCACGATAACGGTATTGGTCGCAATGCCGACGAACTCTTACGCAAAGTGGAAGCCGCTCAATTCGTTGCCGCTCATCCCAACGAAGTTTGTCCCGCCAAATGGAAAAAAGGCGACACTACTTTGAAGCCGAGCATTGATTTGGTTGGGAAAATTTAGGAATTCCTAAAATTATTTCAATTATGTTGGATTCAACTTTAAAAGAACAATTAATATCCATCTTCTCCGGATTAGAGGCGGATTACACGCTCAACATCACCGTTTCGCCACAGCACGAAAGCAAAGGCGAATTGCTGGAGTTGTTAAACGATGTGGCCGCCACTTCCGAAAAAATTACTTGCCGGGTGGAAGACGGAAAGGATTTGTCGTTTTCTCTGTTGAAAAATGGGGAAGATACAGGCATTCGGTTTCGCGGCGTCCCAAACGGACACGAATTTACTTCTTTGCTTTTGGCTATTTTGAACGCCGACGGCAAAGGAAAAAATATTCCCGACGAAGCGGTCGTCCGGCGGATTCAGGCTCTGAAAGGCGATATACGGTTGACGACTTATGTGTCGCTTACCTGTACCAATTGCCCCGATGTAGTGCAAACGCTTAACCTCATGGCGCTATTGAATCCTCGCATTCGTCACGAAATGACGGATGGCGCTATTTATCAGGAAGAAGCAAACGCCTTGAAAATACAAGCGGTTCCCACTGTTTTTGCCGATGGACAATTGTTGCACGTAGGCAAAGCCGATTTGGGAGAATTGCTTGATAAATTAGAGGCTCATTATGGATCAACAGCCGAAACTTTGGAAACGTCCGAAAAGCATTACGATATAATTATTGTCGGAGGCGGGCCGGCCGGAAGTGCGGCCGCTATTTATTCGGCGCGTAAAGGTTTGAACGTCGCTCTTGTAGCGGAACGAATCGGCGGACAGGTGAAAGAAACGCTTGGCATCGAAAATCTGATTTCCGTTCCATACACCACCGGCAACCAGTTGGCAGATAACCTGAAAACGCATCTTCAACGCAATGCTGTCGATTTACTGGAACATCGCAAGGTGGAAAAATTGGAAACAAACGGCAAGGAAAAAATTGTTTCGGCAACCGGAGGTGAGAAATTCATTGCGCCTGCCGTAATTGTTGCAACGGGCGCAAGTTGGCGCAAACTGAACATTCCCGGCGAATCGGATTACATCGGTAGAGGCGTAGCTTTTTGTCCGCATTGCGACGGGCCTTTTTATCAAGGCAAACACGTTGCCGTCATCGGCGGCGGTAATTCCGGTATTGAAGCGGCCATAGACCTTGCGGGCATTTGTTCGAAAGTAACCGTTTTTGAGTTTCTCGACGAATTGAAAGCGGATAATGTTTTGCAGGAAAAAGCAAAAAGTCTGCCGAATGTTGAGATATTCATGTCTTCGCAAACCGTGGAAGTGCTCGGCGATGGCGAAAAAGTAACCGGCATCCGCGTCAAAAACAGGAAAACTGACGAAGAACGCAGGTTCGATTTAGACGGTATTTTTGTTCAAATCGGTTTGTCGCCCAACAGCGCCGTCTTCAAGGAAATCCTTACTACCAACCGTTTCGGCGAAATAGAAATCGACACCTATTGCCACACCAATCAACCGGGTATTTATGCCGCAGGCGACGTAACTACAACGCCTTATAAGCAAATTATCATTTCAATGGGTGAAGGAGCCAAAGCGGCCTTGAGCGCTTTTAACGACCGAATACGGACGTAAAATGTAGAATGTAGAATGCAAAATGCAAAATGTAGAATGGTGAATAATCATTTTACATTTTGCATTTTGCATTTTACATTCTCAAATCTAATCGGTAATCTTCACCTTGATGTTTTTGTACCAAACAACATCGCCATGATCTTGGAAACCGATGTACCCTTCATGGTTTTCACCGCCTAATTGAGACAGGAAAGTAAATGCCAAGGGGAAACTGCCGCCTTTTTTGAATTTACCGCTGTTGATCAATTCGTCCCATTGTGGCGTCCACAAATGATATTCAACCACTTTTTTACCGTTTTGGAAATGGAAAACGCTGCCTTTGAAAACAACGATTTCACCGGTATTCCATTCGCCGTATGGCTTGGAGTTTTGCGGTACGGCAGGAATCATATCGTACAGGGAAGCCGATTGGCGATTGCCGTTATCGGTTGCGATAGCGTCGGGATGATTGACATTATCCAGAATTTGGTATTCGGGGGAAGAAATGTAAATGGGTTCGCCTTTCACTTCGCGAGCCAAAAAGAATACGCCTGAATTAGCTGCTTTATCCACTTTCCATTCGAATTTCAAATGGAAATTCTTGAACTTGCGAGCGAAAATTATATCGCCGCCTTCTGCGGCTTGGGCTTCGCCGGCGCCGGAACCTGAGAATTTAATCGCTTCATCTTCAATAACCCATTTGCCCGGAACAGCGTCTTTTCCGTAACCTCTCCAGCCGTTGAACGTTTTTCCGTCGAAGATTGCGATGAAACCGTCTTTGTCTTTGGCCAATTCATCAATACTTACCTGGGGTTTTTCGATCAGAACGTAGGCGGGATCGTCTGCCGTAGCCGGAATTAAAATTTCATACGGGCCTTCGGCAACTAATTTCGGGTCAACCTGAGACGCTTCATCTGCTTGAGCTTCGGAACCTTGTTCCGCTTTTTTCGGTGTACAAGCCAAAATCATGCTTACCGCTGCAATAATGCTTACAAAATAACTGATTTTTTTCATGTTTACTTTATTATTTTTAATCATTTTATTGTGAATAATTGATATTGTACTACTGTACTCACAATTCCTAAATTCTTAATTCCTAATCAATCAAGGCATCGCCGGTAAAGACCAACCGCTACGGTAAGTATGTTTGATCAATTCGGACGCAAATTGTTTGGCAGGAATCGGGTCCGTCCATTCTTTATTGAATGTCGGGTGTCCGTCGTGAATGGAGAAACCGTCTTTTTTACAAATTTTGATTTGTTCCTCATCGGTCAGGTTGGTAAATTCCATTTTTTGACCGTTCCAATGAAGTTCTTTGTTCAGGCTTTGCAGACGAACAGCCAATACGCCCATCACAACCATTTCGTTGAAAGGACCGGCGTCGCTGAAAGCGGAAGATAACTTGCGACGGCTTTCGGGTGATTCTTTGCAAGCGCCCACCCAGTCCATTTCGTGGCTGTCGTTGATGCGGCGGCGGAATTGAGGTGCATTCGGTTTGCGGCCGGACAACAACCAGGGGTCGGCTCCGTAGCAACCGCAAATCAGTTTGTCCTTCGTTCCATGGAAACAAACGTAACCGCCTTGATGGTTCGGGTTTTGACCGGCAGGCCATCCTTTGGGAAGCATCGGTTTGATACCGCCGTCCGTCCAGGTAACTTCGACTTCGGGAAGTCTGATTTTCATTTTTCTCTTCGGAGTTCTTGCCGGGAATGTCAGGGAAACGGATTGTGCCACAGGAGCGCAATCTTCAAGCAACAGCGTTGAGTTGCCTTGTACTTTGGTCGGATAACCTAATTCCAGACCCATGAATACCGGATGTAAGATGTGGCAAGCCATATCGCCGAGTGCGCCGGTGCCGAAATCCCACCAACCGCGCCAATTCCACGGGTGATAGATTGCGTTGTAAGGACGCATTTTAGCAGGTCCGATAAACAAATCCCAATCCAGATATTCGGGCACCCAGTGTCCCTGTTCGGGATTGTTCAATCCCTGCGGCCAGATCGGGCGGTCGGTAAATGTTTCGACTTTCGTTATTTCACCGATTTCGCCGTTGGCAATCCATTCGCAGACGAGGTTGACGCCTTCGCCCGATGCACCTTGATTACCCATTTGTGTGGCTACTTTGTATTTGTCGGCCAGACGGGTTAACAAACGGGATTCATACACCGAGTGTGTCAACGGTTTTTGCACATAAACGTGTTTCCCTAAAGTGATGCCGGTGGCTGCAACAATCGCATGGGTATGGTCGGCTGTCGCCACAATAACCGCGTCGATTGATTTGCCCGCTTCATCGTACATTTTCCGCCAGTCTTTGTATTGCTTGGCTCTGGGATGTTCTTCGAATGTTTTTTTTGCATATTTCCAATCCACATCGCACAGGGCAACAATATTTTCCGAACCTTTTACGACACCGATATTGGCACGTCCCATACCACCGATACCAACAGCGGCGATATTCAGTTTATCACTCGGCGCTGTTTGGCCACTAAATTTTTTACCCATGGCTACGCTCGGAATAATCGTCATTCCGATAGCTGCCATACCGCTTTTTTGAAGAAAAGATCTTCTTGACATTGAGTTTGACATAATAAAGATTTTAAAAAGATTTTTAAAAATATTACTTGTTTTTTTGTTTGAATAACAATGGCCTCAAAGTTAGCATATTTAATTGATATGATGAAATAATCACGCTGTTTTTTTGCAATTTTTTGCTAACGCTTACTTCAAATTCCGTAATATATGCCCCATTCGTTCCTTTTTAGTCCACATATAAAATTCATTGTAAGGATTCGTAGTCATTTCGATGGGAATATTTTCTACGATTTCCAAACCATATCCTTCGAGCGCCGCCCGTTTGACCGGATTGTTGGTGATTAACCGGATTTTGGATATGTTCAGATCGCGAAGTATCTGGGCGCCCACGCCATATTCCCGTTCATCGGAATCGTGTCCCAGATGCAGATTCGCCTCGACCGTATCAAGACCTTGTTCCTGCAATTTATAAGCCCGCATCTTGTCCATCAAGCCGATACCGCGTCCTTCCTGGTTCAGGTAAACCACAGCGCCTTTTCCCTCTTTTTCAATCATTTCCATGGAAACGTGCAACTGTTCGCCGCACTCGCAACGCAAAGAGCCGAAGATATCGCCCGTAGAGCAGGAAGAGTGCATCCGCACCAGCACCGGTTCGTCTTTCGTCCATTCGCCTTTTATCAGCGCGATATGTTCCAAACCATTGGATTTTTGACGGAAAGGGATCAGTTTGAAGTGACCGTACAGGGTCGGCATATTCACTGTTTCGCCTTTTTCAAGCAGTGATTCGTATTTCAGTCGATAGACGATCAAATCCTTGATACTGATTATTTTAATGTCAAATTTCTTCGATACTTCCAACAAATCCGGTAAACGAGCCATTGTGCCGTCTTCCTTGATGATTTCAATCAAAGCCCCTGCCGGATAAAGCCCTGCCAAACGCGCCAAATCGACGGTGGCCTCAGTATGTCCCGCTCTTTTCAGGACGCCTTTGGAACGGGCGCGCAAGGGATTGACATGCCCAGGACGCGCCAAATCGGCCGGTTTTGTGTTGATGTCTGCCAGGGATTTAATGGTCTCCGCACGGTCGAACATCGAAACGCCCGTTGTACATTCTCCACCTATTTTATCTATGGTAACGGTAAACGGCGTATCGAAAATGGATGTGTTTTTTGATACCTGCATTTCCAATTCCAATTCTTCACAACGTTCTTCGGTAACCGGAGCGCAAAGGAGTCCGCGCCCGTAAGTCATCATGAAATTTATTTTTTCCGGCGTAACTTTCTCTGCGGCAATAATAAAATCGCCTTCATTTTCCCGGTCTTCGTCATCGACTACAATCAGGAATTTTCCTTCCCTGAAATCCTCAATCGCTTCTTCAATTCTGTTTAATTTATCCATAATTCTTTTTCTATTTCTTCATTCACTTTCATCGAAATGCTGAGGTCATTATTTATTTGTCTCTGTTTGAATGTGTAAAATAAATATAAACTTATTCCTAACGGGAATAGCAAAAAGCATATCCGGCGGACGGAAGGTTTATCCAAAACAGGCCATTTTAATTGATTAATAACCGGATAATCCATCAATTTTCCGATGATCAAATTTTCTTCCGAATTTCTCAAATCTTCTATCCAGGTTTCCATCCGGGTAACGAGATTATCCAACTCTTTGTCTTCAAAACCGTTCTTCCAGAATGAAAATTTCCTGTCTTTTTGTAAATATTGTTTGGCGTCGTTGTTCCAAGTTTGCATGGCATGTACATCTTCCTCATAATCAGGTGAAACCATGATAACTTCTTTCCGGCTGTAATTTCGCATTTCGCGTTTTCCGATAAGTCGTTGCAAAACGTTTTTCCATACATCGGGATTCATTATAACCGAATCATTCACTGCTTTATAGGTAAAGAAAGCGCCCAACCCAACAAGGAGCAGGTTACTCAACCACATGCCTTGCCAAACCGGCCAAACGCCTTGTCGAGCCATCTTCAAACCAAATAAATCAACAGTATAATACAAAATAAATATGAAAACGGACAATACGGTGGGTACACCTAACCCGCCTTTGCGGATAATCGCGCCCAAAGGCGCCCCGATGAAAAAGAACAACAAACAGGCCAAGGAATAGGAAAACCGCCGGTTTAATTCGATCCGGTGCCCTCGAAATTCTTTTTTCCGCGTCGTTTGTTCCATCAGCCGGAAATTGAGATCATTGTTCAACATATTGGCTTTTGACCGGGCGCTTTCGAGTATCCGCATTTGATCGCCAAGAGAAGCCTGTTTGAAATATTTCTCAAAATCATTCGTATATATAGTGTCTTTTTTCAAAAAATTTGTTTTGCCATAAGCCGGTTGAATAAAGGAACCGGCATAAACCCGATTAATGAAAAAAGGACTTTCCGCCTTCCTGATACTGTCGTTGACCACTTTGGCCGAATCGATAAATGAAACTAATTCCAGGGTGTTCTTGGTAAAATCTCGATTTTGCATAAACGATTCATCCGCCATGTTGAAATTCGAATCGAAAGGAATCAGGATTTGCCGGAAAGAAAAAGATTGCCGGACGTAAGGAATTTGTTCCGGCGCTCTGCGATTAGATTGCCGGAAGTTCATATTTTGAAACTGTTCGCCGGTGTACAACGTAAGCGCTAAATGTTTTTTGTCGTCCGACGTTTTTAAACGTCCCGAATCGGCCACGATCACGACAGCATTGCCGTAACCACCCGAAAAATCGTAAATCATCATGTCTTTGAGGAGGCCGTTTTTTTCTTTTTCCCGGACATAAACGTTATAATTCGGAATCTCTTTGCAAAACGAGCCTTCGGGAATGTCCAATTCCGGCGATTTCTGCCTGAGCGACCATAGGATAGTCCACAATTTGCCTTGCGCTTTCGGAGCGATTTGGTTTTGAAAGACAAAATCAATTACCGCAATAAATGCAATCAGAATGATCAACGGTTTCATGATTCGCATCAAAGAGATTCCGGACGACTTAATCGACAGCAATTCAAGATGTTCTCCTAAATTTCCGAAAGTCATCAGCGAAGCCAGAAGAATGGATAAAGGCAATCCCAACGGCACCAAATAGAGCGCCGCATAAGCAAGCATTTCTATCAGCACCTTAATCTCAACGCCTTTACCGACCATATCTCCCACGTATTTCCAGATGAATTGCATCAGCAGGATGAAAAGACACACGCTGAACATTACCAGAAGTAACGGCAAAAAAGTTTTTATCAGAAAAGAATAGAGTTTTTTAATGCGAAACATAAACTGTTATTTGCCTGCAAAAATACATTTTTTTTTTTTCTAATCCTCTAAAAAAATAACTTTTTGCTTAAAAGATATGCAAACCGGAGGCTTGCTTTTAGACTACGCCAAGCGGGGAATTCAAATTATGCGATACCTGTTTTTACTATTAAGAACCCGTAAACCTTTGAGACTGAAAGAAAACTCCCATTCATCGGGCGTTTTTTCTATTTTCAGCAATATCCGGTTTTTACCGGGTATCAGTTTCAAGGGACATTGAAATTCATCAACAAGTAAATGGGTGTTATTTCGCTCCTGAAATACAAGCGATCCGTTGAGGAATACCGTAATACCCTTGCTCGTTCCGATGTTAGCGACGACCGTCTGTTCGCCGGATGATTCCAAAGTGCAAAACGCATAAGCGATAGCCTTTTTTCCGGTATCCAAAACAGTATTCAATGAAACTTTGTCCGACAAGGGGGAAGCATATTTTATCCATTTGATGTTTTTCCCTTTGTGATCGAAAGAAAAACCGGGAAAAGGCGAAGCTGTCCGCTCACCGCCCATGCCTTGCAAAAAATCGAAACCGGCGTCTTGTGTATTCTCTAACGGAAAGGCCGGCGAAATCAACCAATACGTGAAATATACTTCATTCATCGGGCGAATGTCGAGCCGGATATCCGCAGGGGCAGCCAAAGGAAAACCTTGCTCAAAATAACGGAAGGATTTTTCAAATGAACGAATCACATCGTCATATTCATTCAAAACTTTCTCAAAAGGATCCATCGCATAATCGTGCCAATAGTCGCGATTCTCCCGTTTCCAGATTGTGTCGAAAGCATTTTTTAATTCGCTGAATTTCAACCTGCAATAGCGTATATTTTCCTCCGCATTTGCCAATAAGTTACGAGCTTCATCTTTGTTTTCAAATTGAATGCAACAGGATCCGGCGTAAAGCGCGGCGGCCTCAGCCATCTTTAATTTGGCCTGAGACAAGTATTTATATTCATCCGAAACAATCCGGAAAGCTTCGTATTCACGTTGGTAAGGCCCGGCTGATTTCCGGTTAAGGATAGAATCAACTTCCAGACAGGTTTCATACAATGTTTCCCAATCCGACAAACCGTAACGGACAAACTTCCCTCTTTCGGGGATGATTGTTTTCCAAAAGATTAATTCATTCATATTGTCGATAGCCGGTATTTCTCCCATCTCCGTTAATTTATGAATGGCTGCAAAAAGCGCTTCGCCTTCGCCGCCATAGATACCGGCCGATAAGCGGACGTCAAAGTCTTCAACAGGTTCAGTATTGGGATTCCAGGACTGTTCCGCACCATAGGCCACTCCGTACCAGTCGCGGTCGAAAGTATGCAGCCCGCCATCATCCCAAACGGTATTCAACACGCCCATAGCGCCTTTTTCCACACCTTCGCGCACGAAATTGCGGATATTCGCCAAGGCTTGGTCATAGTTCGGAAACAAGCGGAGCGAGTTAAGCACCCCCGGACATACCATAAAATCAAACCCTTTTCCGGCAAAAGGCTCAATCCATTTCGCAAAAGAAGGTTGATCGCCATATTCCCAGGTCATCATCACCGCATCAGACGGCAAAAGCGACAGTGTTTCAGGATGTTGCAATGCGATATCTCCCCACATCATCATCCGCTTCCGGTTGTTGCGAAGAAGACCGGCCAACGTGTTCATATAACCGGCATACAAACGGGCTATACCTATACTGTCCGCCAGGGATTTGGAAGGTCCCCGTCCCAAATCAAAAGTTTCGTCACAATTTACATGAAAAAAATCCGAAGCAAAGGCCGGACACATTTCATCGTATATATCTTTCAGAAACAGAACGGTTTCCGGATTCACGGGCGAGTACATACCGTTGCTTTCCGCCAGATGACGATATTTCGGATTAAGCAATACCTTTTCGGCATGTCCGAGCGATTGGAAGTTCGGCACCAATTCGATGTAATGCGCTTCGGCATAATCTCCTATCTCTTTCCATTCTTCGATAGTAATACCACCATGCGGCGGTGCAAATCCGGGATGTTTTTGTGTCTGTACAATGTGTTCCGTATAATAACACAGCATATTTAATTTCAATTCCGCCATTCGCCTGATTTGGTATTTCATATATTCTTTGGAAGGAACAGGTCCGCGGCTGATATCATCCATGACGCCCCGGTACTTACAGGCAGGTCTGTCAATAATATGCAAACCCGGCAAACGATTATTTCGTGAAGCGCGAATCAGTTGAATCAGTGATTGTTTCCCGTAGAAAAGACCTCGTTCGGTATGTGCGGACAGCACGATTTTAACTTTGCTAATCAGCAATTCATATCCTTCCTCCCCAAAATCCTGCTTTCGGTTCCTGTCTACAATATTTATATGGAAAGATGGTATTCCGGGTAATTTTTCTTCCATCAATTTCTTTTCATAGTCAATATTTTTCGACAAAACAAAAACGTCTCCCGTGTGCTTTACGTGATAAGGCAACGGAACAATATCCACAGCCCACAAATTGCAGTAGATTATGCTCAAAAGTAAGAAATAAGCGAATCGTTTTTTCATCTGTGCATCATTTATTTTCAATCGGGGATAAATACATTTCAGCGGCAAGGGTCAAGACTGCACCCAACCCTCGCGGATCGTTTTCCGATGTTTTCTGATTCAAATAATAACCGGCATCCGGCGATAATTCCGTACTTCGGCAAATACCGCTCACATTTCCTTTTTCGTCGATCTGCCGGCATATAACATTCCAAGCGCGGTTGAGTCGCAAAGAATAATCTTTTGATAACCAACCCATCCGGATAGCCCGCGCCAAACCAATAGCAAACATGGCTGTTCCGGATGTTTCCAAAAAGGAAGCGGGATGATCCAATATTTGACGCCACCTGCCGTCTTCCGATTGGTAAACCGAAATGGCTTTCAGCCGCCGGATAAAAATTTCTTTTACTTTTTCGTAATCTGTGTGTGTGGAAGGTATTTGCAAAAGCGCTTCCGACATTGCCCAAATAATCCATCCGTTGGCGCGCGACCAGGCGACCGGGGCTAAAGTCTGTGTGTCGTCAAACCAACCGTGTTTATATATATTCGTTTGCGGATCGGCCAGATGTTTGTCAAAAAGAAGAATCTGCCGGATGGCTTCGTCATATAGTTTAGCGTCGTGATTGAGCGTAGCCATCCGCACCAGAAACGGAACAGACATGAACAAATCGTCGGCCCATACGGTATGCTCGACCGGTTCGGGACGGCAAAGCGTTCCATCGGTCAAACGAGACTGTTTATGAAGCACATAATCCAACGTACGGTTCAAAATATCCGACGATAAACTGTCCGGCCGGTTCATCAGAGCCATTTCCGCAAAAGGGAGTATGGCGCCGCCCGTATCGTCCAGCATCGTCGCCCGGAACAACCGGAAATAAGCGCCCCGCATGATCCTTTTCGAAAAATATTGTTCCTTGAAAAAGTCGTAGTTATCAATCACCGATTGGTTGTACATTTCGACAAAACGTTTGTACCGGTAGTCGCCATACGCATGATACAAATTGAGGATGCCAAGTAGCGTATTCGAATTGGCATAATGCCAATCGGCATTGAATCCTTTCTTATTTGTTTGGAAATGCGGGACGACAAATGCTTGCCGAATCATCGGTTTCCACTCGCGAATTGCAACCTCCGTATCATATAATCTGTCGGGCTTCAGTACGCAACAGGAAAAAGTAACACCTTTCATTCCTTCCGTACCTTCCACCAACAATTCATTTTCACCTTTCCGTAACTCAATATTTTGCTCATTGGCAAACCGAAACCTGTTATAAGCATATTCCCGGAAATCTTCCTTCCCGGACATCCCTGAATAAATAAGTTTTTTATTCAAAAAAACCCGGATATTCCCTTTGAAAGAAAAGCCTAACAGGGCTGATTTTTCATTTTCCGAATAGATAATAATACTACCGGACAAAGAGTCAATATCCAAATGGGCAACATTTGCATTGAATGTAACTTCTTGAGGCTCAAAATCAAATGTAGTAGTAGCCATTAAATGATCCGCTATTTTCCGGCTTATTTCCCGGATTTGTTCTGCTTTGGAAACGGGAGCCGAAGGAAGCGCCGAAGCCCAGAAAGTCATTTCTTCCCCGTTGGTTCCTTTCGGTTTTTGGCGAGTGGCGAGTGAAATATTTTCGAGCGGCATCGTTTGAGCAGCTTCTAAAACCAACAAATATCCGTCTTCCTGCAAAGTATGGCGGTGAAAAGAGATGGAATTTCCCATGCTATTCAAACAGAAATTTTCAGCTTGTATGCTTGCAGGGGCTAACGGATAAGAAAACCATAGTTTTAAACGCTTATTCTCTATCTTATACCGTACAATACGCGGTTTTTCCTTATCCGGCATTTCTATTCCCGGATCTTCGTAACGAAAAGGCGGACCTTCCACCAAACAACCATCATCGTAAGCTCCGATATCCAATTTTTCACCGGTGAAACCAATGGGTATATTTTCGGGAATGATACCCTTGTTCCGGCAAGGCGATCCCTCTTTCAATAAAAAATTTCCATGCTTTCCATCAAGAAACATAGGATCCGAAGCAATTTCAGGATACTTGGCCTGTTGAACAATCCGGCCCGGAAACGGGATATTTGCGCAGTCATTTTCAAACCTGTTGTCAAGCCCCGAATAATAAATGCCTACCGTATCTGCATTGGAAATAAAATACGCATTGTTGAAATGATAGATATGATCATTATGCCAATGATTTTCCTGTTTGCGGCCTAAAATATCGGAATCTACCTGCCAACTGTTATTGAAAATATACAAGGGTTTCGTCATTCGCCTTTCTTTACCCATGAACTTAAAAACAGTCCATCCGTCCCGGCAATCAGGCAGTTTAACACCGGTATTCCCATAAAACCATAACGGTCCCCCTCCTACTTCCGTTACGGAAATGAAAGCATGACTATTTATCATTTTATTGTGGTAAAAATGAAGATTTTTGCAATAAACCTCCGGTTCAAAAGCATTATCGGCGCTATTTTCAATTACATTCCGATAAATTTCGCCATTGGTGCAAGCCAGGGTATCCAATCCGGTTGTTTCATCCATGACCGAAAGCCGGATTCCGTTATAGACATTTTTTATATAATTATCCCGAATAACAAAAGAGCCGCCGATTTGTTTCCCCTGAAACAAACTTCCGTTGTAATACCGGTATTGGCCATGATGCAATTCCGCCCAGGAATATTCTTTTTCTTTTTTCCATACATGCTCGCCTTGCTCCCAATAGCACTGCTCAATAAGAAAATGATGACTGTTTCTGCCTTCGGCAAAAAAAGCCCGCCTTCCACCTGTTATATGGGAGTGAGTCAAGGAAATATAACCGGAATTTTTCACGCGGATCACATCCAGCCAACAATTCCGGAAAGAAAACTGTGAAACCGTAATCCACGAACAGTTATCGAAATAAAAGCCGTATTTATCCATCTCTGTTCCTGGTTTTTCCGCTCCACCGTCCAGAATCGTATTGCCGCGGTCTTCCCCCATGATAACAACCGGATTATCGGGCAATCCGTGTTTATCCCGCATCAGTAGATTCATCCGGTAATGCCCTTTCCTGAAAAAAACAGTATCGCCGGCCTGCGCCTCTTTCAAATAACGATTAACCGTTTTTTCCGGCATTTTGTCCGTCACAAAAACACATTTGGCACAGATCGATTGAACAGACAGCATAAAAAACAGCAATGTCAATCCGAATCTTATTTTTTGCATAGCTCTCATTTCTTTATCAATTACAGGATTTTAATAATCAACCGGACAGTTTGCCTGATATCGGAAGTATCGTTCCTGATATTCAGCCCGACAGGATAAGCCTGTAAAGCCGGGTACGGGAAACGATATTCGGAAGCATCCTTTCCAAGTTCCAATTCCACTTTACCGGAAACAACATGTATTTCGATCTGTTTATTCCGGGCGCGAATGGAAACGGTTCTTTCATCTGTTTGGATAAAAGACATTCCGGGATAATAAATGATTGGTTCTACAATCCTAACCCGATCGTTTGCATCGTGATAAAACAACTCTATTTCCTTGCATAAAGCACTGTCTGTAAATTCATAACTTATGCGATAAGCGATGCCCCCTTCCTGTTGTTTGCTGTTTTTTAATTCGCCGAAGCAGTTGACGGTATAAATCCCGGATACGTCGCTGTATGTCAGATGAGCGTCGAACTCGTACAAATTTGTAAAATAACCCGATGGGTTTGTAAATTCTATTCGCGGCGTCAAAGGTTTTGTATCAGGCATTTCCGGGAAACTCATCGGCTCCCATCTTTTATAAATGGTTTGCGAAGAAGCCTGAAAATAACCGTGATCTTTAAGCCACAGGTTACAGATTGAACCGCCGGTCGGCCGGTGCATGTATTTACTTTTTTCACCGGCGGGATCTTTATAGGTATATGCGGAAATCGTCGAACACCATTCGGCTGTCCGGAGCGTTACCACATTTAATGTAGGAAAATAGCGAATCCCCTTTTGCTCCGAAGGAAGAGGCGCTGATATTCCTTCATCAGCCCGCATAAACGCAATAGCCATCGCTATATTCTTCGCTTTGGCAAAAGTCGGGTATATGCAAGGCGGACTCTCAAAAATATCAAAATATAAGGGGCCGAATCCTACAATTCCATCACGCATACAGGTACGCAAATATTGGATATTTTTAATAGCCGCCCTCCGGTATTGATCGTTTTTATCCATAAACAAGCTGAATAACAGGATACTCCCATCAGAGGTACCGCTACCGAAACAAGTCCATTTGTTGGATCGTATTCCCCAGGAAGCATCCAAAGAACCGTCGGGATAGACAAAAGGCAAATGCTTTTCCAAGGATTTTTCCACACATTCATATACCTCTTTATCATTGGCAAGAAGCGCATACAGGGTTAATCCCCATAACGACATTTCCATATTGTAACCCAAATCTACTCCGTACTTCACGCCAAAGACACGGCCTCCTTCACCCGTTAAAAAATAATCGGGGTCCATCTTGGCAATTACCCGGTGCGCAAGTTCCCGCGCTTTCACCCGGTAAGATTCCTTGCTTATCAACCGGTCTACAAACAAAAGTGTAGTCGTAGTCGTTGCACAATAATTGATACTTGCAAATTGCGGAGACATGACACGTTCGAGATAATCGCCGGCCTTTTCAATCGCCCGCAACCATTTATCGGATTCTCTTTTTGTCAAATGAGGCCGCAATATCGGATAAGCCAATGCCATCATTAGGGCCTGATCGGTCGTCGTTCCCGTCCATTCTTCCGGCGTTTCGGGCCAGGCGCCGGAATCCTGTTGTTGCTTAATCAACCAGTTCCCAACATCAATCGCTGCCCGCAAATACACTTTATTTCCCGTATGCTGAAATTCAAATGCAAACGGATAAACCGCTTCAGCCGCCCGGGTGTGATAAAGCCGGCAATGCGGACATCCAACCGCTCCGTAATCCCCCGATTGCTTATCCGTTTGAATCTGTCGCAAAAGCGCCGCATTTAAATCAGATAACATTTCCCAGGCATGTACACTCAGTTTATCAATCATTTGTGTACATGCAGGGAAAGTCGAAAGAAAAAACATACTTACTATACAAAAGAAAGTCTTCAAGTACATAATTTACAAATCCGTAATAGGAGCATACCGGGGAACCAGGGCTTTCATTACCACCCATCCGAGAAGATGCGATACCGCACAAATCGAAAAGATAATAAAATAACCGGCTTCCACTCCTTTGAAACCCATGAACAACATTTGTGTCTGTTCGGCATAATCAAACAAAACGCCCGATGATTTATTAATAATAAATGCACCGATTCCACCACTCATACCGCCTATGCCGATAATTGTCGCTATCGCTTTTTGCGGAAACATATCTCCTACGGTAGAAAAAATATTCGCCGACCAAGCCTGATGTCCCACAATGGCAATGCCGATGGATACGATGGGCAACCAATAAGAAATATGTCCCAAAGGTTGAGCCAGCAATGCAACCAACAGGAAAAAGGCAAAGATAAGCATTGTCTTCATTCGCCCGTCGTACGGATTCATTCCTTTTTTATCGACAAAGTAAGAAGGTAGCCAACCGCCGATAATCGAAAATAAAGATATGAAATAGAGCACAAAAATGGCTAATTGTCCCTTGGGATCGGACGATTTAATGCCATATACCGAACTCAGATAGGCTGGCGTCCAAAACAAGAAAAAGAACCACACGCCATCCGTCAGGAATTTTCCCAAAGCAAAAGCCCAAGTCTGCCGGTAGCAAAAACAACGCCGGAAAGAAGTCTTTTCCTTTATCGCTTTAATTTCCGGTTTATCCGAATCCTGTTGTATATATGCCAATTCATTTGGATTGACTTTCGGATTCGATTCCGGTTTCTTATAGACAAACAACCAGATTCCCATCCAAATAAATCCGAGTGCGCCGATAACAAAAAAAGCCATTTCCCACCCCCAAACCTTTGCAATCAGGGGAATGGAAAGAGGGGCTAACAACGCGCCGATAATGGAACCGGTATCGAAAAGGCTTGTCGCCAGCGCACGGTCTTTTTTGGGAAAATATTCTGCCGTCGCTTTAATGGCAGCCGGATAATTTCCCGATTCTCCCAGCGCGAGAATAATACGTGCAAAAATGAACAAAACGACGCTGACATTCGTAACAAGTGCAACATTTTTAGCCAAACCGATGGCTTCCCGTGCGCCGGCAAATCCGACAAACCACTCATGAGTAACAATGCCGGAGGTCGCAATGCCGCAAAATCCGTGTAAACAAGCTCCAACCGACCACACGCCTATTGCGCAAAGAAAACCTTTTTTCGTATCCAGTTTATCGACAAGGCGTCCTGCAAACAACATACATACGGCATACACAATAGAGAAAATCGCTGTAATATTGCCATAATGATTATTGCTCCAATGAAATTCGGGCGCTATGAAATCTTTCCACGTCAGGGAAAGCACTTGTTTATCCAAGTAATTTATCATAGTTGCGAAAAACAACATACAACAGACGCCCCATCTGAAATTTGTTTTCTTGTTATTCATTCGATCGAACTTGTATCAGAATCTGTAAACCAAACCGGTACGGCAATTTATTCCGTTGTATTGCAAGGAATAAACCCTGTTTTTATTTCCAAAATAATTGTAATATTCGTTGTCAAGTACATTGACAACTTCAATCCAGAATGTCAAATCTTTGTAAATTTTAACCGACCCATTGATATCCAATTGCCAGCGACCGTCCTGCCAGATATCGCGTTCCGAATTAGCTCCCAAAGCGACAATATAAGAACCGTTATAGTTTGATGAAGCCTGAATCGTCAATAACTTCGTCGAATAAGCCAAAGCAAAATTCGCGCTGTGTTCGGCTTGTCCCGGAAGGCGCGTTTTACCTCTGCTGATATCGGTTGTTGCATCGGAATGAACATATGTATAATTGCTGGTAAACACCAGGTTCTTCAAATACGACGGCAAAAACGTAAGACTGGAATTGAGCGTAAGTTCAAGGCCATATACCTTAGCGGCGTCGCCGTTTTTAGTCTGGATGATTTGCCATTCGTTGTAACTGCTTGTAGGATCATTGATAATACCTTCGCTCAGATATTGAAAATCGGCGATATGTTTATAAAATACACCTCCGGAAATAAGCCCTACATTAGAAAGATATTGTTCGAAAAGCAAATCGAAATTATTGGAATAAGCGGCTTTCAAATCCGGATTCCCTACGGTTACACGTTCCAAATCCTGGGAAATATCCTGTTTCGGGACGATGTCGGTCACATTAGGTCGCGAATACCCGGTCGTCCATGCCAGACGGAAAATAGATTTGTCCGTCAGGTCATACTTGAATTGAAGATTCGGCAACAGCTTCGTATAATTTGTCGTTTTACTCACCGGTGTTGATGTAAAATCATTAAACAAACTCGGATCATCATTTTGAACAGGCGCATTGGGATTTACAAAGCGATCAATTCTGTTGGCTTTATATTTAACCGTCGTATGCTCTACCCGCAAGCCTGCAAGCATCATCAGTTTGTCGAATTGAATTTTGTTCATGATGTAGGTTGCCGTAACATCTTCCTGAGCATCGTAATAGAACAATTCAATCGCCGCTTTCGAGAAATAGTCATTGCGAACTATGTCTCCGGCATTGGCAGGATTTGCCAAGTATTGATGAACTTTATCCATATCCGGTAATATGCCGAAAAGAATTTTTTTATGCAAAAAATCAGGAACGGAAAAGTTGTTGTTGATCATATTGCCGAGATTATTCGCTTCACTCGAATTGAAACTATAAGTCCATGTATTGTCGGGTACATGTCCCGAATTATCCATAAATTTTCCCTTTACACCAAAGGAAAGCGTAGAAGCATAATCTTTTATAAAATAATTCTTCGACACATTCAGCCTGGCGGTAAAACTTTCCCCGCCGGTAATGGCATTGTTATTTTCTATTGTATATAAATTAAACCGGGAAACCGCGTCGGGAATTTCCGTTCCCATCGCTCCGGTAGGCGTATAGATATACTTGGAAGTCAAATACTTGGAATTAATATCCGGTACGACGCCGACAATAGTGCCTTTGGGTATCGTCACTCCATTCACCTTTTTTCCGGCCCTCCATTCGGGATTTTGGAATCCTACCATTTCGCTGACATAATCGCGATTAGACTTTGTATAAAAAAGTCCGCCATCGATTTTCCAATCGCCGAAAGTCGTTTCTCCGTCAAGATTAATATTTAAGTTGTCAATCTTTTCATTTTGAGTTGATACCTGCGTGATATTCCTCATTCTTTCCGAACCGATTGAGCCGTCTTCAAGCAGTGCATAACCGGAGCCGTTGTCACGGAAACGCGTCCTGTTCCGGTAACGTATATCGTCATTTTTCCGAAGGTTATAGACCGTACTCAGAACAAACTTTGTGTTTTTGGTCGGCGCCCAATCCAATGCGGCCGTCATCCCCTGGCGTTTGGATTCCCGGGACTGATAACGATAACGGAAATCGGTCGGCATGTATGCATCTTCCGAAATGACATTGCCCGAACTTTTTTCGGTCAGCGTATAAGGTTCCCACGCTTGCGCTTCCAGGCGGTCGTATCCGTTATTTGTTCTGAGGAAACTATAATTGGCTGTGAAACCTAAAGTTCCGTCCGGATTCTTTTCCGTTGGGAAAAAACGTTGAGCATATCCGGCTTTTGCATTGTAAATAACCTTCTCCCTTAATCCGTTGTACCCGCTTCCCAAATCAATGGAAAAACGGGGCTTAAGCGTGCGGGCGGTACTGGTTCGCATATTGATTACACCGGAAATGGCGTCCCCATCGTTAGAAGGAAGCAAAGTCTTCTGAACCTCCAAAGAAGAAAGAATATCCGAAGGAATCACGTCCAAAGCTTCGTTTCGCCGGCCGTCTTCCTGGCTACCCATAATTTGTTCGCCGTTCACATTGATATTGGTAAAATTCGCAGGCGTACCGCGTAACTGAACATTTGTCCCGTCGGTCGTTACCCCGCCGAGCCGTTTCAAAGCATCCGATACATTCGGGTCGGGAAACCGGCCGATTTGGTCGGCCGAAATCACCTGCAACATATTGTCAGCCATTTTTTGCTGGTTCAAAGCACGTTGTTGTCCGCCGACAATGGTAGAAATGACCACTTCTTTGATTGATAAAGTGTTTTCGTCAAGTTCAAAATTCAGAATCACATTCTTGTCGGCAATAATCCGTACTTTTTGGACTACCGTCACAAATCCCAGATAATTGACTTCAATTTCAACTTCCCCTGCAGGAATACCCCGAAGAATATAACTGCCTTCCAAGTCCGTGGCAACTCCTAATGTCGTGTTTTTCACGGTAATAGCAGCTCCCGGCAATGTCGCTCCAGTATTGTCTTTCACAATTCCGGACAGATTTCCTTTACCTTGCGCATAAGAAGACGTGACAAGCCCAAAACTCATCACAATAACTGATAACAATAGAAAAAAACAGTTTCTCATAAACCACTTAAATTTTAAAGTTTTAACAATTTTGCAGCATCTATATCTAAAAAAAGCGTTACATTCGGATGTCTCCGAAGTATAGAAGCCGGACAGGTTTCGGAAACCGGTCCGTAGATCATATCATAAACAGCTTTCGCTTTACGTTCGGTCGGAACAATCCCAACAATGTACCTGCACGACATCAGTGCAGGAATGGTGAGTGTCAGCGCCTGACGCGGAACTTCATTTATGCCGGAAAATTCGCCGTCGTTTACTTGCTGTTGCCGGCATATATCATCAAGTGTCGTTTCCCTTACCCAGCGGGGATCCGTAAAGCTCGCCTCATGCGGATCGTTAAACGCAATATGCCCGTTTTCGCCGATACCCAAACTGACAATATCCAGCGAGGCTTCCTTTAATAAAGCTTCATAACGGGCACATTCCGCCGAAATATCATCCGCATCGGATTGCACATAATTGACCTTTCGGAACGGTCTTTTGGAAAAAATCGCTTTCCTGAGAAAATTCCCGAAATTTTGCGGCGCATCCTTCCCCAGACTCATGTATTCATCCATGTGGAAAGCCTCAATCCGGTCAAAATCAATATCATTGTCTTGCGAGAGTATTTCCAGAAAGTCATTTTGGGAACGTGCGGCTGCAAAAACAGAGCGGATAAACGCCTGTTTTTCCAGCATCCGTTGTACGTGAGATTTGTAGCAATGATAAGCCGCCAACCCCATTCCGGCCCGGGAACCGTACACGTAAACTTGTAATTCGTCGATTTTAAAACTTTGAATAGCTTGATTCATTTCTGTGTATTATTATATTTTAGTTGATAATAAGCAGATAAGAAACGAAGTCCGAACGAAGTTCCTACATCCCTGTGTGTAAGCCAGATAGACCCGTTTTTCATACGCATACGCGTGTTTACGACGCCGCTCCTGAGATTGGGATCGGAATGATCGACAGCATAACGATTGTTTAAAATCCAATGCACACTGCGTTCTACAGCCGGAAGAAATTCCGGATACCCATAACCGGCTAAACGAATCCATACAATACCGGCAAAGGCTACCGCCGATCCGCAAATCGAACCTTTGTCGGATGGTTTTCCATCTGTGTAATTCACATAATAAATAGTGCCGTCTTTCTTTTGCGCTTTCATATAAGTACGCGCAGTGATTGCCGCCGCTTCGAGATATTTCCGGTCTTTCGTCAATTCGTAGGCTTCCAGCAAAGACTCGGCATACCATAAATTAAAACGAGGATGGAACGATGCATCTTCCTGATGATTAGGCATGTAACGCATCCAAATCCCATCCTTATCCTGTTTTTCAATCAAGGAATTACACAGAAGGATATGGGCGTCTTTAAATTTCCTTTCGTGTGTAAATTCATAAGCATCTTTGAATGGCGAGCCTTCCGTATTCGGACGGGAAACATCTTCCAAGGTCTGCGATTCCTTATCTTTATAAAAGGGACTGTTTTCTTTCACCACCTCGCCGGTCTTCAGGTCTACCAAGTCGTAGCATACGCCTTTTTCCGGATAATACATATTTTCCAATAACCAGCGCGACGACGAAACGGCTACTTTTGCGTATTTCATATCGCCTGTGACACGGCTTAATTCATAGACGCCCGGCAAACCGTCGGAAGTCGTGGCAAACACAATACAGTCGTTCCCTATGACATCCCCATGCGTGGCGGCAACCATTCCTTTGAAGCGGGGATTATCTTTGATTTCCAAGTTAATCCACCAGTCGCCGGCTCTTTTAGCAGCGGCCAAAGCTCGCTTGTTCCCGCTTACTTTGTAGCCTTCCAGCAAACCCAGAATCAATTGCCCCGTATGCCACGGTTCTTCGTAAGGATACCATTTTCCGTCAATTGTATTATAATCGCAACGGGATTTCCCATCGTCGTCCAACAATACATTCGAAGCATAGTCGATACATTCGTTAATTGCCTTCAAAAGCTCATCCGCTTCGGGGGTTTGAGCCTGTAGCGGCAAAATAGAAACAGTAGAATTTTTAAGCGTTTTGACTGTTCCGGAACCTTTCGCTCCGTAGACCGATATATCCCGGATACTCCCTTCCTGCACATCATCGCAGACAATAGCCGGACGGCTATCAGCCGCTTGAAGCTCAAAAGAAAGCCCTTGTAAATAAATATGGTTTGCGTGCCGGACGTATAAACCGAATGCCGGTAAGAGGCCAAACATCGTGGATTCCGGATAAAGCTCCGGAAGTTCTTCAACCCGTTTCCCGCTAAAATCATCGCTTACATTGCCGGGACAAAAGAAACGAATATTCGTCAAGCTAACTCCTTCTATTTTACCTTCGGGAATACCGCTGATACTGCAACCGACAGGCGAAGAGGCTTTAGCTATAATATTGCTCAACAGGATGTTGCGCATTTTCCCTACGGAAGGTTCCGGCGCCTCGTCAAAATGTTTGCGCGCCCGGTTGCCCAAACGTATAAATATAGGTACGCGCGGCCCGTCGATACTGATGTTGGAAATTACAACATTTTCCATAATTCCGCCATCAACCATTTCCAAGGCAAGGCCGCATATCCCTTCGGGAAATCCGGTTAGCGCCGTCGTATGGGCAGACTTCCGAATCACGCAATTGCTGATCGTAATGTTACGAAAACCGGCGGTTGTTTCCGTCCCGAACTTAATCGCATTGCAATGGCTACTGATCACACAATCCGAAACGACGATATTCTCGCTTATCCTGTCCGAAGTGCTTTTGAATGTAATCCCGTCATCGTCGGCATCCCCGACAACACCGGTAATCACAACATCTTTACATCCGTCGATATCCATCAAATCATTGTTTTTATTCGAATGATTATAGACTTTAATTCCCTCAATCCTCAGATTTTCGCACCGGATATAGGACTGCATCCACATGGCGGAATTTCTCAATTCTATGTCGCGGATACATACATTTTTACATCCGGCAACCCATAGTAAATAGGGACGGTTACGGTAACGGTCGGGCTTCACCGTTGTTTTTACCGGAAAAGCGCTTCCACGGCCATCAATGATTCCTTGTCCTTCTATCGTAATATTATTGACATGATGGGCAATAATCAACGAACGGTCCACCCAGGTATCTCCATAAAAACGAAAGTCGACTTTTGTCTGCGGATAATCCGCCAGGTCGGTGGAACCCAGCAGACAAGCATTTTTTTCGAGCAGTATACCGGTGTTTTCTTTCAGGAAAAGCGTACCGGTAACGAAATTCCCGGCAGGAATTACAACCCGGCCTCCTTGCTTCGAACTTTCATCTATCGCAGCCTGAATGGCAGCCGTACACACTGTATGACCATCGGCAACAGCTCCATAAGAGGTGATATTGTAATCAGCAGCTGTTACAAAATTCACTTGAAACATACAAATTCCAAACAGAAATTGCAGCATTTTTTCCATGATATTTCCGTGTTAATATTAAATTCTGTTGTATATTTTATATGTAATAATCTGTTTATAAAATATTTATAACAAATCAAATTACCGTGCTTTTTCCGTGTACTTTTCAACAAAGATATATATAATAATTTAAAATACAACAATATTTTAAGAAAAAATTGCACAATTTGCAAAATAACTCTATATTTGCAGCATAAATGCAAGGATAGTGAAATGGCAAAAAAAAACAGAATAAAAGATATTGCCGAATTAGCCGGCGTTTCGGTTGGGACAGTCGATCGTATTATCCATAACCGGGGAGACGTTTCGCTCGGTAGCCGTGTGAAAGTTGAAAAAGTTTTAGCGGAAATAAACTATTCGGATCGTTTATCCACTTATCTACCTGAATATAAAGGTCAGGTCAAACTGTTGATTATATTGCCCCAGCACACGTCCGGAGAATATTGGGAATCCATCGAAAAAGGGATTAACACAGCCGTACGGGATTTTGCCAATGTCAAATTGAAAATTAAATATCTGTATTACGACCAGTTTAATTTATATTCCTGCCGGCAAGTTTTTGACGAAGCGCTGACAATCCGGGCGAATGGCGTGATCATAGGCCCTTCGTTTTATGACGAAACCGTACTTTTTGCTAATCAGCTTTTCCTGAAAAATATCCCTTATGTCTTTGTAGATACAATAGTCAATAATACCAAGCCGCTCGCATTTTTCGGACCTCATCCGTTTCAGACCGGCACGGTTCAGGCAAAATTACTTACGACCGTTTTAGAACCCGGAAAAGACATTGTTCTTTTTCAAGCAAAAAGAATCGGCGATGCAACTTCGGTTCAATCTTTAAGCCGGTCATACGGATTCATGTCGTATCTCAAAGAACATGATCCGGAAATAAAAGTATTTTCCGCCTTGTATGACAATGCCGATAAAAACGAAAACAGAAAACTTATGGAACAGTTCTTCGCGGAACATTCCAACATCGGCGGCGCCGTTGTTTTCGACACAAGAGCATACGTCATAGCGGAATATTTAAAAACACAGAACATACCGCATATCAAACTGATTGGCTACGGAACCGATAAACAAAACATTACCGACCTGAAAGAGGGCTATATCGACTTCCTGATATCCGAAAGACCCGAATATCAAGGTTATTCGTCAATAAAAGTAATTCTCGAATATTTGTTGTGCAATAAAACCGTCAATGTAGAAAATTATACGCCTATTGATATCCTTATTAAAGAAACTGTTGATTTTTATTTGGTTTAATTCCGTATAGCTCCCTTATCAGCCGAACTAACCATCGAAGCATAAACTCTCAGGGCTTTGGAAATAATCCGGTTACGGTCTTTGGGCGTCCAGGCGTCTTTACCTCGTTCGGTTTCTTCCAAACGTCTTTTTGATAATTCTTCATCGCTAAGCAAAACATTAATACTGCGCGAAGGAATATCTATTTCGATGAGGTCGCCGTCGCGCACCAGGCCGATGGCGCCGCCCGAAGCTGCTTCGGGAGAGATGTGTCCGATGCTTAAACCCGACGTGCCGCCCGAAAAACGTCCGTCGGTAATCAATGCACATTCTTTTCCCAGATGGCGGGATTTGATGTAAGACGTCGGATACAACATTTCCTGCATTCCGGGTCCTCCCTTCGGTCCTTCGTACGTGATGACCACCACATCGCCGCTTTGCACTTTTCCGTCGAGAATACCGTCGCAAGCCGCTTCCTGCGAAGTGAAAACTTTTGCTGTTCCCTTGAAATGCAAGATGCTCTCGTCTACGCCGGCTGTTTTTATCACGCAACCGTCCCGAGCGATATTTCCTTTCAGGACGGCCAGGCCGCCGTCTTTGGAGTAAGCATGGGCAATGTCGCGGATACAGCCGTTTTCCCTGTCCAAATCCCAGGTGTCGTAAAAATTGGATTGAGATCCCATCGCCAAATTAAATTCATTCCCCGGCGCCTCCGGCTTACCATTCACAATTCCTAATTCACAATTCCTAATTCCTAATTCGTAATTCTTAATTCGATTAACCGTCGTATCAATCAACCCGCCTTTGGCAAGTTCCGCCAAGATTCCCATAATTCCGCCGGCGCGATGAACATCCTGGATATGATACTTTTGCGTATTGGGCGCCACTTTGCAAAGGCAAGGCGTTCGACGCGAAAGCGCATCAATATCGTCCATCGTGAATTGTACGCCCGCTTCGGCGGCAATCGCCAAGAGATGCAAAACGGTGTTCGTCGAACCGCCCATGGCAATATCAAGCGTCATCGCGTTAAGGAAAGCGGGACGGGTAGCAATGCTTCGGGGCAAAACACTGTCGTCGCCGTCGCGGTAGTATTTATAGGCGTTTTCAACGATCAATCGCGCCGCATCTTTGAAAAGATTGAGGCGATTCGTGTGCGTAGCGACGATTGTGCCGTTGCCCGGCAATGCCAGACCGATCGCTTCGTTCAGGCAGTTCATCGAATTGGCGGTAAACATACCGCTGCATGAGCCGCAGGAGGGACAAGCCGCCTGTTCGATTTTTGCAACTTGCTCATCCGAAACGCTTTCGTCCGCACTCTGAATCATTGCATCAATCAAATCCAGTTTTTGTCCGTCCAGCAAGCCGGCTTCCATAGGACCGCCGGAAACGAACACAGCGGGAATATTCAGCCGCATGGCGGCCATCAACATGCCCGGCGTAATTTTGTCGCAATTTGAGATGCAAATCATGGCGTCGGCTTTATGGGCCTGTATCATATATTCTACGCTGTCGGCAATCAGATCGCGGGAAGGGAGGGAATACAACATGCCGTCGTGTCCCATGGCGATACCGTCGTCGATAGCAATGGTATTAAATTCGGCGGCGAAACAGCCCAAGGTTTCAATTTCACGTTTGACATATTGCCCGATTTCATGCAAATGCATGTGTCCGGGAACAAACTGCGTAAAGGAATTGACGATAGCGACGACCGGTTTTCCCATTTGTCCGGGTTTCATGCCGTTGGCTTTCCACAAGGCGCGCGCACCCGCCATCCTGCGGCCGGAAGTCGAGATGCTGCTACGCAAACTTATAGCATATATTTCTTTGTTGCGTACTGTTGTTTCCATGTTTGGATATATGTTTTACAACTATTTCTTTTTCCTTTTTGCCGTTTTCGAAGATTTAGCCGGCGCCGCATTAATAATTTTCATTGTTTCTTCAAAACTCAATTCGGTAGGTACAACGCCTTTGGGGACTCTGAAATTGACTCTGTTATAAGAAATATAGGGGCCGAAACGACCGTTCAGGATTTGTAGTCCGGCGTCTTCGGGGAAAAGTTTGATATACTTATTCGCTTCTTTTTCTTTTTTTTCCGTAATAAGTTTTTCCGCTTCTTCAAGGGTAATATGATAGGGATCGTATCCTTTGGGAATGGAAATAAACATATTATCATATTTAAGATAGGGGCCGAAACGACCAACGGCCGCCTCAATCGGTTTTCCTTCCGATTCTCCTACTTTACGCGGTAATTGAAACAGCCGTAAAGCTTCTTCCAAAGAGATGGTTTCTATCGACTGCCCTTTCGCCAAAGAGGCAAACAGCGGTTTGGCTTCATCTTCCGCCGAACCGATTTGTACAAAAGGTCCGAAGCGTCCGATTTTTACGGACACCGGTTTACCTGTTTTCGGGTCTGTACCCAAAATTTTTTCTCCGACCTTCAATTCGTATTTCGAAGCGGATACGGTTTGTACTACGGGATGAAACAAGTCGTAAAATTTGTGAAGCGTATCCGTCCAACACATTTCGCCGATGGCGATTTTATCAAATTCTTTTTCCAGGTTGGCAGTGAAAGTGTATTCCAATACCTGCGGAAAATTTTCCGTCAGAAAATCATTGACAATGATTCCGGAATCGGTAGGCAAAAGTTTACCTTTATCAGCTCCTACCGTTTCTGTTTTCGTCGTTTTTGCAATGTGCTTATTTTTAAGCGTAAGTGTGATAAACAACTTGGATTCACCCTCTTTGTTCCCTTTGGTAACGTATCCTCTGTGCTGTATGGTAGAAATGGTCGGCGCATAAGTAGAAGGACGGCCGATGCCCAATTCTTCCAATTTATGCACTAAACTTGCTTCGGTGTAACGCGCCGGTCTTTGTGTCAGTTTTTCAGCGGCGGTTGCTTCCGACAAATTCAGTATTTCTTTCACTTTCATCGGTGGAAGGAGCGCTTCCATCTGTTCATCCTGATTTTCGTCGTCGCTGTCTTCCATATACACGCGCAAGAAGCCGTCGAATTTGATCACTTCACCGTTTACGATAAACTTTTCGTTTTGACGGTTACTGATACCAATGGTTACTGTTGTCCGTTCCAATTCCGCATCAGCCATTTGCGAAGCGACGGTGCGTTTCCAAATCAACTCGTAGAGTTTTTGTTCCGGCACGCTTGTTTTGACGGCCTTCCGGTCAATATATGTAGGGCGAATGGCCTCGTGAGCTTCCTGCGCTCCTTTGGTTTTTGTATGATATTGGCGGATTTTCACGTAATTGTCGCCAAAATCATTTTCGATTTCTTTCCTGGCGGCGTTCAGCGCCAAAGTTGATAAATTCAAAGAATCCGTACGCATGTATGTAATAAAACCTGCTTCATACAATTTTTGAGCGACCGACATGGTCTGGGCAACCGAAAAGCCGATTTTGCGGGCGGCTTCCTGTTGCAAAGTAGAAGTAGTGAAAGGCGGTGTGGGCGATTTTTTGCCCGGTCGCGTGTTGATGTCTTCAATGGTAAAGGTCGCATCCTTCAGGCTTTCCAGAAATGCTTTCGCTTCGGTTTCGGAAGGGAAGCGTTTATTTAATTCCGCTTTCAGCAAGGTTTTACCGTCGGAAAGGATAAATTCCGCAACGACTTTGAAATAAACTTCAGCATTGAATTGGTTGATTTCCCTTTCCCGCTCGACAATCAGGCGCACGGCAACCGATTGGACGCGTCCGGCGGAAAGCGAAGGCATAATTTTTTTCCAAAGAACCGGCGATAATTCAAAACCGACAATCCGGTCTAAAACCCGGCGCGCTTGTTGAGCGTCGACCAAGTTCAAATTAATATCCCTTGGATTTTCTATGGCATGAAGTATGGCGTTTTTTGTTATTTCGTGAAAAACAATCCGCTTCGAATCCTTCTTGGTCAGTTCCAATACTGTGGCAAGATGCCAGGCAATAGCTTCTCCTTCCCGGTCTTCATCGGAAGCCAACCAGACCATTTGAGATTCTTTGGCCGCTTTTTTAAGTGTTTTTACTAAAGCCTCTTTGTCGGACGCTATGACATAATCGGGCTTGAAGTTATTTGCTACATCAACACTCAAGCCTTTTTCTTTCAAATCGCGGATGTGTCCGTAGCTTGAAAGTACTTTATAATCACCGCCTAAAAATTTTTCTATGGTTTTAGCTTTAGCCGGCGATTCTACAATAACGAGATTTTTCTGCATAATTTTATCATCTTTTTGCGGCGGCAAATTTAATAAAAAATTTAGAACATTATGCTTATTCCTCCCATAATGTTGAATTTTTGTGTCGGATAACCATACAAAATGTCATATTTTTGAAATAATAAGTTATTTGTTGAAAGGTATATGGAGAAAAACGGAGTGAGGGCATAACTTGTCTTTATGGATAAATCATACACGTCTTTCATGTTAAAATAAGGTTTGGCCGAAAACGGTTCAATCGCTTTTCTTCCAAATAAACCCTTAAATGTCAAATCCATACGCAACGGAATATCCGGCGCATGAAAATAGATGTCTGTTTCGGCTTCAAACCGCGGTTTGTGGGATGCTTCCATGTCATATTCCGCTATACTTCCATCTTCATTGTTATGGACTTTGGTAACATTCCAATTATAGAAAGTTCCTTTTACATTGACGCCTAAAAGGTCTTGGAAGGTATAATTCATCCGGGCGCCGAATTTGATGACATTGGCTGTTCCGTAATTTCCGAACAGGACTGTTTTCCCTGATGTCCACTCATAGGAAGGAGTGAAAAAATGCTCATCCTTGGTTATGCGGTATCCGGCGAAAACGTCCAGACTGAGATTGGAAACCGGTAAATACCTGAAACCGGCCGTTCCATCCAAATACGTTCTCGAATCCCGTATTCTTTCGAAAGGATATATGTACCGGTTTTCGTAAAACAGGTTGTAATTGCTATTGTCGTTGCGTCCGCCAAGCGCCGATGCGTAAAAAGCAAATGCGTCCGAGGGGTTGTAGTTGAAACGGATGTTCGGCGAAACCACATTTTTCTTCCTGCCGCCCAATTCAAAATCGGCTCTCAATCCGAGCGTAAGGTTCAGGTTGTCGCCTTCCATATAATAATAAGGATTCAGCGAGAGAACCGAAAAAAGCATAATATCATCGTTATCGGCGTAAGTCCGGAAAGCTTCGGAGTTATACTTATAGGTTTTGTAAAAACCGCTCAATCCGAATCCGGAAGTGGAATTATAATCGTCATGCAAATCCCATTCGATAATTATGCGATTTTCTTTTACGCCCGGAGTTGTTTCAGTTAAATATTTTTGCTTGAAACCGGTATATCTCACATTGACTTTGTAATTCAATTTGTCGGGTGTATCCGAAGAAATTCCGGCATGGGCTTCCAACATGTTGTTTACTTGATCGGGATAGTCTCTGATTTCGTAGACCGGAGGATCTGATGGCCACATAGACGATAACATGATTTGCTGCCCATTGGTAACCGTCAATCCCGAATAATTAAACGAGGAATAAGTGTATTTCAAACCGGCAGACAGTTTCGCATTGTCGAAATTGTGACTGAAATTGATCCCTCCCCAATTATCGTTCATAAAGAATTTCTGCGATTCGGAAGGGAGTTGAAGACTCGGATTTTTGGAATTACTCGAACGATGCGAAAAATAAACGGACAAAAAGTCCTTGCCGGTATTCAAAATCTGATAAGCGGCGTCGCCATCGAAGTTCAAAATGGTACTTAACCGGAGGCTTGCGTACCCGGCATATTTCGAGGTGTTCAAATCCGAAAGCATCGACTTGGGTATCAAGTAATTAAGTCCGGGTTGGGCCTCGTAAGCCGTTGAATAGTTTGAGAACTCCACTTTGGATTCAGGCGCTTGAGGCTCACGCAATTTCGGCAGGTGATTGATTTTAGCCGCAGACTCGATAGTAGGGCTGTATTCCTTTTCCAAAGTCATTTCGCGATTCAGTACGGAATCTTTTTGGGCTTGCAGAGGTAATGCGCAAAGCCACGCCAACAATAATATGTAGATTGATTTCATATTTAAATAAACTAAAAGTTAAATACTAATTACTCCTAAAGCCTTGCTCCCGCGTGGAGTAGGCTTTATGTTATAATTTTTCTAATCGGTCATTAATCATGCTTTTAATATCGTCTCCCTGCTGTTTATAATTGTTTAGCAAACTTTCCAGATATTGGCGAGCCTGTAATTTATCACCTTCGGAAAGGCAAATATCCGACATCAGGATAAAACTCCGCGCCAACCAGTAAGCATGCGGCGTTCCTTGCTTGATATAATCCGAAATGACGTCTTTGGCGCGGCCGGTTTGCTTATTGTCAAAATAATTTTGCGCCAATAAATATTTGGCTTCCGCGCCGAATATCGTCCTTGTGTCTTTCGATAAATCCAGCAAATCTTTTTCGGCGAGTGTTTTTTCGCCCAATTCCAAAAAGGCTTTTGCCCGATAGTATTTGGCTTCTTCCTTGATTCTCGGATCGGAAATTTCACTTTTCAACAAAAGATTGGCGGAAGTAGCCGTTTGGTTAGGTTTGTGCAGGCGGGCAGCCGAACGCATTGTTCCCAAAGCGCCTTCTTCGCGGTTGGATTTGTTTTCGGCCATATTTTGCAGGCGTTCGTAGTACGGCAAAGCGCTATCGTAGTTGCCCTCGTTATACAATAACTCGGCCATCCGGGCAAGGGATTCTTCGGTAAACCGGTTGTTTCCTGCATCCAAAACTTTTTGAAATTCACGTTTTGCCGCCGGATAATCCTTTTCCATGTAATACGTTTGAGCGAGATAGTAGTGGGCATTTGTGCCGAATGTGCCGTTGGGAAAAGATTGCAGGTAATTAATCATTCCGGTTTGCGCTTGTTTCACGTTGTCTCTCATGAAAGAACGTTCGGCAGCTATGTATGTCAATGAATCCTGTTCCGTTACATCGAACTTGACGGCGCCGCCTAAAGACTCAATATATTGCGCATATCCGGTGATATTGTTCATATCAAGATAAATCGATTTCAAATCCTGAACGGCTGTTACCGCTTCTTCGCTGCCCGGATATTTTTCGATTACTTTTTTGTAAGCCTGTACCGCATTTTCCAACTGATTGGTTTTGAAATAGAGTAAACCGATTTGCAGTCCGGCTTTGCGGGCATTACTGTTTTCGGGAAAGCGATCCCACAGGTTTTGATAGGTGTTTATGGCTGCAACTTCATTTTCCATTAACATATAAGTGCGTCCTTTTTCGTAGAGTGCGTCCGGCACGTAAGGCGATTCGGGATAATCGCCGATTAATTTGTCCATCAGGTTGATTTTCCCGGTGTAATCTTTTTGCAACCCCAAAACATATCCTTTCCGGAACAAGGCGTAATCACCTGCCGAAGGCATGAGGCGGATCGATTGGTTGTACGCGTTTTCAGCCTCACTCAAACGCCTGTTGTGGAAATAGCAATCGCCCAAACGTGCGTATGCATCCGCCAATACAGCCGATTTGCTTTTTTCCATATTGATATACCTGAGGAAATTGATTTCCGCCGCATTGTATTGCTGCCGGTTGAAAGCGCAATATGCCAAACCGTAAACAGCTAATCCAGAAAGGTTTCCGGCATTACTTCCTGTGTTCAGGCAGGCTTGAAAATCATTTGCCGCTTGCGTGTAATTATTTGTTTTATAATAAGATTCGGCACGCCAATAAATGGATTCGTTTTTTTCGTTTACCGCATAATTTCCGGCGTTTATCGCTTGGGTGAAATATTGAATGGCTTTGCCGTAATTTTTATTGGTAAAATGTACGGTTCCTAAATAATAATAGATTTTCTGGGCGGCTTCGCGGATTTTAGTTCCGGGGTTTTTGATTTTGGCAATGGAAGCCAAAGCCGTTTCGTAATTCTTAGTTGTCAGGTAAACATCTATTAATGCGTCGTTTACATTGTCGGTATAAATGGATTTCGGATAAGTATTGAGGAAATTTTCCAACACCGTGACCGATTCTCCAAACGCGGAAACCGAATTTTGATGCAGAAGCATGGCATAATTATATGTGGCTGCTTCCTGGGCCTGCAAATCGAAATCCATACGGGAAGCCGATTGGAAAGCCATCAACGCTTTACCGGTATCGGCTTGCTTCAGGTATGCTTGTCCCAAATATAAATAGGCGCTTTGACCGCGCAAGTTGTTGCCGGGTTCGCTTTTACTCAGATACTCAATGGCTTTCGGATAATCTTTTTGAAAAAAACAGCTCAGTCCCAGAGTGTAAAAATCTTCGGGTTGCGGATTTTCCGCTGTTGTAAAATATTTTTTCAAATACTCAATGGCTTTCGAATAATCTGCTTGTTGATAATAAGATAAGCCAACCAAACGATTCATTTCCATATTGTAATCGTGGGAAGGATAAGCGCTTAAAAGTTTCCGGCCTTCGGCAATCGTCCGATCGTAACGTCCTTGCGCAAAATTGATTTGTGCCAGATAATATAGAACGTCGGGATTAAATTCTTTTTTATTTTTAATTTCATTGAACAGAGGTAAGGCTTGTTTGTAATCTTCCTCTGTATAAGAAATATAAGCAGAATAATAAATAGCTTCGTCGCGGTAGTTTACGCTGTTTTTCCTTAATAGGAAGAATAGGCGTTTGGCTTCTTTGTTCTGCTGCATTTGCAGGTAAGAATATCCCAAACGGTAGGCGTAATCTTCCTGTTCCTGCACCGAAAGTTTATCCAAATCGGCTTGTGAAAACCAATAAATAGCTACCTTGTAATCTGCTTGTTTATAGTGAGTTGAAGCAATCATAAAACAAACTTCGTCCCGGTGCCTGTTGACCGGGTAATCATCTAAAAAACGCATTAATTCAAGCCTTGCATTCGTTTTTCCCTGGTGGTATAAGGAAGCCGCCAACAGAAAAGCGGATTCCTGAATCAATGCTTCATCCGTAGCTATTTGTCCGAATTGAAGTAGCTTATTGGTACAGCCGGCATAATTTTGATTGTCGTACAACCATTTGCCTTCTTTAAAAAGCCGATCGGGGGAAATATAACTAACCGAACGTTGCGCTACGGTTATTTGCATGCAAAACACACTGCACAAGAGGAATAATAATTTTTTCATCCGGACATAAATTTATTCTTAATTATGCAAAAGTAGTAATTAGCATGAAATAAACCAAATTTAGTGAAATCGGGATTTCAGATTCTTTTGACGACAACAAGTCCTTTCTCCCCAGCCGTTTTCAATAAGAAATCATAGACTGCATCGTATTCGTTGGGAATGAGTCCGTCGAGAATTGCATCTTTGACAGCCGATTTCAATTCCCCAACCATTCTACCGGGCGGAAGATCAAACATTTCCATAATTTGCAGGCCGTCGATGGGCGGTTGGAAATTGCGGATTTTGTCTTTTTCTTCTATTTCCTTTAATTTGCTTCGCACCAGCTTGAAATTAGCAAGAAACCGCCGCACTTTTTCGGGATTCTTGGAAGTAATATCCGCTTCGCACAAAAGCATCAAATCGTCGATGTCGTCGCCGGCTTCAAAAAGCAAACGGCGAATGGCCGAATCGGTCACCTCTTCATCCGACAAAACAATCGGGCGCATGTGCAAAGCAACCAGTTTCTCGTTGTATCTTAATTTCTCGTTGAGCGGAAATTTCATTCGTTGAAAAATTCCTTTCAACATCTTCATTCCGAAAAATTCGTGGGCATGGAAAGTCCAGCCCGTATGGGGATCGAAGCGTTTACTACGAGGTTTCCCGATGTCGTGAAACAACGCCGCCCAACGCAACCACAAGTTGTCGCTTGTCCGCGCCAGATTATCCAGAACCTTCAGCGTGTGGCTGAAATTGTCTTTGTGGCCGACGCTTTCTTTGGTTTCGACGCCTTTCAAAGCCGTCAATTCGGGAAGAATCATTTCCAACAAGCCGGTTTTGTCCAACAGATCAAATCCGACCGAAGGACAGGGTGACAGGATAATCTTATTCAATTCATCCGTGATCCGTTCTTTGGAAATAATCTCAATCCGGTTTTTGTTTCGTTCTATCGCTTCAAATGTTTCGGGATAAATGAAAAATCCCAATTGGGAGGCAAATCTTACGGCGCGTAACATCCGCAAAGGGTCGTCGCTGAAAGTAATATCCGGATCCAGGGGCGTACGAATCAAAAGGTCTTCCAGATCCTGCAAACCGTTGAACGGGTCAATCAATTCTCCGAAATGTTCTTTATTGATGCGGATAGCTAAGGCGTTTATCGTGAAATCGCGGCGTTTCAGGTCATCTTCCAGCGTGCCGTCTTCTACAATCGGCTTGCGGGAATTGCGGTCGTAGGATTCTTTCCGTGCGCCGACAAACTCTATCTCAGTGTCTTTGTATTTGACTTGGGCTGTTCCGAAATTTTTGAAAACAGATAAATTGGCTTTCTTTCCCAGATTTCCGGCAACCGCTTGCGCTAGCCGAATACCGCTCCCCACACAGACGACATCAATGTCTTTGGAAGTCCTGCGCAGAACCATATCCCTAACATATCCTCCTATAATATAAGTTTCTGCTTGAAGTTGATCCGCTTCTTCCGCAATAACTTCAAATATTTTGCCTTGTAATTTTTTTTGTATTTCGTTAAAATTTAATTCCATAGCGGCAAAGGTACGAACTTTTTTTACTATTTTTGCGGTCTAAAAAACAAAATCATGAAACTACATCTGTTTTTCATCGGCATCCTTTTGCTTTCGTATGCTTGTAATAAATTGGAAGTTCGGAAAGAAAGTTTACAATCAGACCGCTTGGCCGACCTGAAACAACAATCCCAAAATTTGGCTTATTATGATAGTTTATTGCAAATCCGCTTGTCGCAGCGGGATTCCATGAAATCGTATTTTTTATTTGAAAAAAATCCGGAATATGACGAAATCGGGAAATATTATGCTAAATCGCAGAAATTGGAAAACAATTTGCGGCGTTCATATATTCGAAGTGTAGTTAATGAATTGGGAATTATGGAATTAGCGAGTATTTATTACGGCGCTCAACCGATTCGGCATACCGGTCTGAAAGTATCCGGTTCCGAAGGAGAATATACCGAAACCGAAGTGATTCCTTACGACGGCGGCATGAATTATTCATTCACCAATTTGAACATGACAACGGAAACGGTTACCTATGCCGGAGGAAAAGATAATGGAGTTATACAATTCATTTACAATAACATGAGCATTCCACTCAAAGCCGAATATACGGGAGGAAACAAAAAATACAGCTTCACCATTTCTCAGGCCGATAAAGCTGCGTTGGTTGATATACGCGATTTTTCCGTTGTGCTTTCCGATATTGATCGCTTGAATAAAGAGATGGAAAAGTCTAAACTTAGGAATTACGAATTAGGAATTGAGAATTGAGAATTTTGTAATTCCTAATTCCAAGACTTATTTGGGGATAATTATTTTCCTGTGATGCAGGCATGGGTGTAGGGGCAAGGCGCGCCTTGCCCCTACGTCGGGTTTTGTAAATAAAAAGAAAGGCGGGGCATTAAAACATCCGGTAAATGGAATACGTCGCCACACCAAAGCGGCGAAGTCCCGGTATATTTGCCAAAATCGCGAGAATCTGATTTGCAGATTTCCCGAAGGGAAACCTGCGGTTGGGGGGTGCAATTCAAATTGTCGCGTCAAATAAGTATCTTTGTGTGCAAATAAAAACAGTATGTTATGAACAAGGAAGAATTTTTATCGGTAGCATCACAAACGGAAAACAGACGTAAAAAAAAACGCTCACCCGGTTTGGATAAATAGCCATCATCAAGACAAATCCATATATGGTAGGCGTCAGACATGGCTTTGGGATAAGCCCTTACATGCAGGAGTTGATGACATATGCAGGACATTTGGAGTGTTATGCCCGCAGCCATGAGATACTGAAACAGTTCCTGTCGATAAAAGTGAGTCCGTCCCAGGTTTACCGGGTGACGGATCATGTATCGGACTCATTGAAAGGGGAAGATGCGATGCCGGAACGTACCCTCCCTCCCGTTTCACAGACGGATGTTCTGTATGTTGAAATAGATGGTTCGATGATATGTACACGCAATAAGGAGAGTTGGAAAGAGATTAAACTGGCCCGTCTGTTCAGGGGAAGCGACTGTCTGAATCCGAATAGTGATTCATCATATCTGACAAGCTCACAGTATGTTGGTCATTTTGGTAATAGTGTCGACTTTGGTGAAAAACTCCAAAAGATAATTGATTCATACGGGGACTTGAAAAACCGTCTGGTATTCTTAACCGACGGTGCGGCATGGATCAGAGAATGGATTACCGATCAGGCATTTCCAAGCCTATACATCGCTGAAATTGTGTACCTTTGTTCTCAGGAATGTGCTTTTTTCATTACAATATAAAAGTGGAAATTTTTTCCTAAGAGTGTGTCAAAACAAAGCTTTTGATCCACTCTCTTTTTTTGAGTATTTTTCCAAAAAGGTTTTAAGCGGGAGCACCCGTCCCGATGAGCGAAAAGGGAAGAAAAGAAATTTGTCCAGAGTAATGTTAAAAATACCAAACCTGGACAAATAATCTCGTTAAGAATTTGCAGAGGAGACTTAGAATTCACCCTCCCCTCTCCCTAATAAAACTTTCTTACGGAAGAAAACTTCATTTCCCTTTTTGGGTCACTCGAAGTTCTCCATCTCCACTCGAAGTTGCCTCTATTCTTATCAGCAATTTCCGTTCGTACTTCACATTTTCGCTCAGTTGAATATGGATCTCCGCCCCTTTTTTTTCGATTGAGAACCC
>JAISWH010000174.1 GCA_031271125.1 Dysgonamonadaceae bacterium
GAAAAGTATTCGCAAACGGATAGTGGTCAATTAGATAAGTGCTTTTAACTTTGTGTCGGATTAAAATTCGAAAAATGAAGTGTCTGTCATCAATACAGTGACAGACACTTTTGTTAAAATTTAAATGACAACAAAAAAACGAGTCATCTGCAAAACTCCTGTGCCGTCAGGCACAATATGTTGGTAGAAAATGCAAACAACCTTCTTGTTTTCTCCAAGGGCAAACCATTGCAAATAAAAAAAATAATTGTACCTTTGCAACTGCTACGCAGCTGTGGTGTAATTGGTAGCCACGCCAGACTTAGGATCTGGTGCTGAAAGGCGTGGGGGTTCGAGTCCCTTCAGCTGCACGAAAAATACAAAGGCGGTCAAAAAAAGTCTGAAAAATAATGATTATCTTTTAATACAAAAATCCGAATAGCCACAGCGGGATTTTCAAGAAATCCTCAAATCTCAATTTTTTTTATTATTTTTGCTCCCTAAAAAAACAAAAATCCGAATTATTATGGACCAAGTATCCGAACGTCTGACAGCTTTGTCTCCTTCCGAGACATTAGCTATGTCTCAAAAAAGCAATGAGTTAAAAGCGCAGGGAATTGATATTATTAATTTGAGCGTGGGCGAACCCGATTTTTTTACGCCTGATTTTATTAAAGAGGCTGCGAAAAAAGCAATTGATGATAATTTTTCTTTTTATGCTCCGGCGCCGGGGTTTCTTTCCCTGAGAAACGCGATTGTCGATAAACTAAAGAGAGAAAATCAGTTGGATTATACGCCCGATCGAATTGTTTGTTCCAATGGCGCCAAACAGGCGGTTTGCAATGTACTTCTTTCCATTATTGATCCGGGCGATGAAGTCATTGTTCCCGCTCCTTATTGGGTAAGTTATGTGGAAATGGTAAAATTGGCGGAAGGCCGTAACGTGATTGTTCCGGCGGATATCGAACAGGATTTCAAGATTACGCCGGCGCAATTGGAAGCTGCAATTACGCCGCGGACAAAGGCTTTGATACTTTGTTCGCCCTCCAATCCGACCGGAAGCGTTTATTCTAAGGAGGAGTTGAAAGGTTTGGCGGATGTTTTGGCCGGACATCCCAATATAATCATTCTTGCCGACGAGATTTACGAACACATTAATTATATAGGGAAACACGAAAGTATCGCTCAATTTGAAAATATCCGCGAACGAACGGTTATCATCAACGGCGTTTCCAAAGCGTATGCCATGACCGGCTGGCGTTTGGGCTGGATTGCCGCTCCCCGGTGGATTGCCGCCGCTTGTAACAAGTTGCAGGGGCAATATACTTCAAGTCCCAGCAATGTAGCCCAGAAAGCGGCCGAAGCGGCTTATCTCGGACCGCAGGATTGTGTTGAAACCATGCGCCGGGCTTTTGAACGCCGCCGCAATCTCATCGTTCAACTGGCTTCGGATATTCCGGGATTGAAAGTCCGCCAACCGCAAGGCGCTTTCTATCTTTTCCCCGATTGCAGTTATTACATAGGGAAATCGTTTAAGGGCAAAACAATTGCTAATTCGGCGGAATTGGCCATGTATCTTTTGGAAGAAGGGCATGTGGCGGCTGTCGGCGGATTAGCTTTCGGCGCTCCGAATTGCATCCGTTTTTCATACGCCGCTTCCGACGAAAATCTGACGGAAGCTATGGCGCGGGTGAAAAAGGCAATAGAAATTTTAATATAAACTCAATAAAATAAGTTATGAAAAAAGTAGTAGGAACTTTGTTATTCACTGTGTTAACACTTACGCCTTCTTTGGCTTGTACCAATCTGTTAGTCGGCAAAGCCGCATCTACGGACGGTTCTACTATGGTCACCTATTCGGCCGATTCTTATGCGCTATACGGCGAGTTATATCATTGGCCGGCGGCAACTTATCCTGCCGGAACGATGTTGGATGTTTACGAGTGGGACAGCCATAAATATTTGGGAAAAATCCCGCAAGTTGCCCGGACTTACAACGTAATCGGCAACATGAACGAGCATCAACTTTGTATCGGGGAAACGACTTTCGGAGGACGTGATGAATTGGTCGATTCGACAGGTCTTATCGACTATGGCAGTCTGATTTACATAGCGCTTCAACGCGCCAAAACCGCCCGCGAAGCCATCCGGATAATGACCGACCTGGTAGCGGCTTATGGCTATTACAGCGGGGGCGAATCGTTTTCGATTGTAGATAAGGATGAAGTCTGGATCATGGAAATGATTGGGAAAGGCGTAGGAAACAAGGGCGCTGTCTGGGTAGCCGTCCGCATTCCCGACGATTGCATCGCCGCCCATGCCAATCAATCGCGTATCCATCAATTTCCTTTGAAAGACAAGGAAAATTGCCTTTATTCGAAAGACGTCATCACTTTTGCCCGTGAAAAAGGATATTTCAAAGGGAAAGACGAAGATTTCAGTTTCTCCAAAGCTTATAATCCTTTGGATTGGGGTGGTTTACGCTTTTGCGAAGCCCGCGTTTGGAGTTACTACAACCAATATACCGACCGGGGCGCTCAATGGTTGCCTTATGTTTTAGGCGAAGACCCGACGCCGATGCCTTTGTATGTGAAACCTAACCATAAACTGGGTGTAGGCGATTTGATGCGTTCGATGCGGGATCATTACGAAGGCACTGTTTTTGACCCGACTTCGGACGTGGCCGCCGGGCCTTTCCATTCCCCATACCGCTTTCATCCCCTGGCTTGGGAAGTAGACAACGTTAAATATGCATTTGAACGTCCGATTTCTACCCAGCAAACCGCTTTCACGTTTATCGGACAGATGCGGAATGATCTTCCCGACGAAGTGGGCGGTGTATTTTGGTTTGGCGTCGACGACGCCCGCTTTACCGTTTACAACCCGATATATCCTTGTATGACGCAAACGCCTGAATGTTACCGTGTCGGCAATGGCGATTTCACCCATTTTTCGTGGACATCGGCCTTTTGGATTCACAATTGGGTAGCCAATATGGCTTATGCCCGTTATAATCAGACGCTTTCGGATGCGAAATCTTTACAGGATAAATTGGAAGGAGCGTATTTGAATAACCAAAAACAAGTGGAACAAAAAGCGCTCGACTTGCTGAAAACCAGCCGGCAAAGCGCTGTTTCTTTCCTGACGGATTACAGTATTTCGACGGCTCAGGCAGCGCTTAACGAATGGAAATCTTTGGGTGAATACCTCATTGTAAAATATATGGATGGGGTAGTGAAAAAGGAGGAAAACGGTAAATTCATCAATAATCCGCACGGAGGTTCGCAATATCCCAACCGTCCGAAGTTTGACGATGGTTTTTTGCGGAGAATCGTTGAGGATAGAGGGGAATGGCTTCGGGAGAAAGAGATTAAAAACTAAAATACAGTTATCCATGAAAAAAATTATTTTTATCCTCATTACATGTCTGTTTGTCGGAAACATAAACGGACAAACGAAAAATCCTAATCACCAGTGGTTTGAAGACGCACGTTTCGGTTTGTTTGTTCATTTTGGGCCGTATAGCGTGTTGGGCAACGGCGAATGGGTTATGAACTCGAAGGAATATACGGTGCATGACTACAAAAAACTGCAACATATTTTCGATCCGCGTTTGTTTGACGCCGAAAAATGGGTTCGTACGGCGAAAGATGCAGGAATGAAATATATTACGTTTACTTCGCGGCATCACGACGGATTCAGCAATTGGGATACCAAACAATCCGATTGGAACATCATGAACACGCCTTACGGAAAGGATATTATTCGTCAGCTTGCCGATGCCTGCCATAAGGAAGGCATAAAGCTTGCGTTGTACTATTCTTTGCTCGACTGGTCGCGCGACGATTACAGTTTTTCGACCGGTCGCACGGGTCAAAAATCCGGTCGCACCGAGCAAAAAGACTGGATTTCGTATGTCAATTTCATGAAAGCCCAACTGACGGAATTGCTTACTAACTATGGCGAGATTGCCGGTATCTGGTTTGATGGCGAATGGGATCAGTTGCCGCGGGAAGATTCGGGAATAGAGGTCAAGCATGAAATGTCGAAAGTCGATTGGCATTTTCAAGAAATATACGGCCTGATCCATTCTTTGCAACCTGATTGCATGATTGCCAACAACCATCATTTGGCCGCATTGCCGGGCGAAGATTATCAGGCTTTTGAAAAAGATTTGCCGGGCGAAAATACAGGCGGCGGATTCTCAGCCAATCAAAGCGTTTCGGCGCTGCCGCTCGAAACTTGCGAAACCATGAACAATTCCTGGGGTTATAATATCCGCGACAACAATTTCAAATCGACAAACCAATTAATACATTACCTGGTAAAGGCCGCCGGATATGGCGCAAACCTCTTGTTGAATGTAGGCCCCAAACCTACGGGCGAAATTGAGGATATCAGTATGGTCCGTCTCCGGGAAATAGGACAATGGACGGCAAAATACGGCGAAACAATTTACGGTACCAAAGCGGGAGTAGTCAAACCTCAGACCTGGGGCGCCGCTACGCAAAAAGGCAAGGTACATTACATTCATGTGCTGAAGAAAGAGGGTGAACAAATTCAAATTCCATTTCCATCCTCCATTCGTTCTGCCCGCTGGTTGAATGTAGACGCCAAACTGGTCTGGAAACAGGATAAGAAAACGCGCAATGCCGTGTTCGACTTGAACGTGCCGTTAGATTCGGTCGATTCTATTATTGAGGTGATGTTGAAATGATAGTTGATGAGTAGACGAGTTGACGAGTTGACAAGTAAACAAGTTGACGAGTTGACGAGTTTACGAGTAAACAAGGTATTAAGAGCCGTAACTCGTTTACTCGTCAACTCGTCAACTCGTCAACTTATTTATTTCCCGCATAAAGTATAATTACGAGGGGTGATTTAACTTCCATTCAAAACCGTCCTTGGTATCTTTGATTTCAAAGCCAAGGGCGGTTAATTCATTTCTTATTTTATCGGAAGTAGCCCAGTCTTTGTTTTGTTTGGCTTGCATCCTGATTTCCAATAACATATCTACTGCTTTAGCAAATGCGTCGTAAGATACGTTTCCGGCTTTCGATTCGTTTTTAATGCCTAATAATTCAAACAGGAACAAATCGAAAAAGCGTTTCAGGTCGCTGATATTTTCTTTTGTGACTGCAATTTGTCCCGCCACGGCTGAATTGATAATACGCGCAGCTTCAAATAGTTGTGCAATGACGATGGGCGTATTCAGGTCGTCGTTCATCGCTTCGTAGGCTTTGTTGAAAAGCCCTTGAATATCCGTATCGGAAGTTTCGCTTGATGCAAAATCTTTGTTATCCAATTTAGTATAGGCTTCCAGCAAGCGGGCAAGACCTTTTTCGGAAGCTTGCAAGGCGTCGTTGCTGAAATCGACCGTGCTTCGGTAATGCGCCTGAAGGATGAAAAAGCGGACGGTCATCGGAGAATAGGCCTGTGTCAGCAAGGAATGACTGCCGGTGAAAAATTCTTCCAGATTGATAAAATTACCTAAAGATTTGCCCATTTTTTGTCCGTTGACAGTAATCATATTATTGTGCATCCAATATTGAACCGCCGGTTTGCCGGTTGAGGCCATGCTCTGGGCAATTTCACATTCATGATGCGGGAAAATCAGATCCATTCCACCGCCGTGAATATCAAATTCTTCGCCTAAGTATTTCTTACTCATAGCGGTACACTCCAAATGCCAACCCGGGAAACCGTCGCTCCAAGGCGAAGGCCAACGCATGATGTGTTCGGGCGCTGCTTTTTTCCACAAAGCAAAATCGACGGAATTGCGTTTCTCTTCTTGACCTTCCAATTCGCGGGTGGCGTTGAGCATATCTTCGATATTTCGTCCCGACAATATTCCGTAATGGTATTTCCCGTTGTATTTTTCCACGTCGAAATAGACCGAACCTTCGCTTTCGTAGGCGTACCCTTTGTTTAAGATGTCTTTTACCAATTGGATTTGTTCGATGATATGACCGCTGGCGTGAGGTTCAATGCTGGGCGGGAGGACGTTCAGGGCATCCATCGCTTCGTGATAGCGATTTAAATAATATTGCACCACCTCCATGGGTTCGAGGTCTTCCAAACGGGCTTTCTTTGCAATTTTGTCGTCGCCCGAATCGGCGTCGTTGACTAAATGTCCCACATCTGTTATGTTCCTCACATAGCGTACTTTATATTCCAAATGAGTCAAATAGCGGAAAAGAATGTCAAACGTGACGGCCGGTCGTGCATGTCCTAAATGCGGGTCGCCGTAAACCGTCGGTCCGCAGACATAGAGTCCTACTCTCGGCGAATGTAACGGCTTGAATAACTCTTTTTTCCGGCTTAGTGTATTGTAAATTGATAGTTGATTTACCATCGAATATTGTATTAAAATTTTACGCAAATGTAATGAGATTATTTAACTTTCACAAGTAAGGGAATAGCTATTGCTTTACAGAGTTATGCAACAAGCACGATTCTCAACCCTCTGTTTTTTTCAATAATTCCCGCGCCGCCTCAATCAATGTATCCTTCCCGTTCGCCGCATCGGAAGGCAGCTGGTCTATACGAATATCGGGGTCGATGCCGAATTCGATTTGTTGTTTGTCCGCATCAAAATTCGGACAAGCCGAGAATCTCACCGACCAACCGCTGGGTAATTCGGAAGAAAGCGGCAATCCACCTCCCCCTCCCGTACGGTCGCCCAAAATCCGGACATTCGGACAATAACGCATCGCATTCACAAATTCGTTGGCAGCGCTGAAACATCTCCTGTTTGTCAGCACAATAACCGGTTTTTGACAGTGCAGTCGTTTGGATGGTTCAATGTATTTTTCTTTCAATTCGGAAAAATCATCGTGCTTTTTCCCTGTTTTGTATTGATAGTAACCCACTAAAGTTTTTTCGTTTATGAAACGGGACACAAGTTTGTCGACATTGGTCAGCGACCCGCCGCCATTGTTCCTGACGTCAAAAATGATCCCCTCGCAATCTTTCATTTTATTGATGATGTAGTCTAAATTGGCATTTCCAACGGCATTTGTAAAACTACCGTAATATACATAGCCTACATTATCATCCAAAATTTTATACCTGAAACTTCCCGCAATTCCATAATCAGGCTCTAAATAACGGTTTTCCAAAAGGTCTGCGTCAAAGTTGTCGGGATAATCTTCAAACCATTTCCAATAACGTCCAATATCAAACGGCGTGTACAAATTGACATGCCCGTCTTTCAATTCCTGAAGCATTTGATTCAAAAGTATAAACAAAGCTTCTTGATTCATATTGTTTTTGATTTGTGGGGAATATTCCGAGTAAATTTTGTCCCAATCAATTTCCTTGTATTCGAAAAAACAATATTGTTCGTCCATAATTTTCCATAACGCTTCGAAATTACCGCGCGGATTATTGGAATATTCTTCAATATTTTCTATACAAGAGAAAAGCAACAGTGAGAGAATTGCCGGCGCTATGCAACGGTGAATAGTGAACGGTGAACGGTGAACGGTAGAGGGGGAAGTCATAGTCGGATTTATTTGAAAATAGTTGAATGATTCTTATTATCTTTTTTTCCGGCCTTAACGGTATAAAAGTTTTTGGAAATACCCACATAAAAGGTATTCGAATAACATTGCGTAAGCAAATTATTGATTTTCGTTTGATAAAACGAATTGACATAAGTTGCACGAATCGTAATCCGGTTCAGCGGCAGTTCGACGGAAAGTATATTTTTGAATGTCAAATGATTATGAAATGAAGAGGCAAAAAATGTATTTTCATTGTCGCTCAAAAAGTAATAAGATTGTCCGAATTGCGGAGCAAACAACACTCCCACCGCCGGAAGATTGGCTTGATACCTGAAACGGACAGGCTGCGATTTGAGCATTAATTTATAAGCCGCTATCCCCGAAAGGCCTAAGTTGAGATTCATTTTCACCGACATCGGATTGTTTTGATTCCGGTTGTTATAGATACCGCCGATTAAAATGCCGGCCTGGGGTCCCGCAAATAGTTGAAATTTTTCATTCAAATTGAATCTGTAAAAAACGGCATAATCACCTTCGGCAAATAAAGTCAGGTTAGAAGCCGTTTCCGTCCGGTTTTGCGTTTGGGATAAATCGACAAAATATTGCCGCTGAAATGAAAAATTCCCATCTTTCCCATCCAGCATTTTCATCTTCTCACAAAGCAGTCCCACATTCAATCCCTTGTATTTCAAAGGGGAAAGATATGAATCGTAAACATTGTCCGTCCCCAAGCCGATCGAATATGACTCGTATCTCAAGCGAACCGGCCGGTCGTCTTGGGCAAAGAGCGAGAAGGACAGGAGAAGAATGTAAAAGGTGAAGAGGTAGGGGCGCATCCTAAAACAGCCGTTGTTGTCCGGTAATTTCATCTATCAATTCTGTTATGGGTTTATCATCTTCTTCCGGTTCAATATCAATATCCGGTTGAGGTAAATTTTCCTGCTCCGGTTCGGGGAAACGAACCGGTTCGATTTCGCGGATTTCCGCTACTTCGTAAGTTGTAATTCGTTTTCCTTTGGCTTTGAAACTTTTCACACCTATAAATTCTTCCACATCAATGACTAATGTATCCCTGAAAGCGTCGTTTTCGCCGAAAGTCACTTCAAACCGCGGATAGACGGTATCGCTCAGTAAGACCAGGCGGGAAGCCGTATTTTCACCGAGAAAACTCTGTTTTTTGGCGCTTATTTCAAACGGAAAACGTTTGATGTAAGGATATCCTTGCTGGTCTTCATCAAACAAAGCCGCCGACCAGATTTTGTCTTGATTGAATTTCTCAATGACTTTAATTTTCCCTTGATAGTGATTGCCGGAATCGAAATTAGTAGTGTAAAATTCGCCGCTTTCCTGAACGACCAATATCAGATCGTCGGCAAAAAATTCGCCTAAAAATTCGCCGCGTCCGTCGTAATTGAGGCGTAAAACGTCGTGGTCAAACCAAACTTGCCGTCCGCCCAAAGTAGAACCGCCTTTTTGTTTCAAGGAAATCTTGTGAATTTCGGCCTTTGTCAGGGTAATCCCTTTAGTGCTTCGGCCTTTGATTTGGAGGTCGCTGAAATCTTTGTCGAAAACCAGCAATTTCTGGCGAGGCTTGGGTTTCAGGATAACCCGCACCGTTTCGGCTTCGCCGTTGGCATTGGCCGAGAAATAAAGAATCCGGCTACCGGTTTTGCCGGCAGTCAAATTATATTCTTTGTCGCGCATAACGCCTGTAACGGGAAAACGTTTGATGAAATTCGCCCCGCTTTTGCCGTCGCGGTAAATGACATTATAAATAGTACGGTTGTCGTTCCTTTTGAAAACGTTGAGAAAGAGGATGTTTTTACCGACAAACATTTTCTCACTGATTTTGACAATCTTGTATTTCCCGTCTTTGTAAAAAATAATGACGTCGTCGATGTCCGAACAATTGCAGACAAATTCGTCCTTTTTCAATCCGTAACCGATAAAGCCTTCTTCGCGGTTGATATACAATTTTTCGTTAGCTTCCACCACTTTAGTCGCTTCAATGGCGTCGAAACCGCGGATTTCCGTTTTACGCGGATAATTTTTTCCGTATTTTTCCTTCAGTTTGGAGAACCAATCAATGGTGTAATCGACGATATGGTCGATATGATGTTCAATTTCCTGTATTTGAGACTTATAGGAAGCGATTAAATTGTCGGCTTTGTCTTTGTTGAACTTGAGGATGCGTCCCATTTTGATTTCCAGGAGGCGTAGTAAATCGTCGCGGGTCACTACCCTCCCCAAAAGGAGGGGGATGGCTTCGGTGAAATTTTCTTCCAAAGATTGGGATGCGGTCTCCTCCCCTTCAGGGGGGATGGGTGGGGTGAGGTACGCTTTCAACCTTTTCTCGACATGCTTCAAAGCGGAATCTATATCCTTAGCGTTTTCAAATTCCTTGTCCTTATAAATACGCTCTTCAATGAAAATCCTTTCCAAGGATGCGAAATGCAAACTTTCCAGCAATTCCTGCTTTTGGATTTCGAGTTCCAGTTTCAGCAGACGCAAAGTATTGTCCGCTACCTGTTTCAGCACATTGGAAATTTTCAGGAAATGCGGTTTATTGTCTTCAATCACACAACAGTTGGGCGAAATGCTGATTTCACAATCCGTAAAAGCGTAAAGTGCGTCGATCGTTTTGTCGGAAGAAACGCCGGGCGCCAGATGGATCACAATTTCCGCATCTTTAGCAGTCATATCGTCGACTTTGCGGATTTTTATCTTGCCTTTTTCGTTGGCTCGCAAAATGGATTCGGTCAGAGTAGAAGTTGTTTTCCCAAAAGGTACTTCCGTGACGGACAAAGTTTTATTGTCTATTTTATTGATTTTGGCTCGCACTTTCACCGCGCCGCCCCTTTCTCCGTCGTTATACCGCGCCACATCAACATATCCGCCGGTCTGGAAATCGGGATAAAGCGTAAATTCTTCGCCGTGAAGGTAAGCGATGGAAGCGTCGAGCAATTCGTTGAAATTGTGCGGAAGCACTTTGGACGACAAACCGACGGCAATACCTTCCACGCCTTGCATCAGCAACAAAGGAAACTTGACGGGAAGCGTAACCGGCTCTTTGTTACGGCCGTCGTAGGACAATTTCCAGTTGGTCGTTTTCGGATTGAAAACCACATCAAGGGCAAATTTGGAGAGGCGGGCTTCGATGTAACGGGGAGCCGCCGCGCCGTCGCCGGTCAAGATATTGCCCCAGTTCCCTTGACAGTCTATTAACAAATCTTTTTGTCCGAGTTGCACTAAGGCGTCGCCGATGGAGGCATCGCCATGCGGGTGAAACTTCATGGTTTCGCCCACGATGTTAGCCACTTTGTTGTAACGTCCGTCTTCCAAGCGCCGCATGGTATGCAGGATGCGGCGTTGCACCGGTTTCAAGCCGTCGTTGATATGCGGAACGGCGCGTTCCAAAATCACATAAGAAGCATAGTCCAAAAACCAATTCTGGTACATTCCGGAAAGTACATATCGCGAACCTTCCGCATTTACAGGGACTTTGTAATCGGAATGGTCTTTTGCAAGTTCTTCGTTTTCGATATTTTCTTCGAGATATTCGGATTCCATGAAGTTATTTTAAATTGATGCAAAAGTACGGGAATATTTTGAAATAATCAAAATTTATACGGTGATTCCCATTTTCTGCATCAGAAAAGTGGCGTTCATATTTTGAGCGATTCCATCTTGTAAGCGATAGGAAAAAGTAAGTTCATCGTTTTTTATGCCGGCTTCAAAGCGATGGTTCCGGATGTTTCCGGGAAATTCTTTTTCCAGATTACCCAAAAGCAAATCGTGGGTGGCGATAATTCCGCAGGATTGAAGTCTGACAAGCTGCCCAACAAGCGCCAATGAGCCTCTTTGCTTATCAATCGAATTGGTGCCTTTCAGGATTTCATCAAGGATAATAAACAATTTTTCGCCGGATTGCAAGCGGTCGATAATCATTTTCAGCCGCTTCAATTCGGCGAAAAAATAAGACTCGTTGTCATTCAATGAATCGGAAGTCCGCAGACTTGTGAGTAAAGCCGCCGGATACACGCGCAAAGCATCGGCCCAAACCGGCGCACCCATGCAAGCCAGCGCAAAATTAACGCCAACGGTTCGTAAATACGTGCTTTTCCCGGCCATATTGGCTCCCGTAACAATCAGGAAATAAGGACTTTTTTCGATGTTAATGTCATTCCTTACGCAGGTCTCACGATTTATCAGAGGATGCCCCAGATTCTTCCCGCGCATTTCAAAATAATCGTCGGTCAGTTCGGGGAAAATATAATCCGGATGATTAAATGCGAATTTGCCTAAAGAACAAAGCGCATCCCATTCACCCAATGTTTTTATCCAGATTTCCGTTTGTTTGCCGTAAACATTTTTCCATTCGTCGATGGCGATGGTTTTGCTTATATCCCACAATATCAATGGATTCAAAATCAAATGAACCATGAAGTTGGAACGTTGTTCCAATTCGGAAGATAATTGCGCCAGACGGCCGATACAAACAGACGCCTTTTCCCCTTGTCCGGTAAAGCAGGCCTGAAATTCCCGCAGTAAACCGGATTTGAAGTTGCTTTTCTCAATAATTTCGATTAGTTCGGAATAGGTATTGAAAATTTCTACTTTTTTCCCAATCCATCGTTGAAGGTCATTGATTTTTTTTGCCTGAATTTCGCTGATACCGAGCGTTAAAAGGTAAAATACGACAATTACCGACGAAGAAATCATTCCGGCTACCGCCAGACCAACGCCTGTTACCCAAAGCAAAAGAAACACATAACGCAGGATTTTCCAAAATTTTTTTGATCGGATTACAGCCGGTTTCGCAATAAAAGACGCTATTTCTTTCAAATCGGACTCCTTGCCCGGACATGACAAACCGGTCACTTGAAAATGATGAATAAAATCGGGATTCCGGCTGATTTCAGCAATGCTTTCCTGTGTGGATTTTATTTTTTCCGTCGATTGATAAGGATTTTCAAAGCGACGAATAAGTACCTGTTTGCCGTAAGCCGTACAAGTCCGGTTGATGGATTGGAACAAAGAATGATTTCCGAAAATATCCAGATCCAAACCGAACGCATGTCCCGGATGGGCACTTTCGGGAGCGCCGTCGAAAGCGCTGAAATCGTAATCAATTGCTTTGATTTCGTTTTCGTCGCAAGCAAGGGATATTTCCCAATAGGATTTCTTTTTTTGCAATTGATTGCATATCGCCAACAGTCCCAAAAAGACGACAAGCCCCGAACAGATAACGATGCTTATTACTAATGTCCCTTGTGCTCTTAAAAGATACGCAAAACCGATTGTGCCAACGACAATCAGCAAACGAATGGTTCCTGACAGATAGATTCGTTTTTTGAGATCGCTTAAAGTTTGTTGGGTTTTACCGGTGCGTGCGCAGTAGTAATCTTTGATTTTTGACATGTTTATTCGTCAGTTGTCTCACCAGGACTCGAACCTAGGCTGGCTGAACCAAAATCAGATGTGCTACCACTACACCATGAGACAATCCTTAACTATGAAAACGGGGCAAAGGTACATCTTTTTATTGATTCGGCAAAATTTTGAACTGTAAATTTATTTGACAATCAACAGAAAGTAGTTTTTCTTCCCTTTTTGAACCAATAAGTATTTACCGCCCAATAGACAGGAAATATCAATAACAGCATCGGGAGCAGTCAATTTTTCTTTGTTTACACTGACCCCGCCGCTCTGAACCAATTTCCGCATTTCGCCTTTAGACGGGAAAACGGGCGCAAATTCGACAAACAAATCAACTGCTTTAACGCCTCCTGCCAACGTTTCTTTAGCAATTTCAAATTGGGGAACACCTGCAAAAACATCCAACAAAGTGGCTTCATCCAATTTTTTTAATGCTTCCGAAGTGGATCCGCCGAAAAGAATCTGCGACGCTTCTACGGCAGCCTCGTAATCTTCCTGTGAATGAACCATTATTGTAATTTCCTGCGCCAAGCGTTTTTGCAACGGACGAAGATGCGGTGCAGCATTTTGTTCGGCTACCAAACTTTCAATTTCTTCTTTATTCAATGCCGTAAAAATCTTAATGTATTTTTCGGCGTCGGCGTCGCTCACGTTCAACCAGAACTGGTAAAATTTGTAGGGACTTGTATAACGTTTGTCCAACCACACATTGCCCGATTCGGTTTTCCCGAATTTTCCGCCGTCGGCTTTGGTAATCAACGGGCAGGTCAGGGCAAAGGCTTCACCGCCGGCTTTTTTGCGGATTAATTCCGTTCCGGTCGTGATATTGCCCCATTGGTCGGAGCCACCCATCTGCAACCGGCAACCGTAATGTTCGTACAGGTGCAGGAAATCAAAGCCTTGCAAAAGTTGGTAAGAAAATTCGGTAAACGACATGCCTTCGCTTGATTCGGCGCTGAGACGCTTTTTAACCGAATCTTTCGACATCATGTAATTGACGGTGAGATATTTCCCGACGTCGCGGATAAAATTCAGGAAAGAATAATCTTTCGTCCAGTCGTAATTGTTCACCAACAACGCTTTGTTCGGAGCATCCGAATCGAAATCAAGAAATTTAGCCAACTGAGCTTTAATCGCTTCCTGATTTCTGCGTAAAGTAGCCTCATCCAACAAATTGCGTTCCTGCGATTTCATCGACGGATCGCCAATCATGCCGGTAGCGCCGCCGATCAAAGCAATCGGACGGTGTCCCGCCCGCTGAAAATGCTTCAACATCATAACTCCCACCAAATGACCGATATGCAGAGAATCGGCAGTCGGGTCGATACCCAAATAAGCCGAAGTCATTTCTTTCTGAAGTTGTTCTTCCGTACCGGGCATCATATCGTGTATCATGCCGCGCCACCTCAATTCTTCTACAAAATTCATCTTTATAAAAGTTTAATTTTTTGAACCGCAAAGGTACATTTTTATTCTGAAATCCAAAGATATTACATATTTAATTTTTTCATTCCGCTCCTATTTGTTATTTGCAGATGGCTAAATGTTTTGATATTCATGCTTGTATATTGGTTTTCATTGTATCTTTGCATCGGATTTTAAGCACATTGATTTATATGTATAATAAGGGTAAACAAATATCTTATTTCAACGGACTAAACGCCTTGCGTTTTTTTGCAGCCTTTTTTGTGGTCTTACACCATGCCGAACAGATCCGAATGAAATACGATTTATTCCATTTGAAAGAATATTCGCTTTTTAATAACGGCGGCATTGCCGTAATGTTCTTTTTCGTGTTAAGCGGTTTTCTGATAACCTATTTGCTGATGAAGGAACAGAACGCAACTCATAAAATCAGCATCAAAAATTTTTATGTGCGCCGGATTTTAAGAATTTGGCCTCTTTATTATTTACTGGTAATTATTGGCGCTTTACTTGTTCCTTTTACCATAAAATCAATTGGTTACGATTACGAAATGCCTTATACATTCGGTGAAGTTTTCTTATATTACCTGTTCTTTTTACCATTTTGTGTAAATATCATTTACGGACATCATTTATTAGAACCGCTTTGGTCAATAGGAGTAGAAGAAATTTTTTATATTGTTTGGGCGCCCTTGATAAAATTTTTGAAAAAAAATGTATTAACGGTCATTTTGAGTACTATTTTTATCAAGTTGGTATTTGATATGATTGTGTACTTTTTTGAGTTGAACGGTATAATTATTCGCGCTTTGGGTACTTTACAATTTCACGCGATGGCGGTTGGCGGCTTAGGTGCATACTGCATATTCAACAACATCATTAACGTGTCGGAATCTCGTTGGTTTTCTTTGCCTGTTCAGATTATCATTTTGTTATTTTTATTTTTTCGTTTTTGTTTCGCAAATTTTTTGCTTGAAAACAGCCTGTTTTTCAGATTTTTATTTGAAACCCCTATATTTTCAAATTTAGTGTTAATGGTAATTTTTGCTTGGTTGATAATCAATGTTTCCTTAAATTCAAAGTCCATAATCAAATTGAATAGCAAGTTCCTGCATTGGGGCGGCGAGATTTCTTATGGAATTTATATGTATCACATGCTTGTTGTATTTAGTATCATGCTGTTTTTTAGAAATTGGTTGACCGGTTTCAGTCCGGTGATTTCTACTGTTGCGTTTTATATTTTGCTTTCAGGCGGAGTAATTGGTGTTTCATATTTATCCAAACGTTTTTTTGAGAATTATTTTCTGAAACTCAAATCAAGATAAGATACATTTTTATTCGGAAATCCAAGATATTACATATTTAATTTTTTCATTCCGCGGATAATTATCCAAAACCTCAAACTTTCCGCCGATACTTAATTCTTTACAGGTTTGTTCGAAGTGGCAAAGCGCAATCCCAATATCAATCGAATCAAATATAAGATATGGCGTTTTGTAAAAGTGCAAGACTTTGCCTTCCAGTACTGCACGCCACTCCTGCTTGTTATTTGCCGAAGGCGCTAAGCGTACCATTTCCAAAGGTTTGGCATAAATTCCGGCTTGGACTTCAGTTAAAGGATGATTGAAATCTTTGTCGAAAAAAATTTCTCCGAAAGGCTTACGGCTGGTATGATGTTTGTCGGCATTCACGATTAGGCCTTCCATAAACCATCGTTTTTTGTCACTTGCATAACCGACCGGTGATACTATTTTCAATTTTTCATCGGGTTTCAGGTTAATTTGTTTTTTGAAATCACTGCGGCTGAAAGAGCCTCCCAGCCAACAAGTTCCCAATCCTAAACCCGTGCAAAACAAAACGACTTGCTCAAACCAATATGCCGCGGCGGTTTCGGCAAACGGCGCTTCTTCGTAAATCAGCGCCAGATATTCGCAAGCTCCTTTCACCCAGCCGTAAGTGCCTAATTTGAC
>JAISWH010000187.1 GCA_031271125.1 Dysgonamonadaceae bacterium
CCGCTAAAATTTGTATCTTTGCCCATTGGTTTAATTTTTTAGTTTGTCAACACAAAATTAACCAAAAAAGGGCTGATTTCCATCATTAGAAATCAGCCCTGATTTTTTTGAGTAAAAAATGTTTAGCGGACAGTAATAATAAAAAATAAGATAATTGCAAGCAATTAAAACTTTTTCATATACATTTGCTTGGAAATCACATGATTTTCATGTACTTTTGTTGCCGGTTATTTTTGAAACATAATGAACTATTACAGCACCAATAAACAATCCCCGGCAGTCGGTACGCAAGAAGCAGTCGTCAAAGGATTAGCAGGAGACAAAGGGCTTTATATGCCGGAACGGATTCCTGTCCTGCCGCCTTCGTTTTTCGGGAAAATATCCGAAATGAATTTTTGGGAAATATCCTGCGAAGTAGCTTCGGCATTTTTCGGGGAAGACGTTGAACCCTCCGTTTTGAAAGAAATCGTTTATGATACGCTCAGTTTCGACACTCCGCTCGTGAAAGTGACGGAAGCCGTTTACAGCCTCGAACTTTTTCATGGGCCGACTTTGGCTTTCAAAGATGTAGGTGCGCGATTTATGGCGCGACTGCTCGGTTATTTTGTCAACCAGCAGGGTTTGGAGCATGTCAATGTGCTGGTCGCTACCTCCGGCGATACGGGAAGCGCTGTTGCTAACGGATTTCTCGGCGTGAAGGGAATTCATGTTTATGTGCTGTATCCCAAGGGAAAAGTCAGTGCGATTCAGGAGTGCCAGTTTACGACTTTGGGGCGGAATATCACTGCGCTTGAAATCGACGGCACTTTCGACGATTGTCAAGCGCTGGTCAAAACGGCGTTCATGGACAAAGATTTGAATGAGAAGATGCGGCTGACTTCGGCTAATTCAATCAATGTGGCTCGTTTTCTTCCGCAGGCGTTTTATTATTTCAACGCTTATGTACAGTTGCGTCGTCTTGGTGTCGGGGAGAATATTGTCGTTTGCGTTCCGAGCGGAAATTTCGGAAACATTACCGCCGGATTGATTGCCAAGAAGATGGGATTGCCTGTCAAACGTTTTATTGCCGCAAATAACAGGAATGATATTTTCCTGCAATATTTATTGACCGGCTTGTACAACCCGAAACCATCCGTACAAACTTTAGCTAATGCGATGGATGTGGGCGATCCGAGCAATTTCGCACGTATTCTGGACTTGTACGGACATTCTCATCAAACCATTACGGAAATTGTTTCGGGATTTGCTTGTTCAGACGAAATGATTCGGGAAACAGTGGAAACTTGCTATCGGGAAATGGGTTATCTGCTTGATCCTCACGGAGCTTGCGGATACCGTGCCTTAAAAAACTCCATGCAAGCGGGCGAAACAGGCGTTTTCTTAGAAACGGCTCATCCGGCCAAATTCAAAGACACGATTGAAAGTATTATTGGACAAACTGTTGAAATTCCTCCGAAATTACAGGAATTTATGAAAGGAAAAAAGCAAAGTATAGAACTTAGTAAAGATTTTTCGGAATTTAGAGAGTGGTTAATTGTTAGTGGTTAGTGATTAGTGGTTAGTGATTAGTGGTTAATCACTAACAACTAACCACTAATCACTAACCACTAATTACAAGTTCCACTGCATCAATTCCGCCACCGTCAAATGCATATCTCGTTCCGTCTCAAGCCGGTTATTAATCACTTCGTAATAAATGGATGATTCCATGAGGTAATCTATCAGAGCGATCTCGCCGGCGTTCAAAGCCTTATTTAACAAAGAAAGCGTGTTGTCCGAAAGTGCATTATTCCGGTAATCGTTCAGGATTCCTTTCAGATGTAAAGCCTTTTTGTAGAGCGCTTCCGATTCGTTGCGAAACCGCGTTGCGGCGTCGGTTTCCGCTTCCTGGTGCGCCAGGGTTTGGGCTTTTATTTTCCGCACCGTATTCTTATTTTCCCACAAAGGAATAGAAAGACCTACCGTAATCCCTTGAAACCGTTCGGTTAATACTTTTTCGCTCATGTATCCTGCCGAAATTTTAGGTAAATTCAAGGCGCGTTGTAATTTTCCGGTTTCCCGGATCAATCCTGTTTTTTTCGCCAAATATTGCAAATCGAGGTTTTTTTCTTTTTGGTACTCATACCAGGATTCGAATGAGTTGGGAAGCGTCGTTTCGGGAAATTCCGAAAGAGTAAAATCAATCGGAATACCGCCGTTTAGCCGTGTCAGTTCGGCTAAGAGAAAATTTCTCTCAGCCAATGAAGTTTCATGCTCCTTTTTGACATTCAACAGATTGATTTTTGCTTTATTCAAATCCAAAACGGATGCGTCGCCTTTGTCCATGCGCAGCCGGTATGCTTCAGCCATTTGTTGCGCCTGCCCGAGGCGGACGGCCGATTCTTTCGACAAAGCATTTTGATAAATCAGCCGGATGCTAAGTTTTTGGGCTTCCAAGAGTACATCTTTTCTTTCGGAAAGATACTTCAAATCTACCTGCCGGTTTTGCGCATCGGAAACTCGCTTTTTGTAATAGTAGCTTGTCGGAAAATCAAACCGCTGGACGGCTGAAAAATCAATCCGGTTGCCCTGCGCATCGGGACTACCCCAGAGATAATGATATTCCACTTCGGGATTTTCGGGATAAATCCCGGTTTTGTTCGCAATTTTGTCGGCTTCGGCCTGTTTGCGAAGCGTCGCCAAGACCGTATTGTTTCGCTCGATTTGTTCAAGTAGGGATTCCTGTGCGGAAACAATTGCCGGACAGCATAAAAATGCTATAATAAATAACTGTTTCATTTTCGTTCTATTAACCATTTATATAAAATAGGCACAACATAAATATTCAATAAGGTGGAAGTAATTAACCCTCCCAAAATCACTGTCGCCATTGGACTTTGTATCTCATTACCGGGTTTATCGCCGTTGAAAACCATCGGTAGAAGCGCCAAAGCCGCCGTAAACGCCGTCATCAGGATCGCGTTCAACCGGTCTGACGAGCCGCGAACGATAAGGTCCGGCGAAGGAAGGGAAGCCGGATCCTTCGCCCTTCGCCCTTCATCCTTCTCCTTCCTAAGCCTTTCATAATTGGAAACAAGCAGGATTCCGTTGCGCGTGGCGATTCCGAAAAGTGTAATGAAACCGATGATTGCAGGAATACTGACAACTTTGGATGTGAGAAACACCGCCAGCACCCCGCCAATCAAAGCCAAAGGCAAATTAATCAGGATGACTGTCGCTAATTGTACATTCTTAAATTCCTGGTACAAAAGCAAGAAAATGATGCCGATTGCCAATAAAGATGCAAACAATAAAGTGCGGGAAGCCGATTTGGCGCTTTCAAACTGTCCGCCGTATTCGATGCGGTAGGCTTCGGGGAGCGAAATTTTTGAATCAATCGTTTGTTGAATTTCTTCTGCAGCTGTTCCCACATCGCGACCGGCTACATTGACCGAAATGACTATTTTCCGTTGTACGTTTTCCCGGTTGATGGTATTCGGCCCTACACCGGAAACAATATCCGCTATTTCTTCCAAAGGAACTTTCCCGCCGTCGCCCGTGTCGATCAATGCGGACTTAATCCCTTCTATCGTAGACGTATAATCCTGTTTCAGTTTGAGAATCAAATCAAAACTCCGCTGTCCTTCAAAGATTTCCGTCTGTTTCTCGCCTGAAAACGCCAAACCTATAAAACGATTAAAATCGTTCATCGTAATTCCGTAACGTGCAAGCATTTGACGATTGGCTTTAATCCGGATTTCAGGCGTTTCCGTCTGTTGTTCCACGCTGACGTCCGCCAGACCGGGAATATCGGCAATCGCCGTTTTTACCTGATTCCCCAAAGTAAACAAACGGTTCAAATCAGATCCGAAAATCTTAATGGCGATATTCGCGCGCGTACCCGACAGTATATGGTCGATTCGGTGACCGATGGGTTGCCCGATCGTGAGGGAAATGCCCGGAATTTCGCCAAGTTTTTGCCGGACTTCGGCCATAAATTCGGCGTTGGAACGTTTATCCAAAACGAATTTCACATCCACTTCCGTAGAATTGGTTGCCTGAGAATGTTCGTCCAATTCCCCGCGGCCTGTCCGGCGGGCGGTCGTTTTAATTTCGGGAATGTCCAGCAGTTCTTTTTCCATCCAATTTCCCAAGCGGTCGGTTTCATCCAAGGATATGCCCGGTTTGCATACGGCGGTAATAGTCAGTGCGCCTTCGTTAAATTCCGGCAGGAAACTTCTGCCCATATTCATAAACAGAATGATTGCGATAATAAACAAGGATAGCGACGAAATCAATACTGTTTTTTTATGCGCTAAAGCCTTTATCAGAGATCGCTCGTAATATTTAGTCAGGTTTCTTGCCAGCCAACTGTCTTTTTCATTTTTAGCCAGGTATTTTTCACCTGACAACATCATCTTGCAAAGCAAAGGCGTCAAAGTCATAGCGACAATCAAAGACATGAAAAGTGCGATTATATATGTAATTCCCAAAGGTTTAAGCATACGTCCTTCCATTCCCGAAAGGAAAAACAACGGAATAAACGCCACAATGATAATGAAAGTTGCATTCAAAATCGAAGCCCTGATTTCACGCGAAGCCTCAAAAACGATCCGAAATGAGTCAAAAGGCGAAGGGCGAAAGGCTAATGGCGAAGAAAGGGAAGCCGGATCATTCACCCTTTGCCCTTCATTCTTCGCCCTCCATTCTTGCCTCAGTCTTTTATACACATTTTCCACGTCAATAATCGCATCATCAACTAACGAGCCGATGGCAATACACATTCCACCCAGACTCATCGTGTTGATGTTCATTCCCAACAAATGGAGTACAATCACTGTCCCCAAAAGGGAAAGTGGAATCGCCAGGACGGAAATCAGGGTGGTACGGAAACTCCCCAAGAAAAGAAAAAGGATAATGATCACAAATACAGCGCCTTCTATCAAAGCCCGTCCGACATTATTAACCGAAGTTTCGATGAAATCGGCCTGTCGGAAAACCCGCGTATCCAGTTTCACATCCGAAGGCAGCGACTGTTGCAAGGTTTCCAGGTTCTTTTCAACGTTTCGCGTTACATTCAAAGTATTGATATTCGGCTGTTTGGAAATTGAAAGAATCACAGCCGGCTTGGCGTTCTGCGACGCTGAGCCCATGCGTACCGCCGGGCCGGTTTTCACTTCTGCCACATCGCTTAGAAAAACAGGCGAAGGGCGAAGGGCGAAAGGCGAAGGAAGGGAAAGGTCCTTTGCCTTTCGCCCTTCACCTTTCGCCTTTATTATCGTATTCCCAAGTTCTTCCAAGTCGTTTGTTCGCGCAATCCCCCGGATAGTGTACTCATTACCGTATTCGCGAATCACTCCGCCGGAAGAATTTTCACTGATTCCGGCGCAAGCATCCGACAATTCGTTGATGGTAACGCCGTAATACTTCATCAGTTGCGGATCGGCTAATACCTGATATTGCTTGTAGTCGCCACCGATAATGGTCACTTGTGAAACGCCTCCGGTGGCCAGAATTGCGGGTTTGACAACCCACTCGGCTAAGGTGCGAAGGTCTGTCATATTTGTTGTATCCGACTGTAAACCGATGAAAAATATTTCACCCATCACGCTTGATTGAGGCGCTAAAACCGGTTGGATGCCCTTCGGCATGGATTCCGCCAGGGAAACCATTTTCTCACTGACGACCTGGCGCGCCCGAAAAATATCGGTTCCCCAGTCAAACTCCACCCAAACAAAGGAATAGCCTTGCATGGAAGACGAACGTACCCGGCGGACTCCCGTCGCCCCGTTCACCGCCGTTTCAATCGGGAATGTTACCAAACGTTCGATTTCTTCGGAAGCCATTCCACCCGCGTCGGTCATTACTACCACAGTAGGCGCCGTCAAGTCGGGAAATACGTCAATATCCATTTTGTTTGCCGTATAGGTTCCGAAAATGATCAGCAAAGTGGCCGCTAACAATATGAATAGCTTATTGTTAAGCGAAAAAGATATAATTTTGTTCAGCATATCAATTAATGTGCATGTCCGGCATGGGGATCTAAGGCGCCTGCCGATTGCGCTAATTTAAGGGAAATAGCGCCTTGTGTTACAACTTTTTCTTCTTTGTTCAAACCCGACAGAATTTCGGTTCGGATTCCGTCATTTGCCCCAATAGTGACTTCCCGTTTTTCAAAATGTTCGGGATCTGATTGCACATACACAAAATAAATGCCTTGTTCTTCGATCAATGCGGAAATCGGAATGGTCATCACCGGATTTTCCGAACGAGTTTTCAAATAAACTTCTACAAATCCACCCGAAATAAATCCCGCTTTGTTATCAATCCGAATACTGACCGGAATCCTGTAACTTTCCGGGTCGATTGATTTTCCGAACGACATAATCTTGCCGTTCAATTCTGCCAAATCATACACTTCCGATTTATCGGAGGAAACCACCGAAGCCGAAAATAGATACGGCAACAGCGTTGCATGTTTAGTCCGCACGTCTGCCCGCAACAACAAGGTTTTGTTTTTGGAAACGGTAGCCAAGGCCTGGCCTTCCTCTACAAATTGTCCGTTTTCGACAAAAACTTGTTTGATAAAAGATTGGAAAGGGGCGGAAATTGTTTGCCCTTTACCGCTGAAATTTTGATAAATCGTATTGTAAATTGCTTTGGCTTTTTCGTAATCGGCTTGAATCTGAAGAAAATCCTTTTCCGAAACAATTTGAACGTTTTTCAAATCTTTCGCTCTTTGATAATCCGATTCGGCTTTTTTGTAGTTATTCAAAGCTTCCGTAAACCTGACTTGAGAATTATTATCGGCCAAATTTGCACCCGAGATCGTGAACAGCGCTTGCCCCGCGTTCACCGTTTGTCCTTCCGATAAATTGTTTCCTGAAAACAGGATAATACCGGACATCCGGGCCGAAATCACCGCCTCGTCTTCGGGAGCGGATAGTACTTGGGCCGTTGTCTTGATGACTTGCCCGAAAGGTTCGACAACAGGAAGTTCCGCAGTAAACTTGATTTTCTCTTGTTGCTTGGTGTGAAAATGAATGGAGCCTTCGGGGACGTCTTTGTCGGAATCGCGATCCGCGTGATCAGACTCATCATGGTTGTGTTTGCAACCATAAAACGCTATACCGGAAATCAGCATAGCAAAAAATATTTTTTTCATGCTTAATTGTAATTAATAAGTTTAAAAGATTTGCCCCCCGCCCCCATTGGGGGGAGTTGGGGGTAGCGAGTGTGAATATACTGCTACGGCAGTTCCCCCTTTAGGGGGTTAGGAGGTAACCGGAGGCGCCCGAAGTCCCTGCCCGTAACCTGCGAAATCGCAAAGATAACTTATTAAATAAGGAGGTTCAAGGAGTGTAACCGTTTCCCGAACCAAAGAAAAGTCATAACCGAGAATAGAAAAAACAGCCGCTTGCAGAAACATTTCCGGATGATGCAAAACACATGAAGCATCCTGGCATTTTTCTTCCGAATGTTTGTAAACCGCATCAATATCTTGCTCAAGCAGGCAGGTTGGCCCTTCCTCTTGATTATGACGGCTATCATCCGCATTGTCGTGCTGGCACATTTCGAACGAAACGAAATGAGGCATTTCCTGATGGTGATGATGCGGAATAATACTACAAACCAACAAAAATAAATTGGCTATAAAGATCAATGATATGTACTCGCGTTTTACCACTATTTTTTACTAATTTTCAGGCAAAGATATAATTTTTTTTGTATATAACAACTCGAAGTAGTTAATTGTTTTTTTTTTCAAAAATTTATGCCTAACTTCGCTTTCTATAACAACAATGATTATTATGAGATTTTTACTATTAAGCAATTCTACCAATGTGGGCGAACCGTATTTGTTTTGGCCGAGAAAAGAAATAAAAACATTTCTTGGTAATAAACCGGTGACTGCTTTGTTTATTCCTTATGCAGCAGTCACTTTCAGTTACGACGAATACGAAACGAAAGTTGAAAGTCGATTTTCTGAATTAGGACACCACATAACGAGCATTCATCATGCCAAAGATCCGCTTCGGGCGGTAGAAACGGCTGAAGCTATTGTTATTGGTGGCGGGAACACTTGGCATTTAGTGCGGCAAATGCACGATCTCGGATTAATGAAACCTGTCCGTAAGAAAATATTGGAAGGAACGCCCTATGTAGGCTGGAGTGCCGGAGCAAATATCGCTTGCCCTACTTTACGAACTACCAACGATATGCCCATCATTGATCCACACGGATTCGACACATTGAATTTAATACCGTTCCAAATTAATCCGCATTACATAGATGTCCATCCCGTCGGCTTTGGCGGTGAAACGCGGGAAGTCCGCATCAAAGAATTTATTGAGATTCATTCGGATATTTATGTTTTAGGTTTGCGCGAGTCTACTTTATTGAAACTGGAAAATGATCGCTTGCAATTGATTGGTTCGAGGACAGCGCGTTTGTTCAAAAAAGGTGAAAATCCGAAAGACTTGCAAGTTACGGATGATTTGTCGTTTTTACTGAAAAGCATCTGATGTTGCCACAGCTCGTGGGAGACACATCCCTGAGTTTTTTCCCGTCTAAACAAATTTGTTTTTCTGAACGGCAACCATCAGGGTAGTCATTCTTCAGGATTTGTCATTCACTCCGCTGCTAAAAGTTATGATGACCCAGACCTAATCTCCTTTGATTTTTTTGATTTCCCTGTCAAAATCAGAAATGTAATTGTCATCCTGAATTTTCCGATAGACTTCGTATTCCTGTTCGGCTTTCAGTTTTGCTTCCAATGCGCTGATTTTTCCTTTATCCTGCAAAATGGGATATTGGGACAGTTCTAAAAACTGATTAAGGAACTGCACCCATTCTTGCATATTGGTAGTGATACCCCGTTCTGCACGGTTCTCAGCCAAATCAAGATATGCAGACACAATCCGGTTCAATTCTTTGATGTGTGCTTCGCTCAGGTAATTTTTCGCAATAGCTACGTCGGATTTCATTATCTTTCCATCCGGCGCCTGTTTCCAATTAGTTAAGCCCATGTAGAGTTTAGTAGCATCGGCCGAGCTGTATATAATTTCTGCGGCGGTTTTTCCTGTAATTGCCCAATGCAATTTATTCTGAACGGTAGCGAAAAAATCTTTGGTTACGGGGGCATTCTTGTCGTAATCAGCCGAAAGAGCATAGATGTCTGTAATTTTTTGGTAAAATCGCCGTTCGCTGGCACGGATTTCCCGGATGCGTTCGAGCAGTTCATCGAAATAATCTTTTCCCCAATTCTTACCTTGCTTCAAACGCTCATCGTCCATCAC
>JAISWH010000180.1 GCA_031271125.1 Dysgonamonadaceae bacterium
CTGATGACGACGGCGACGACCGTTCTGGGTATGATTCCGCTGGCCATTCCGCGGGGAACGGGTTCCGAAATGTGGCAGCCGATGGGTATTGCCGTTGTGGGCGGTTTGACCTTCTCGACAATTCTTACTTTATTATATGTCCCCGCTCTTTATTCCATCTTCGGGTCGGTGGGAATCAGGAGGGCGAGGAAGAAACTTAGGAAACAGCATGAAAAAAGTAAACGAGTAAACAAGTAAACGTATGAAATCAGTATTTATACCATACAATCAAGCGCACAAAGAACGTATTCTTGATCTGTTAGAGAAAATGAATATCCGGGGCTTTACCTTGTGGGAAAACGTGCAAGGTAAAGGCGCCCGCGTCGGCGAACCTCATTATGGAACTCATGCCTGGCCTACTTTGAATGCGGCCATTCTAACCATTGTCCCGGATGAGAAAGTAGATAGCTTGCTTCTGAAAATCCGGGAATTGGACAAAGAAACCGAAATATTGGGTCTGCATGCCTTTGTCTGGAATATAGAACAAATGATTTAGGAAAATGTAGAATGTAGAATGTAGAATGTAAAATGTAAAATGACGAAAAATAATTTTACATTCTACATTTTACATTCCCTGCAGATATACTATTTTTTTCGTTTGAAAAAATTCTTCGTCAAAATAGTCTTGCAATTCGTATATAATAACTTTATTTTTAAAGGGTTTTATTTCGGCTTGCAATTCTCCGCCTTTTAAGCATAAAAACCCGTTAGGAATTGCATTATGTTGGTCTTTAGCAATGTTTTTTTTCGCCGTTTTCAGCAAATCCGGCAAAGGCATAACCGCGCGGCTAACGACAAAGTCAAATTCCGCTTTTTCGTCTTCCACTCTTTCTTGTTTACATTCAACGTTTTCAAGGCCAATCTGTTCTGCAATATTTTTTGCCGCTTTGATTTTTTTCCCGATACTGTCTATCAAAAGAAACCATACTTTGGGGAATAATATCGCCAGGGGGATTCCGGGAAAGCCGCCGCCCGTGCCTACATCCAGAATGGCCGAGCGATCGGAAAAGCGGATTATTTTTGCAATTCCCAGCGAATGAAGGATATGCTTTTCGTATAAATTTTCAATATCTTTCCTCGAAATCAGGTTGATTTTTGAGTTCCAATCGTTGTATAAATCATATAATGCGGCGAATTGGGACTTTTGCTTTTCCGTTAATCCGGGGAAATATTTTTCGATGAGTTCCATTTTTTAATAATTATCCCTCCCACCCCTGAAAATTGTTATTTATTCGCCAAAGTAGCAATCGGGTTGTCGTCGTCCGCAATAAAAGATTTCAATTCCTCGTAAGGGATGAAAACTTTTGTTATCCCGATGAAATAGGCCGCTATCTCATACTCGTTGAAATAGTAGGTAATACCTTTCTCGTCAATAGTAAAATTTCCATTGGGAACAATATCGCTGATGTTGTTATAGCCTATGTCTTCCAATTGTTCAGGATTGTTAATGTCCTTCTCTTCGGCAATTTTTTCAATAATTATGTCCGATATATTTTTTTTATAATTTGTTCCGGCAAAAGAATCTTCGGTAATGTATTCACCGGTGTTCAGGTTGATTACATATCCGAAAATGCTGTGAGCGCCGTGAGCGCCACCTTCAAAGCTCTCATTTTCAACCAGAAAAGAAACTAAGTTGTCCCGGTTATAAGTAATTTTATTTCCCAGACTCAAATGATATTGAAACCCTGTTTCGTCTTCCAGGTCGTAATCTTTGTCGGTAAATTTTTCGCATTGGAAGTCTTTAACATATTGTATCCTGAAACTATCCACAGCTTGTTGCGGCGACAAACCGGCATATTTCATGGAAAACACACATTCGATAAAAGCAGACTGCAACTTTTGCAGTTTATCCTGATCGTTGTAAACATTCGGATATGTAAAGTTAATACTTAAGTGGCAACTGAAATAATCATTCGAATCGCCATTTCCCAGAGGTTGCGGTTGCGTTTCATCTATTCGGATCGTATCAAAAAAAAGTGTATTGCCTGTGATTTTTGCATTATTTTTACAAGATATGCAAAAAAACAAAAGCATAATACTCAATAAAATATATCCGTAAATTGTTTTTTTGATTAAAGTATAAATCATAATTAATACAGTTAAATTTCAGCTACAAATATACATGTTCTTTTTTATGATTCAAAAAAAATTAAAGAAATATTCAAAATAGTTCGCAGATTTCTTGCATATTGACAATGGAAATAGTAATTTTGCCAATTCCTTATTGTATTTATAATGAGTAATTTTTCAATAATTTACATTATTTTTATTATTTAAATCATGTCTGAAAAATCTGGATATATTTCTCAGGTAATTGGTCCGGTCATAGACGTTGCGTATGAAAAAACCGGCCAATCGGTTCCCAAAATACACGAAGCGTTGAAAATAACCCGTCCCGACGGAAAAGTTTTAATTGTTGAGGTACAACAACATATCGGTGAAGATACCGTGCGAACAGTGGCAATGGATTCGACCGACGGTATTTATCGCGGAATGGAAGTAGAAAGTTTGGGCCGGCCGATTTCCATGCCTGTGGGCGACCAGGTGAAAGGCCGCTTGCTGAATGTAATCGGCGATACCATCGACGGGATGAAACCGTTAAGCCATGAGAATATCCTGCCTATCCATCGCGAACCGCCTAAGTTTGAAGATTTATCTACTTCCAAAGAACTTTTGTTTACCGGAATTAAAGTGGTTGATTTGCTCGCTCCTTATTTAAAAGGAGGGAAAATCGGTTTGTTCGGCGGCGCAGGCGTTGGTAAAACGGTATTAATCATGGAGTTAATCAACAATATTGCGAAAAAGCACAATGGATTTTCTGTTTTTGCCGGCGTCGGCGAACGTACCCGCGAAGGTAACGACTTACTTCGTGAAATGATCGAATCGGGTGTTATCCGGTACGGGAAAGAGTTTAAGGAAGCGATGGAACGCGGCGAATGGGATTTGTCGAAAATTGATTACGAGGAATTGGGAAAATCGCAAGCGACTTTAGTGTTCGGACAGATGAACGAGCCTCCCGGCGCACGTTCTTCCGTGGCTTTATCGGGCTTGACCATTGCCGAGGCTTTCCGCGACCAGGGTGGCGAAAGCGGACGCGATATACTTTTTTTCATCGACAATATTTTCCGGTTTACACAGGCCGGTTCGGAAGTTTCCGCCCTTTTGGGACGTATGCCTTCGGCGGTGGGTTATCAGCCGACTTTGGCAACGGAAATGGGCGCTATGCAGGAGCGGATTGCTTCGACCAGAAACGGTTCGATTACTTCCGTACAAGCTGTTTATGTTCCTGCCGACGACTTAACCGACCCTGCGCCGGCGACGACGTTCGCGTTCTTGGATGCGACGACGGTCTTGGATCGTAAGATTTCGGAATTGGGGATTTATCCGGCTGTGGATCCGTTGGGTTCTACTTCCCGCATCCTGGACCCGAATGTAGTGGGCGAGGCGCATTACAATACCGCTCAGCGCGTTAAACAATTGTTGCAGCGTTATAAGGAATTGCAGGATATTATTGCCATTTTGGGAATGGAAGAACTTTCCGACGAAGATAAATTAGTTGTAAATCGGGCGCGCCGCGTGCAACGGTTTCTTTCTCAGCCGTTTTTCATGGCGGAAGCCTTTTCCGGCGTGCCGGGCGTAATGGTTTCTATCGAAGATACCATCAAAGGGTTTAACATGATTATGAATGGTGAGGTGGATGATCTACCCGAACAGGCTTTCTTGAATGTCGGGACGATTGAGGATGCGAAGGCGAAAGCGGAGAAATTGAAGAACCAAAATTAGAATACTAATGATAAATGAAGAAAAAGTTCAACTTTGGATGAGTAAATCGGATGAAGATTTGAGCGCTGCAGAATATAACTTAAAAGGGAAATATTTTTTATATTTTGCTTTTTTGTGTCAGCAGGCGATTGAAAAGATTTTTAAAGCATATTATGCGAATTTGTATGGAGAAACACCGCCATATACGCATGATTTATTGTTATTATCCGAAAAATGTAAATTTTTAGATTCGTTTACAATTGAACAACGGCTTTTTTTAGAGTCAATCAATAGACTTTATATCAGTACTCGCTATGTGGAATATAAAAACAATATTATACAGATGCTTACGCAAAAAAGGTGTATGGAATTATTAGAACAGACTAAAACATTACAACAATGGACAAAAGAGAAGATATTATCGGAAAAGTAAAGGACTATAAAAACTTGGTACAAAAAGAATTTCCTGTTAAGATAGATCGATTTTACCTCTTTGGTTCTTATGCTAAGGGTGATCCTCATAGAGACAGTGATATTGATGTGGCTCTTATCGTAAATCATTTGGAAGATGATTATGATCATTGGAATACAGGGCTTATTTTGTGGCGTTTGCGGTGGGATATAGACCTTCGTATTGAACCACACCTAATTGCTTTGGATACGGATTTCGCCGATATGGTAATGGAAATTGAACGTACAGGTATTGAAATAACAGAATAAGTATGATGAATCTGGAAATAATCTCCCCCGAAAAAATCATTTACAGCGGCGAAGCGGATTCCGTTACTCTGCCCGGAGCAGTCGGTTTGTTCACCATTTTGAATCACCATGCCCCGATTATTTCGGTTTTGAAAAAAGGCGCGCTGACTTACAAAATCGGCAATAGCGAAAAGACGATGGAAATAAACAGCGGATTTGCAGAAGTTAAACAAAATATTGTTTCGGTTTGTGTAGAATAAAATAGTAATGTAAATTCATGAAAATATGGCACAGTTAAAACACCCTATTCGAGAAGCAGAGCGGTATTTGCAAAATGCAAAACAACTCTTATCGGAAAAAGCAGAGAAAGACGGTGATCATTATAATGATTCGAAATATGTAAAAACCGCGGGTAACATCGCCTGGAACGGGATACTTGTTGCCATGGATGCGGTTCTTAATGTACGTGAAAATTTAAAAAAGGGACAACGCCTTGATTTTAAGGATTATCAAATGGCATTATCGTCTAAGGACAATAAAATGAACAAATATTTATTGAACGCTTATGATCTTTTACATAAGTCTCTTGGTTATGATGGAGTTACAAACTATCGTGTAGTACAAGAAAGTATGAATTACGCTAAAATTCTTATAAATTGGGCTGATAAACATTATCAGGAATGAATCGAGTTCAAAAATACAGCTTAGGTTTGGCGTTGATGACAGGCATCCTGATCATGGGTCTAAAAGCGCTTCAAAACAAGTTGTTTGCCGATGAAAGCATTTTTTACTGGGCGGTAGGCGCCTGCTTGTTTTTTTGCATTTACGAATGGATAACAATTAAAGTTGTCGAAGCAAAAAATAAAACGGTTTCGCCCCGGCAATCAATCAATCTATTCATGGGATTGAAAATCGGCAAGATTTTGTTATCCGTCTTTTTTGTAATGTTTTATACGCTTATAGCCCAAATGGAAGTGAGGCGGTTTGTAATTATTTTCGTAATTTTGTACTTGATATTTTTGGCGTTTGATACAATTTATCTGGTTTGCCGCGAAAAAGAGATGATGATAGATGAAATTCGCAATAATTAGTGGCAAAAAAAACAGAAACACATGAAAATTAGAATAAAATATACGGTACTTTGCCTGTTCTTGTTTGCAGGAATGAGTATGGCCGCTCAGGAAATTCCGGTCGAAACGGAACACCATAGCGAACCCAAGAAGGATTTGAATGTGACCGAATTGATTCTTGATCATGTCGGTGATGCTTACGATTGGCATATCGCGACGGTTGACGGACACTCAATTTCGATTCCTTTGCCTGTAATTGTACGTGGTAGCGACGGCGTTTGGCGTTGCTTTCTTTCTTCGCGTTTCGAACACGGACATGCTGACTATAAGGGATTTTCCATTGCTCACGAAGGAAAATACAAAGGAAAGATTGTCGAAAAGAATGTTTCGGGCGAAGAAGTCCGCCCATTGGATTTGTCGCTTACCAAAAACGCTTTTTCCTTAATAATGGGCAGTACGATTTTGATTATCCTGATTATGTCGTGCGCGGCTTGGTACAAAAAACGGAAAGTTGAAGAAGCATCGCCCAAAGGCTTCATCGCAATGATAGAGATGTTGATAATGAGCATTGTCGATGATGTGGTAAAACCTTGTATCGGAAAGAATTACAAACGTTATGCGCCTTATTTGCTGACGGTTTTTTTCTTTATCTTTTTCAATAATCTGTTGGGAATTATCCCGATCTTTCCGGGCGGGGCTAATGTGACGGGAAATATTGCCGTTACCTGTGTTTTGGCGGTTTTTACTTTTATCGTAGTCAATAGTTTCGGAACGAAAGAATACTGGAAAGAAATTTTTTGGCCTGATGTGCCGACGTGGTTGAAGGTTCCCGTTCCGATTATGCCGGCGATAGAAGTGGTTGGCATGTTCACGAAACCATTCGCGTTGATGATTCGTTTGTTTGCCAATATTTTAGCCGGTCACGCAATCGTTTTGGGATTGACATGCGTCATTTTCATAACGGTCGGTTTGGGTGCGGCGATGAATGTGGGAATGAGCGTTTTGTCGGTTGTGATGACCATTTTCATTGATTTTGTCGAATTGTTGGTAGCGTTTATACAGGCGTATGTATTTACGTTGCTGTCGGCGGTTTTTATTGGGCTTTCGCAGGTTGAGGCGCATGGTAACAAGCAATTACACAAATAAAATTAGTGGCAATAAATATAAACAGATAAAATACAGTTACTAAAATTTATAAACTTTAAATACAAAAATTATGTTATTATCAATTTTATTACAAGCGGTAACTACGGGAGCCGGATTAGCAAAATTAGGAGCAGGTTTGGGAACCGGATTAACCGTTATCGGCGCCGGTTTGGGCATTGGTAAAATCGGACAATCGGCGATGGACGGTATTGCCCGTCAACCGGAAGCTACCGGCGATATTCGCATGAATATGATTATTGCAGCTGCTTTAATAGAAGGGGTTGCTTTGTTTGCAGTTGTCGTTTGCGGATTCATATTATAATCGACTGTTTATGTCACTGCTAACACCGGATCTCGGTTTATTGTTTTGGATGCTCTTCTCTTTCGGAGTCGTTTTCTTCGTCCTTGCCAAATTTGGTTTTCCGATCATCTTAAAGATGGTTGAAGAACGGAAAGCCTTTATTGACAAATCGTTGGAAGCGGCCACACAAGCGAACGAACGTCTTGCCGGGATTCAACAAGAAGGTGAAAGAATCTTGAAGCATGCCCGCGAAGAAGAAATACGAATCCTGAAAGAAGCGGAAGAAATACGGAATAAAATCGTTGAAGAAGCGAAAGGTCAAGCCGGAATTGAAGCCGGAAAATTGATTGAAGAAGCAAAAAATGCGATTCGGAAAGAAAAAGAAATGGCTTTGCGCGACCTCCGTAACCAAATGGCTGTACTTTCAATTGGGATTGCCGAAAAAATACTTCGCAGGAATTTGGATAATCAATCGGCTCAACGTGAATTGGTTAATCGATTGATCGAAGAAGCGCAGAAAAATTAAAGTCATGGATATAGGAATAATTTCAACCCGTTATGCCAAAGCAATTTACAGATTTGCTGCGGACCGGGGCGAAGAAACCCGTTTGTACGAAGAAATGGAAACGCTTTCCCGGCAATTTGTTGCTATACCCGAACTGAAGAATGCGTTGGAAAACCCCATTCTATCGTCCGAAGAAAAGATAAAACTGCTGATTGCCGCGTTGGAGGGAAAGGTGAGCGAAACAGCGAAAAATGTTTTCCGCGTAGTGGTCGAAAACAGGCGTGCGCAATACATGCAGCACATTGCTCTGGTTTATGATCTGGTTTACAGGAAAGCGAAAAACATTGTGCTTGTCAAACTGACTACCGTTGGAGAGGCTTCCGAAGAAGAAAAAAAATCAATGGTCGAACTTGTATCCAATGGCGGGAAAAACCAGGTCGATTTTGCGGTAAAGTCCGATGCGGACATTATCGGCGGATTTATTCTGGAAGTAGAGGACTTACGTTTGGATGCCAGCGTCAGGAATCAGTTGAATACGATGAAATTAGAATTGACTAAATAAAAGGTCTGTCATTATGACGCAGAAAATGTAAAATGTAAAACTATGCCAAATATAAAAGCAAGTGAAGTTTCGGAAGTTCTGAAAATGCAACTCGAAGGAGTCGATACCCGCGTGAAATTCGAGGAAGTGGGCGTCGTGCTTCAGGTGAGCGACGGAGTGGTTCGCATCTTCGGTCTGAGCAAAGCCGAATCGGGTGAACTTCTTCAGTTTGAAAACGGTGAAATGGCCGTGGTAATGAATTTGGAAGAAGACAATGTCGGCGCTGTTTTGATGGGACGCACGGATTTGGTGAAGGAAGGCGATACCGTGAAACGAACCGGCCGGATTGCTTCCATCATGACGGGGGAAGGTCTTTTAGGCCGCGTAATCAATCCTTTAGGACAGCCGATTGACGGGAAAGGCCCCATTGACGGCAAATTGGTTGAAATGCCTTTGGAACGCAAAGCGCCCGGCGTCATTTTCCGGCAAAAAGTAAGCGAGCCTTTGCAAACAGGTATTATTGCGATTGACGCCATGATTCCCATCGGACGCGGTCAACGCGAATTGATTATCGGCGACCGTTCGACCGGAAAGACGGCAATCGGTATTGATACCATTCTCAACCAACGCGATAATTATTTGGCCGGGAAACCGGTTTATTGTATTTATGTCGCTATCGGGCAAAAAGGTTCGACTGTCGCGAATATCGTGAATACCTTGTACGAAAAAGGCGCACTTGAATATACAATCATTATCAGCGCTTTAGCTTCCGATCCGGCAGCTTTGCGGTTTTATGCCCCGTTTGCCGGCGCCGCTATCGGCGAATATTTCCGCGATACGGGACGCCATGCGCTTGTGATTTACGACGATTTGTCGAAGCAAGCGGTTTCTTACCGCGAGGTTTCTTTGATTCTCCGCCGTCCTTCGGGACGGGAAGCCTATCCGGGGGATATTTTCTATCTACATTCCCGTTTGTTGGAACGCGCCGCGAAAATCATTGATAACGATGATATTGCCGCACAAATGAACGATTTACCCGAAGTCCTGAAAGATAAAGTGAAAGGCGGCGGCTCATTGACGGCTTTGCCGATTATCGAAACTCAAGCGGGCGACGTTTCGGCGTATATCCCGACGAATGTGATTTCGATTACCGATGGACAAATTTTCCTGGAAAGCGGTCTGTTTAATGCCGGTATCCGTCCCGCAATCAATGTGGGGATTTCGGTTTCTCGTGTAGGTGGTAACGCTCAAATCAAGGCGATGAAAAAAATTGCCGGTACGCTGAAAACCGACCAGGCGCAATACCGAGAACTGGAGGCTTTTTCTAAATTCGGCGGCGACATGGATATCGTTACCCGGAGGACTTTGGACAAAGGAAAGAAAAATTCGGCTTTGCTGATTCAGCCGCAATATTCGCCGCTTCCGGTCGAAAAGCAAATTGCGCTTATTTATACCGGGACGAAAGGCCTTTTGTTTGACCTTCCGGTCGAAAAAGTGGATGATTTTGAAAAAGAATATCTTCACGTATTGGAACTGAAATACCAAAAAGAAGTTTTGGATGTTCTCAAACAAGGCATCCTCAATGAAGAAGTTGAAAAATTATTGACGCAAACCGCCGCAGAAGTGGTAAAAGCGCTCAAATAACCGTAATTCGTAATTGACTACTTATGCCTTCCTTAAAAGAAATAAAAGGGCGTATTGCCTCGGTCGACTCCACCCGGAAAATTACATCGGCCATGAAGATGGTGTCTTCCGCCAAATTGCGGAAGGCGCAAACCCATGTGGAACAGTTTTTGCCTTATCAGAAACAACTGATGTGCATCCTCGACCGGTATCTTTCGTCGGATATGGAAGAACTTTCTTCGTCTTTGGCGGAAATTCGGGATGTGAAACGGGTAGCTATTGTGGCTGTTTCTTCCAATTCGAGTTTTTGCGGAGCGTTTAATTCCAATGTTATCCGTTTGTTGGGGGAAACGATACAAAAATATCACGCATTGCATTATGAAATAGAGGTTTATCCGATTGGGAAAAAGATAGAAGAAGTTGTTGCAAAAAGCATCATCCCGGTCGAAAAGAAAGGAAGTTATATTTCCCTGATGGATAAACCGAATTACGAAGAAGCAAGAGACATCGCCGACGGTTTGGTTGCCGGTTTTCTCTCAAAAAAGATCGACAAAGTAGAGTTAATTTACAACCGGTTCAAAAGTATGGGTATTCAGATTCCGACAAATGAACCGTTTTTACCGGTTGTTTTGTCGAAGAATGAAAATCAGACGGCAACCTTAACGGATTATATCGTAGAGCCGGACGGGAAAACTTTGTTGGACAGTCTGCTTCCCAAATCGTTGCGGGCAAAGATTTTTGCCGTTATCCTGGATTCTGCGGCAGCCGAACAAGCGGCGCGCACCGTTGCCATGCAAATTGCAACCGACAACGCCAATGATTTGATGGACGAATTGACCCTCCAATATAACAAGCAACGGCAACAGGCGATTACGAGCGAATTGCTGGATATTATCGGTGGGTCGGAGGCTTTGAAATAGTTTCAATCTCTACTACGGGACTAAAACATTTTTCCTTTCACAACAAATCCGGTCGCAACCGCATAGTCCGATCAATAGACTGCTGCAATTCCCAATCTCGGATATTCGCTTCATGACCCGAAAGGAGTACATCAGGTACTTTCCAACCCTTGTAATCCGAAGGACGGGTGTAAACCGGAGGCGCCAAAAGATTGTCCTGAAACGAATCGGACAAAGCGGACTGTTCGTCGCCGATAGCGCCCGGAATCACACGGACAATAGCGTCGGCCATTACAGCCGCAGCTAATTCCCCGCCGGTCAATACATAATCGCCGATGGAAATCTCGCGGGTAATCAAATGTTCACGAATGCGATAATCAATTCCTTTGTAGTGCCCGCACAAAATAATAAGATTTTCACACATAGACAGTTGGTTGGCAATTGACTGGTTAAATGTCTCCCCGTCGGGCGAAGTATAAATCACTTCGTCATACTTCCGTTGTTGCTTTAGAGAAGAGATAGCTCGGTCAACCGGTTCGCATTGCAAAACCATACCGGCTTGTCCGCCAAACGGATAATCGTCTACTCGCCGGTGTCGCGCATCCAAAGAATAGTCCCTGAGATTGTGTACGTGTATTTGGGACAGCCCTTTTTCTCGCGCCCTTTTCAGGATAGAGCAATTTAGCGGTCCCTCCAACATCTCAGGTAAAACCGTTATAATATCAAGTCGGAACATAATGATTTCTTAAATTCATTTGTTTTTTTTACCTTTGCTGCAAAATTACGCTTTATGACTAAATATATCAACTTTATCTTAATATTTTTATTCTACTGTTACAACATAAGCGCCCAAATCCAAGAACCTGTCAAATGGCGCTATCATATTAACGAATCGGGAGAAATAATATTTCAGGCCGTAGTCGAAAAAGGTTGGCATTTATACGATATGAATTTGCCGGAAGGCGGCCCGATTTCCACTTCTTTTGAATTTGAAAAAATGAGCGGCGCCGAATTAGCGGGCAAAGTTCATACGGATTCCAAGATCCACAGTCAATATGAAGAAATGTTCGGAATGACTGTCCGCTGGTTTTCCGAAAATCCTACATTCGTCCAAAAACTGAAAATTACGGACAAAGCAAAATTTCAAATCATCGGAAGAATCAATTATATGTCTTGCAATGACGAAAATTGTATACCGGGTGAAGAAGAATTTCAGTTTACTACCAAAGATTTGCCGGCCGGTTCAGGCGCTACGCCGGCAATAGACAGCCCCCCACCCGCTGACAGCGGCCCCATCTTAAGCGTCCTAAGTCCTTTAAACGCATCAAGTGATACTACCACTATTGATTACTGGACCCCGGTAATCACCGAACTGCAAAATTTCGGACAAGATACTTCTACCACCGATAAATCGTGGTTACTCATCTTCATTTTGGGTTTTGGCGGCGGATTATTGGCTTTGCTTACGCCTTGCGTCTGGCCGATTATCCCGATGACCGTCAGCTTTTTCCTGAAACGGTCTAAATCCAACCGTAAAAAAGCAATTTCGGATGCCATAACTTACGGATTGGCTATTATTGTAATTTATTTGTTATTAGGTCTTTTGATTACAGCTATCTTCGGAGCCAGCGCCTTGAATGACTTATCGACAAACGCCGTTTTCAACCTG
>JAISWH010000166.1 GCA_031271125.1 Dysgonamonadaceae bacterium
TGCATTGATACAAATTTGCCCGCCTGAGAATTTGAAGGGTGAATGGGAAAAGGATTACAGGCAATTACAGGAAAGTTTTATCTATGAAAAATCGAAGTCATTCGGCGAATTAACAGCCCACTTGCAAGAACTGACAAACAGAATAAGAAAGATAAAGTTTGCCGATTAAGTAAAGAAGATTACCAGTAAAAACAAAACCCTGCCTCCCGACAGGGCTTTGCCCAACAAAACAATTTAAATACAATTATGAACCAATCAGACTATGAAATGGGCGGTCGTTTTTTCTTTTCTGCACGTTCTTCGATGAATTTTTTCACATCCGATTCGGTGTAATAAGCCTTCTGGTCAATCCGTTTGTATTTAAGCCACCCCAGCGTGCGGTAACGCTGTAAAGTCCGTTTGCAGACGTTAAACAGCAGGCATAAGTCCTGGTTGTCATACAGCCGTTCGCCATCAACGGTCGGCGCCTTTTGCACCTGTTCATCCGGTTTATCCATCCTGCTTTCCAGACGGTCAAACCGTTCCATAATGCGTTTCATCCATGCTTCAAAATCCCTGCCTTCTATAAACATGATGCTTAGCCGTTAATGTGTCCGGGAATAAAATGACCGGTACCGCCCGCATCCTTCCGGATAATTTCCCGGTCGCGCATGAAGCGGATATAATTCTTTGCCGTGCGTTCCTTTACATCCAGAATCGACTGTATCTGTCCGCACAAATCCGCATAAGTACAATGCCGCTGCTTTGAAAAAACTGTTTTGGCAACCCCCGCCAGTTCCGTTTCTTTCCGTTTTTCCTTTTCCTCTTTCGGCTTTTCGCCAAAATACGTGTGCATACCCAACTCCTTGTCCCATGAAAACTGAACGAGAGGCACATCCAGCGGGCTGCCGTCACGTACCTTCAACGCTTTAACGACCGATATTTGCGGGTTTTCGTCCTTTTCTATCGAAAGGATTGCCGCCGCCTTGCGTTGCAGTTCCGAACCGAGATGACCGCGAAGTTTCATGCCGTTGGGAATGAAATGCAGCACGCAGACAATACACGTTTTATAGATACCTGCCAGACGGTACAATTCGTCAATTACGCCAACACTTTCGGCTTCATCGTTGGCACATCTTACAAGGTCTGCGATTCCGTCAATCACCACCATTTGAATACCGCCGAACTGATAATAAAACCTGTCCATGCTTTGCACAATTGCCTGCAGACGTTCTTTCCTTGACATGGAAGTCAGGCAGTAGGCTTTGAAATAATCAGGCATGGCGCTTTGCTTTCCACGTTTCAGTATATTCCCGATATTTTTATAAAGTTGAACCTCTGATTGTTCCGTATCATAAAGCAACACGGCTTTGTTTGCAGTATTGGGTAGAATCGTTGTACCCAGCGTGTCAATTGAAAAAGAGGCGTCACGAACGGTTCCGGCAATCAGGCTTCCCACGTAGTTACTTTTTCCCGTTCCTTCGCCGCCCGTGATGCCCAGTAAGTTTCCCTGCGTTCCCAAAGGCACGTCATTGATTGAAATTATCATCTCTGCCTGAACGGGTGGATTGTTGAAATCAATTTCACACGGTTTGAGTATGGCCATAGTATCGTTATAAAGATTATCTAAAAATTCGATGAACAGTTTGATGAAATTGTCACGGCTGTTGCCGAGCTTGAAATAATCGGAAATATCCTTTTCCTGTTTCGTACCCGCAAGCGGCAGAACAAGTCGCTTAACGCCCAAATCGGCAAGTTGCTGCGCATGTTTGAGCGAAGCATCCAACCCTGTTTTATCTGCATCGTAAAGCAAAATAATATGTTTGAAGCGGTAGGACAGTTTCTTGATAATATGCTGTGGAATATTGCTCGTTTCGGAGTTGAAGCAAATCGCATGAAAACCATGCGAAACCAGCGAAAGCACATCTTTTTCGCAGCCTGTAATAAAAAGCGTATCTCCTTTGGCGGGTAGTTGCTCCAACCCAAAACAGTAATTATCGGGTAAAAGACCGCCATACAGGAAACGGATTTCGGAAAACGGACGATAGATTTTCACATGCCGTTTGCCAATATATCCGAAAACCGGCTCGTTATCCAGCGCCGTAAAGGTAAAAGGTTTGCCCTCGCTGTTTTCGCTCTTAAATTCCCTCAAAGAGAAAACTTTATAGGCTTTCAGTATTTCGGGTGTAATACCGTATTGCTTCCAAAACTCTGTTTCCTTTGCCGAAAAAGATTGCTCGATAATGGAATAAGGTTTTATCTTTTTCAGGTTTTCAGGTTGTGGGGTTAAATGGGGTTTGGATTCCCTGACCGGCTTTGGTGAAATGGATACGGCAAGCGAAGTAGAGTCGCCATCACCGGACAAACCCAAATGCAAGTCACAGTTGATAACTTCCAGAATCTCAACAAAATCTTTCGGGTTGCCGCAATTCAGGTTTTTCAGTTTCCCGACCGTATCAAAACAGTCGCCGCTGAAAGCGTCGTTACCGAAGTCTTTCATCCGGTAACAGTCGTTGCGGCGGTCGAAATAGATATTGCAGGAGGCTTTCCGGTCTTCGTAGAGCGGGTTCAGGAAGTTGCGACCCACGCGCCACTGTCCCGGAATATAATGCCTGAAAACGTCCAAGCCGTTATTTGTCAGCCTTAATATTTCGTCTTTGTTCAACATAAAGCTGGTGATTTTTAATTAAATCCTGCAAATGCTCATCGCTGCGGTGGATAATATTCTCCTGTAGCAGGCGCTGTATTTCGCTTATCCGGTAGAAATTTTTCCCTCTAATCCGGGAAAAATTAATAGCGCCTGCTGTACGCAGCCGCTGCAAGGTACGGTCGCTGATTTTAAGGAAAGTACAGACTTCGTAACTGTCCACCCAGCCGTCTTCGGGCTGTTCGGCCTGTTTGCTTTCAATAGCGGTTACAAATTTGGCAATCAGGTTGATTTTTGACTGTATTTCCTTGAATGCCTGCGATTCGATGGTAATAACTTCCATTGCTTTTTATTTTTTATGAATTTTACCGGCTGCAAAAATAGTGCACCCGATTGATGTGTAACAGATTGATATATAGACAATTTTGGACAACGGGAAGACAATTTTAGACAAACGAAAAGCGGGCTGTCGCGTTTTGTCTGCTTCGTAAAACCGTCTGATCTGTAAAAATCTATCAGACAGGTATTTATGTTTTTGACGGGGATAGACAAAACCGGACATTATCGGAAAAGCCTTTTCGCGTTTTCCGGCAACAGTCCAAAATGCCTGTAACCTGTGAATGAATGTTTCCATTAGGCTGAAATATTTTTCTGCAAAGGTCGGGAGTTGGGAAAACCCTGTTTCATTAGTAATATATTTCAGGGTGCATTTTTAACATTCAGGCAATGACCGAAATAGAATAAATTAATTACCTGATAAACAACAATATAAAAGCCACTAACCTTGAAAGAAAAAAAAGAAGTCGGGCGAAAAATACATTATATTTTTTCTAAACGGCAAACAATTTATAATCAATATAATAAATGAAAAAGGACTGAAAAACAGGCTAAAACAGAGTGATTTTGATATAAAAATGAATCTTACCGGAAGAAAAAATGAGGTGGGAGAATTTGGGGAGGTGTAGTCACGAAGGAGTGCAAGGTGTACGTGTATCTATATATAGATACGTACACCTTGCACCCCTGCTAAAATATTGATTTTCAGTCGGCTGTTTTTTTCTTGTTTTTCTGAAAAACAGTTTGTATCTTTGTATTGGGTTTTATGCAGACAAAGGCAAGACAGAGGGGGACAAACAGTACCCTTGGACAAGCCCCAAATCGTACCCCATAAGACTGAAACAACGACTTATCTTATTGTCTTTCAAACAAATAAAAAATCAATTAAATGTCCCGTAGGGACATTAGTTTTGGAGAGCCT
>JAISWH010000183.1 GCA_031271125.1 Dysgonamonadaceae bacterium
GCCGCCTTGACTGCCAAAGATGCGGATTTGTGCATCCTGTCGAAAATTCCGTTTGTGGAAGTGCAGAAAGAGGCAATCAAAAAGTTTTCGGATGATGGCAATCCGGCTTTTGTGCTTTACAGTTTTACCGGAATAAGCGATGTGGAAATGGCAAAAAACGCCGTTAAAGCCGACGCCTACTGCCTGCATTCGTCCCCGACAAACTGATGACCGCAGAACTCTGCAAAATGGCGTTGCACAGTCCCAATGCCGACAACAAGGTGTTGGGATTTATCCCCGAACAGTTCCGCACTCCCGAAGTTGTGAAAACGGCGAATGAGAAATTCGGGACTGATCCGGGGCAACAGGAAATAGTCCTGCCTCCAAAAAAGGGAATCAGACTGTAAGAGAAACGGCGGACAATTTTAAAAAATTGCCCGCCGTCTGTTTTATGCTGTTCTTTATCCGCCGTGTCGTAAATGTAAATATTATTTCCCCAGATACGGAATCAAATCTGCAGGTTGAAGAATATCCAAATGTTGCACTTTTTTGTAGCCTTTGATGTTTCTGGTAACAATGGCATCCATATTACTGTGTATGGCAACTTGCGTCTGAAGGGCGTCTTCAAAATCATCCCATCCCGAATGTTGGGCAAGATAAACGTCTTCCCTGTAAACAGTCAGCACATCTATTATTACAAGCAAATCGGCAAGGGTATCTTTCGCAAACTTTTTCCCGTTTGTTTTTTGTAACAAATAAAAAATATCGGTAACCATAGATGCAGTAATGTACCCCTCCAACCCCCCTTTAACTATTTCGCAAAAAATCGCTTGGGCATTTTCATAAAACGGTTCCCGTTTCAGTGCGAAATCAAGGACTATATTTGTATCCAGCAATACTTTTTTCATCCATGCTTTTCATTCAAACATTCATATCGCATATTATCCAATTCATCGTCCGGCCACCGGCTGAACGGTATTGCCTCCTGTCTTTTTAACAACCGCTCCATTGCTCGTTTACGCAGTTTCGATTCCGTTGTACTGTCTTCGGCCGGAATGATTATCAACTTCACTTTTTTATTGTACAAATGAGGCATGGAGGGTAAATTAATTACCCCATTATCCGAAATATCCGTTTCTATTTGATAGGTTTGCATAACAATAAAAATATTGATTGGTTTATTTAACTGCAAAAATACATTTTTTTTTCGTACTGTCAATCCTTTCATGTAACATATCTTTCAACTTTGCATGAAAACCAAAATATTGACGTATCTTTGCGACGCTTAAACATACAATAAGGAAAAGTCTGCCCTGAATTTTCAGGTAATTTTTTCACTACAGCCGCGTTATTGCGGTGTGCACCTCCGTGTATTCTCTGTAGTGGAAATACACTTTCAATGGATACGCCTTTGGTAAGCGTATAGGTGGCAAACGTATGGCGGGCAAGATGCGAGATAATGTTTTTGTTGATGTCGCATATTTGCCCAAGTTTTTTCAATCGATTGCGGTAGTTTTGATATTCGGGAACGGGTTGTGATACTGCTTTTGATCAAGAATTGATAGAGAAGATAAGGTTAAAAAATGATAAATATAGTATCCGTTTTTTCAACGATGTTCAAAATGTTATGAACATACAGGAAGTAAATATCGTCTTCCTGTTAGATGTGCTTGAGCATACATTACAGGCGCTACACACAGGCTTTATTAAAACGGCATATAGAAGCTGCCGGCTTGTCGTATGTGAGCGGCGGTTATTTTTTCACATCGCTTCTTTTACCAAGATACATTCAGACGATTATTGAAAAATTCAAAAAACAAAAAGTTTTGATAGTCAAGGAATTGGAAATTATACAGGAGGAAAGATTCACTCCTTTGTTATATGAAAAATTTTTACTGACAGATTTCTATATTTTTAAAATATTTAGACTTTTGGGTATAAAAATACCGGGCTTATCTGCTTATATGATTTGTAAAGTGAATAAGTGATCGTTGTAATAGAGGTCCCACGGTGGATACGCATCAAATGCAATGTTTCCGCTTTCACAAATGTTTTCCGGTGCGCTTGGAAAACTCGTGTTTTTCATGTAATTTTGTTCAATAATTATTATACTATGCGTGTATGTGTGCATAAGCAAAATTAGTAAACGAGTAAACAAGTTGACGAGTAAACAGGGTATAAAGAGCAGTAACTCGTTTATACACAAAACCATACCGCGTGAAATATAGTATATTGAGTTTTGATTTATAGCTTATGGAAACAATTAATTTTATAGAGTTATCCGTCGTAGTTCCCTGTTATAATGAAGAAGTCACTTTGCCTTTGTTTTATCGGGAAACAGTAAAAGTTCTTGCATCACTTGCCGATGCAGGCACAATATCTACTGTTGAGTTTATTTTTGTGGATGATGGTTCTACGGATCATACACTGTTAGCAATAAAGAATCTTGCCGAACAGGACAGCCGTGTTCGTTACGTCTCTTTTTCGCGGAATTTTGGGAAAGAATCCGCCATGCTTGCCGGTTTGCAACGGGCAAGCGGACGGTATATCGTTACGATGGACGCCGATTTGCAAGATCCGCCTGCGCTTATTCCATCCATGCTTGCCGCTGTTGCTTCCGGGGAGTTTGATTGTGCCGGAACGCGCCGCGTAACTCGCGAAGGCGAACCGCCTGTCCGTTCGTTTCTTGCACGGAAATTTTATCGCATCATGGCCAACCTAAGCGACATAGAAGTGGTTGACGGAGCCCGGGATTTCCGCTTGATGAATCGTCCTTATATTGATTCACTACTATCTTTGCATGAGCGGAACCGTTTTTCCAAGGGAATTTTACCGTGGATAGGGTTCAAAACGAAGTGGTTTGAATACGAAAATATTAATCGGGTTGCGGGAGAAACGAAATGGTCGTTTTGGAAATTATTCTTGTATTCGATAGACGGAATTATCGCTTTTTCTTCCAAACCGCTTGCACTTGCATCTATTCTTGGTGCGGTATTTTTCTTGTTATCAATCGTTTTTATCATCATTGTGGCTGTTCGCAGAATAATATGGGGCGATCCGGTTGCAGGCTGGGCGTCGACAGTTTGCATCATCATGTTTTGTAGCGGAATACAGCTTTTTTCAACCGGCATTCTGGGGCAATATCTTGCCAAAACATATACGGAAGTGAAACAGCGGCCGCATTATATAATACGGGAACAAAAATAAACAGGTTTAATAGAATATAAATTTTAAATAACTTTGGGGCGATGGATATAAAAGAATTACGGGTTTCAAATGAACATTGTATGTAGAAAAGATGAAAAATGAAAAACAAAGACAAAATAATCAGATATAGCATTTATATTGTTTCGATAATAGGGCTTGCTGTGTGCATTGCAGTACTGTTTCCCCAGGTCAGGCAAATGATTATCGAATCGGCAGAGCGGATATTGCACAGTAAAATATCGTTTTACCAAGAGTGGACTCGAACACTTCTGTCTTATGCAATGGGCGGTATCGGACTCATTGTCTTTTTTGATTATTGCTTACTGACTGTTTCGGGAAAAATGCTTGTGCGTAAAGTTAAGAGTGAAATCATGGCGTGTTTAGTGGAAATCGACTGGCGTTCTTTTGTCAGACCGGCTTTGCTGATGTTTGGTATTTATTTGCTTGGAATCCTGAGTATTATTCGCGCCAACTTTTTGTATTTAGACGATGTGGGGCGCACCGACGTAGGTTATCGGGGATGGTATAACTGGAGCCGTTACGTTTCGGAGTTTTTTTCGATATTTGTCCATGCCGATATTCGTTTGACGGATATATCTCCCTTGCCGCAATTATTGGCTGCATTGATCCTGGCTCTTAGCAGCGTATCGTTATTATATATACTGTGCAATAAAAAAATAACTGTAATATTCTTATTTGCAAGTGTTCCCATTGGACTTTCGCCTTATATGCTGGAATGTTTATCGTTTAAATACGATTCGCCTTACATGGCGCTCTCGGTATTAGCGAGTATTGTTCCATTTTTGTTTCTTGCCCGCAAAAAAGCCTTTGTGTTTTGTTCCGTAATCTCTTTGCTGGTAATGTGCATGACATATCAGGCTGCGTCCGGAATCTATCTTTTGATAGCGCTGCTTTTGAGTTTCCGTGATTGGAATAGCAAACGGAATAGCAATCGGGAAGTTTTTTCATTTTTGGGACGGGCAATCCTTTCTTTCTGTTTGGCAATGCTTGTTTTCAAATTGTTTTTAATGAGGTCCCACAGTGGATACGCATCAAATGCAATGTTTCCGCTTTCACAAATGTTTTTCAATGTATGGGCTAATCTTAAAAATTATACGGCCACAATATATGGTGATTTCAATTTGATTTGGATGGCGCTAATTGGCGTGATTTTATTTTTCTTTATCGCCAAATCGGTTTGTACGTCTGCACGGAATAAAATTGTTTCATTTTTTGTTTCGGTTTTTCTTATAGGTTTATTATTTATCTTATCCTACGGTGTTTACCTTTTTTTGGAAAGGCCGTTGTTTGCTCCGCGTGCGATGTACGGATTTGGCGTGTTGCTTGCTATTGCCGGTATTTACGTCGTTACCGATAACAGGAAACCAGCCATTATTGGTGTACTCGCATTGAGCTGGTGTTTTTTCACATTTGCGTTTTCCTATGGAAATGCTTTGGCCGACCATACGCGTTATGTCAATTTCAGGATGAGCTTATTGCTGCATGATTTGAGCGCTTTGTATCCGGATAAAGATGAAAACAAAATATACATACAACTAAAAAATCATATAGATTTTACTCCGGCAGTAAAAAACATCACTGCGCATAATCCGGTTATTTGCAGGCTTGTACCTATTGATAACGAATGGTGGACTCATTATTATTATATGAAATATTTCAATTATGAGAATTTCGACAGGTTTCTTCCGCAAATTGATGAGCAAAAGTCTGTTGATTTCGGTGTCTTGGATTTGCCGGTTGTCAAGGAAACGTATTACCACACAATAAAAAGTGATGGAAAGCATATTTTAGTTGTCCTGAAGCATTAGGGGTTTTTTGGGATAAGCAATCCCGGTTTTCCGTATAAATGTGTTTCATAAAAATGAGTTGCTTCCTGAGTCGTCCACGTGTAGTATTCCACGTATCCCGATTGTTGCAAAAGTTGTGTGAAACGATTGCCGGTATCAAATAATGATAAAACGATGACAAAATCAGGGTGGCCTTGTTCTATGACAAGTTCTCTTTCCAAAAGCATATAGTCGAGAGACCCTAATTGTTCGGTATAATATTTACATCCCGGTAAAGCATGTGCCGGTGTTCCGTATCCTGTATCGTAAAACGAATACATAATTTTGGGGTTGGGTACTTGCGACAAGATTTGACTGACATAATAAAAATCTTTCCGCTCTTTACTTTCGGTCAGAAAAAAATTAGGACGTGTAAAGGTCAGATTTCCAACAAAGACAATCACTGCTATGACGCCGGCAAAAAATACTATATGTATCTTTTTCAATTTGGCCGGATTAATAAAACTATTATACATTGCTATTGGAAAAATAGCAAAAACAGAAAAAGCTTGGTAGTAGTATCCTAAAGCATGATACATACTAATGCAAATAAACCACCCTGCAATGATGGCAGGAACCCATTTAAAAACAGATAGTTTTTTATAAAAGAATGTACAACCCACGGCAATATTAAGCAGTAAAAAGCAAATAGTGAAACTTTTCAATATATTAAGATGGAAAAGACTTCCCCAACCTTCAACAAGGTAATCTCTTATCATCCCTTTCAAAGTAGGTTCTTTGACAACTGTTTGACTCGTTGCTACAAAATATTCATTGATAAAATCGCCAAAGTTTCCTTGATATAAGAAATAAGCGACAAAAGGAAGCAATACCAATAAGATACCCGCTAATGAATACATGAATGACTTCCAAATTAAATTCTTTCTGCATTTAATCAAGTAGCAGAAAAGAACGAAAAAGAATATCAGTATCATTGCAGCAATGGTATATTTTATCAGCAGGGTAGCTGCAAAACCAATACCTGCCGCAAATGATGCAATTTTTATATTCCTATCGTTTTGTGATTCGTAAAGTACTCGTAAAATATAATATAATCCGCCGGTAATAAAAGGCTGACAAAAATCTTCGGCTCTGGTTTCATAGTGATATGTTCCACAAAAAAAAGACAATGCCATGAACATACTGCATAACAATGCTATTTTTTTATTTGTCAGGAATAAGCATCCTATTTTATAGCAATAGAAGAAAGTAACAGTATAGAAAATACATCCAATCCAGAAGATACCGATATAATCATAATTGCTGAGCAGATATCCGATGCCATAGATCAACCAAAGTAAGGGGCCTTTGGAATCCGAAAAATCAACATAAGGAATCATCCCGTTCATCCATGCTTTCCCACCCATAAAGAACCACGCGGAATCTATTCTGTTAAACAAATCGTGAGTATAAGAGTCGATAGAAATCCAAAACTCTATAATGAATACAAATACGAACAAAACAAACGTAATTACAGGGTCACTTCTTTTATTCATAAATTTCTACTTCTTGGAAAATCAGTACAATGTTACAACAATATTATGAATAATCCAAATATTTTTTTTACATTTGTATACTGAAATTGATTATTGGATATGCTTAATATGCTTCGCTTTTTAGCGAGAATAAAGAAAAAATGTATTCGTTTTTTGAAATCCGGTTTGTTGGAACAAAGGGCGAGAAAAGGGTATTATGCCGTTGATATTGATACGGATGTTATGGGTTTGGGCGCAAGGATTGTTAACATGATCGAAATATTATCGTATTGTGACATAAAAAAATACATTCCTGTATTTAAGTTTAGTTATCGGGAAAAAGTAAATGAGGATTATTTCGGCGAATTGTTTTCCTATAAGAATCTACCGGTGTCGATTTTGATGACTCTTCAGTTCACGAAAATACGTGATACGAGTGATTTGAAATGGAAAAATTATGATAAAAAGTTGAGTTTGACCATAGCTAAAGATTTATTTGATAAATATTTTAGTTTTAATCAAGCTATTCTGGATGAAATGGATTCATTTGTCAGGAAATGGTTTTTAGGCAAACATGTTTTAGGTATTCATTACAGAGGCTCGGACAAAATCACTGAGGCGCCTTGCGTTCCCCTCGAAAGTTTGCATAAACATGTTATTGAAATACTTGAAAAAGAGCCGTCTATAAATCTTATTTTTATTTCATCGGACGAAACAGCGGTTATACATTCGTTGATGAGTTTGCAATTACCGGTATCTGTGGTTTGCAGGCAAGATGCCATCCGTTCGGAAAACGGGAAGCAGATTCATTTACAGAGACAAAATTCAAAAACAGTGATTAATCGGGATGCAATAGTAAATTGCCTGCTTTTATCGAAATGTAATTATCTTTTGAAGACCGCGTCTCTTTTGAGTGATTGTTCCGTTATTTTTAATCCTACATTAAAAGTATTGGTATTAAACGCCCCATACGAACATGTAACCTGGTGGCCGACAAGTGAAATAAATAAAATGGAAAATTGGCACAATGTGACAATATCATGAACAATCCAAATAAATTTTGTACTTTTGTCATGAAATTTAAACAGTAATATGATTCCTTTTTTAGATCTGCAAAAAGTAAATGCACAGTATGCCGTTGAGTTAAAACGAGTTGCCGCCGAAGTAATTGATTCCGGTTGGTTTCTTCAGGGAGAAAGGGTTGCGGCATTTGAAAAACAACTTTCGGAATATACGGGAGTGCGCTATGCAGTTTCTTGCGCTAATGGCTTGGATGCTTTGCGTTTGATTCTGAAAGCTTACATTGAAACAGGCTTTATGGAAGAAGGCGACGAAGTAATCGTACCGGCGAATACATTCATAGCATCCATTTTAGCAATTACCGATAACCGGTTGGAACCGGTTTTGATAGAGCCGGATATCCGGACATATAATATTTCGATTGCGGATATTGAATCGCATATTACTCCTCGTACAAAGGCGATTATGGTGGTTCATCTCTATGGTTGCGTTTGTTGGTCGGAAAAATTGGAAGCCATTGCCGAAAAATATAATTTGAAAATTATAGAGGATAATGCTCAGGCCATCGGAGCTTATTATTTTAATAATGGGGTCAAAAAACGAACCGGAAGTTTGGGTGATGCCGCAGGCAACAGTTTTTATCCGGGTAAAAACCTGGGCGCTTTGGGCGATTCCGGAGCGATAACGACTAATGACGAAATTTTAGCTACAACCGTAAGAGCTTTAGGAAATTATGGTTCCAGGCAAAAGTATGTATTTGAATATGGTGGTTTAAACAGCCGGATGGATGAGATTCAGGCTGCATTTCTGTCTGTAAAACTAAAATATTTGGATGCCGAAAATGAGATCAGGCACAACATAGCATATTATTATGTGAAAAACATAATAAATGAAAAAATTTTGTTACCTTTGCTACCTGAGAATAAGGAGTCGCATGTGCACCATTTATTTGTAATCCGAACGGCGAACAGAGATGAATTGCTTGCCTATCTGAAAAATCATGGTGTTCAGGCTTTGATTCATTATCCGCTTTCGCCTCATAAACAGGAAGCTTATCAAAACAAAAATTGGACTATACAGTCTTTTCCGGTTACGGAAAAAATACATAAAGAAGTTTTGAGTCTTCCGATAAGTCCGGTAATGGAACCGGAAGAAGTAAAACAGGTGGTTGAATTACTGAATCATTATTAATAAAATATGGTTGAAAAATATGGACAATCCGTTGGTATCAATTATCGTTTCGTGTTACAATCACGAGAAATACATTGCAGAATGTATTTTGAGTGTTGTGAATCAGACGTACCAAAATATCGAACTGATTGTTATTGATGACGGATCGAGCGATAATTCTCCTGAGATTCTCCGTGAGCTTCGGGATAAGTATGGTTTCTTTTTGGAAATTCAGGAAAATATAGGGCTTTCAAAGACATTGAACAAAGCGATACGGAATTACGCTCACGGGAAATACATTGCGGGTTGCGGTTCGGATGATTTTTTGGCTTTGGACAGGATTGAGAAACAAGTTCGGTATATGGAAGCTCATCCGGAATATGCAATGGTCTTCGGAGAAGTATATGTAGTGGATAGTAACAGTGAAATTATTGAAGACTTGAGGATTATAGACCCTGTGGTTGATCCGGTAAAAAGTCTCCAATTCGAATCACTTGTTGAGAGTAATCCGATTCCGGCAATGACGGTAATATTGCGTAAAGACGTATGGGAAGAATGTGGTGGATACAATGAGAATACCATTGTTGAAGATCTTGATATGTGGTTGAAAATAGCATATAACTATAAAATAGGCTATATGAACGAATATCTGGCTTATTATCGTTGGCAGGGGGCTAATATTACCCTCCATACAGTGAGAATGTGTAAGGCTGTATGGGATATCCTTTTAAGTTGGGAAAATAAAGTAAGTCCCGCTTTTGCACGGAAAATGTTAACAAGAAGAAGCGCTTATTATTTCAACATATTAGCAAGATTACAAAAGAAAGAGTCTTTCAAATATCTGAAATGGAGTTTGAGTTATTTTTATTTTGATTCATACGTGCTGACGAATTATTTGAAAGGTCTGGGTAAATTCTTGTTTTATTGGAAGAAAAATTACCAAGCATGGGTATAATACTTTGATATTCAATGATTATTTTATGGAAACGATTAAAAAATTGGACGATCGGCAAGTATTGAATTTTGATACGGATTATATTCAGGATAATGATTGGGATAGATTGTGTGAATATCTTTTGATATTGTTTCCTGAAGGCGATTTTAGTTTTTTGGACATAGGCGGTGGTAACGGTGTTTTTTGCGACAAGGTTTTAAATGCATTTCCCCAATCGACCGCTGTTTTATTAGATAATTCGGAATATCTTATTTCTCTGAATAAGCAGTCGGAAAGAAAAAGAATTATTTGCGATTCGGTAGAAAATATTGATATCCTGTTTCCGGAGGAAAAATTTGATGTTGTCTTTTTGAATTTGGTATTACATCATTTTGTAAGTAATAGTTATAAAGCCACTTACAAAAATGTAACAAATACATTTTTTCAGCTGAAATCTTTATTATCTCCCAGGGGATATGTGTATGTTTTTGAAGATTTTTACAACGGTGCGATTTTTAATGGTCTGCCCGGTTATTTAATCTATACACTGACATTGAGCAAAATATTTGCCCGGTTGACGCGGAAGTTAGGCGCTAATACCGCCGGTACTGGTGTTTGTTTTCGTTCAAGAAAGCAGTGGGGGAAAATTATAAACAAGTGTGGATATAAAATTATTCATGAAGGTGAATCTCATTTGTTTACATTCCCTTTATGGAAAAAAATATTGCTCCACATGGGCAAAGTAAACATGGGGTATTTGTGGCTTAAAAAAATAGAAGGATGAAATATCTATTTAAAGTAGTTATATTATTTTTAATCATTTTTAATTTTTTGTTCCCGGTAGTACATTATTCCTGTACGGTGGCTGTGGTGTTATGTTTATTGTACGGTATGATTTTTAACCGTTCGGTATCTTTTACTTATTTTACTTCCAGGTACTGTTTCACCATACTGTTTTGTACATTTATAATGATAATTATTAATGTATCGATTTCTCTTTTCCATGAACGTTTTTCTATAGACGTAATAAAGCGATTTGTGGTGCAAGGTTATATGTTGTGTTGTTTGGTATTCGTACTTCCTTTTCTGATTGAAAAAAAAGCAAAGGCTTTTGAAGATGCAATCACGATTATCTGTGGAGCATTTGCTTTGCAGGGTCTGATTCACACTACGGGTTTTTTGATAACTCCTGTAGGTGATTTTATCTTTTCCTTGCACACTGAAGCATTTCAAGAAATGGCAGATAATCCCCTGTTACACATCGACAGGTTCCGATTTTATTCCTTGACCGGTAGTCCTTTCTTTGAACTTCCGGCTGCTTACGGTCTTGCATGTATCCTGTTTTTCAGAATGCAACTGATACCTGATCAAAATTATCTGAAAGGATGGAAAGCTTTTGTGATTATGATTTTAATGATAATGGGAATTTCGCTTTCGGGTAGAACAGGTTTTGTAGGCTTTGGTTTAGGTGTGTTGCTTTATACTGTTTTCAATTGGAATAAATCTTTACAAATAGGGAAAAATATTGTAAAAATTTCCGGAGGATTTTTGCTTTTGCTTGCTATATTTTATATTGTACTGACACCTATGCAAAAAGATAATTTCGTGAATAGATTACTGCCATTTGCTTTTGAGGCCTACTATAATTGGATAGGCACCGGAGAATTTAGGACTTCATCGACGGATGCGCTTCTGGATGTGCATTATTATCCGCTGGATTCGGAAACCATATTATGGGGAAAAGGAGTAATTTCAGGTCGCACTATCGGGTTTCGTCATACGGATGCCGGTTATATGAACGATGTTATATTTGGTGGTGTTTTTTATATTTTGCTTTTAGCTCTTTATCAATATTTATATTTCAGGCAACCGCTGAAATATTCTTTACAACAAAATTCAAGGGATGGCAATATCAATTTTTTCTGTTTTTTCATTTTGTTTGCCTACATGTTTATTCTGGAGTATAAAACGGCCGCTTTGGGAACTCAACATATTACGGAAGTATTGTTGCTTTACATAGGAATCTCCTATTTGATTAAACAATATGCTTTGGAGAATGAGAGGATTGGAGCAAGAGAAAAACAGGTGAATTAAAAATGCGAATTGTTTATTTATTACCCGGAGGCCTTTTCAATCCGGGTGGAATGGAAAGGGTTATAACGATTAAAGCCAATTACTTAGCAGATGTGTTGGGTTATGAGGTATTTATTGTTACGACCGAACAAATGGGACAAGCTGTTTTTTATCCGTTATCTACTCGGGTACATCTTTGCCATTTGGACATTCATATCAGTAAAAATTTTGGGAAAGAAAACTATATCCGAAAATTAATAAGCCGCTTTTTCAAAATAAAAGAATACAAACGAAAGGTTTCCGGATTGTTGAAAGAAATTCATCCTGATATTACGATTACTACATTGGGTGGATTGGACATTGAGTTTATCAATGATTTGAAAGACGGAAGTATCAAAGTGGGCGAGCTTCATTTTCAGAAAACTTTCAGGCGAATACAGACCCGGAAAATGCATCGTTCTTTTTTCCCAAGACTTGTAGGTGAAATCATAACGGCCGGTTTTATCAGAAACTGTAAAAAACTGAAACGATTAGTTGTTCTTACGGAGGAAGAAAAATCGTTTTGGGACGACGCCCGGAATATAGTTGTAATATCCAATCCCCTGTCTTTTATTTCTGAAAAAAATTCCACAACGAAAAATAAACAGGCAATAGCCGTAGGTCGGTTAGTATATGAAAAAGGCTTTGATATGTTAATTGAAGCATGGAAAATTGTTGCCGGAAAACATCCCGACTGGAAGTTGGATATTTTCGGTAACGGAATCCAAAAAAATGCTTTACTTCAATTGATTGCAGAAAACGGGCTGGAAGATCAGGTGAAAATTCATGAACCCGTCAAGGAAATACAAAACGTATATCCGGATTATTCGATGTCGATTCTTTCTTCCCGGTATATGGAGGCGCTTCCGATGGTTTTGTTGGAATCTATGGTTTGTGGAGTTTCTTTGGTTGCTTTCGACGCTCCGTGCGGTCCCAAGGATGTCATCGAGGACGGCAAGAACGGATTTTTGGTCAAAACAGGGGATATTGCCGCTTTGGCGGAAAAAATAGTCCGGTTGATTGAATCGCCTGATTTACGGAAAACAATGGGAAATACGGCCAAAGAAATGTCAATGAATTATCAGGTAGAAAAAATAATGTCCCGCTGGGATCAATTATTCAAAGAATTAATGAATGAGAAAGATAGTAATATCGGGAATTAACCTGTTTCGTGGAGGAACGCTTAAGGTGATGCAGGACTGTATTGCAGCCCTGTCTGTTTTTGCCGGCGATCGTTATGAAATTATTGCTTTGGTTCACAATGAAAAACAGTTTCCGTCTTATTCCAATGTCCGGTATATTTCGTATCCGTTATCGCGTAAGTCATATCTTTTCAGGCTGTACTACGAATATATCGGATTTAAGAAGCTTTCCAAACAATTGAACCCGTATTGCTGGTTTTCTTTACATGATACGACTCCCAATGTAGTTGCCGAAAAAAGAATGGTTTATTGCCACAATCCATATCCTTTTTTTAAGCCGGGAATCAAAGGATTTTATCTGCAACGGAATATCTTTTTCCTCTGTATCCTTTCCAAATATTTGTATAAAATCAATATTAAAAAGAACGATTATGTCATTGTGCAACAGGAATGGTTAAGGAAGGCGTTAAAAAAAAGGTTTTCTATTGATAATATTGTGGTTGCTCTTCCGATAAAAGAAAAAAAGGAAATCATCTGTTTGGAAAATCAAACAGATAGGAAGAAAAAAGTTTTTTTCTATCCGGCTACGGCTATTCTTCAAAAAAATTTTGAAGTTATTTGCCGGGCTGCCGGTATTTTGGAAAAAGAAGGCGTTGATAATTTTGAAGTAATCATGACGCTTAAACAGACGGAAAACAAATATGCGAATTATATCTGCAAGACTTATCACTCTTTGAAAACACTGCGGTTTGTCGGTTTTCTCTCACCGGATGATGTAACCGGATATTACGAAAATTCGGATTGTTTTCTTTTTCCTTCCAAAGCGGAAACTTGGGGTTTGCCGGTTTCGGAGGCGAAAGAATACGGGAAACCGATCCTTTTGTCGGATTTGCCATACGCTAAGGAAACGGTTGGAAAATATGATAAAGTTTGTTTTTTTAATCCGGATAATGCCGGGCAATTGGCTATTTTAATGAAAAGTTTCATTGATGGAACGCTTGTCTATGATACGACGGAAGAAATTCATTATGAACAACCGGTTGTTTACAATTGGGATGAACTGATACGGTTTTTGTTTGAATCATAATTGTATGAATTTATTCGTCATGAAAAAAATATTACACATCCCAAACTATTATTTGCCACATATCGGAGGAATTGAAGATGCCTGTCACAGCATCGTGATGGGATTATCCGGATATAATCATCAAGTGATTTGTTTTAACGATAAAAAGACAGACGAGATTGACGTTTATGAAGGCATAACAGTTGTTCGGTGCGGCATTATTAAAAAACTTTTCAGCCAATCGCTTTCCATTTCTTTTTACGGGCAGTTGAAAAAGGTTTTTGCCGAATTTAAGCCGGATATTGTTCATTTTCATCTGCCGAATCCTTTGGGTAGCGTTTACCTTTTGAGTTTGATTCCTGAAAATGTAAAATTAATTGTTCACTGGCATTCTGATATTGTCGAACAAGGGTTTTTGTATACATTTTATCGTCCGATAGAGAAAAAACTATTGCAGAGAGCTGATAAAATATTGGTTACGAGTCCGACTTATGTAGCCGGTTCCAAACCTTTATCTTTTTGGAAAAATAAATTACATGTGATTCCCAATACGGTTAATACTCAGAAACTTACTTTGGTAGAAGGAGATACACAAGCCATCGAAAAAATCAGGGATCGTTATGCCGGAAAGAAAATCATATTTACTTTCGGGCGTCATGTTCCCTATAAAGGACTTGCTTATTTGATTGAAGCCATTCCGGATATATCTTCCGAATGTGAAGTTGTAATTGCCGGAAAAGGGCCGTTGACGGAGCGTTTGAAAAAAATGTCCGATGCTCCCAATCTGCATTTCATAGGGAAATTGGATGACGCCGAATTGCGCAGCTATCTGTATGCTTCCCACGTTTTTGCTTTTCCGTCCATTACCCGGAATGAGGCTTTTGGAATTGCTTTGGCGGAAGCCATGTATTGCGGTTTGCCGGCCGTAACGTTTACCATTCCCGATTCGGGTGTGAATTGGGTTTGTATAGACAAGGAAACCGGCCTTGAATCGGAAAACGGTAATTCAAAGGCGCTAGCCGAAGCGATTAACCGTTTGTTGGAAGATTCTGCCTTGCGGGATAGTTTAGGGGCAAGTGCATCGGAACGTGTACGAAATCTTTTTGTGATTGAGGCTATTAAAGATGATTTGCAACAGATTTATAATGATCTATTTTTCTAACAGCAATCCTTCGGCAACTGCTTTTGCTTTTGTTGCTCCCTGCAATTCCGCCACAATCGCCAATCCGAAATCAAGCGCATAGCCCGGCCCTTTTCCGGTGATGATGTTTCCATCTTTTACAACACCTGCCGTCACATATTCCGCGCCTTTAAGCGTCGATTCGAAACCGGGATAGGCAGTGGCTTTTTTCCCTTGTAACAAATCCAATCCGCCCAAAACCAAAGGTGCGGCGCAAATGGCAGCCAATTTTTTCTCTTCTTTAGCGTATTGCAACAAGAGTTTCTTTAAGCCTTCATGCACATTCAGGTTGGAAGCGCCCGGCATACCACCCGGCAATACCAACATTTCACCTTTTGAAAAATCGGTATTTTCAAATAGCGCCTGCGCATTAACAACGACGCCGTGTGCGCCGGTTACCAATGACTTTCCGGTAACGGATACAGTCGTTACATCCAATTCGCCACGCAGCATTACGTCGATTGTGGCAACGGCTTCCGTTTCTTCGAAGCCTTCGGCTAAAAAAATAAATACTTTTTTCATCTGGTTTTTAATTAAAATAAGTTGTTATTTATATTTATTTTAAAAAAACATTATATTTTATCATACATATAACAGCTCTGATGGCATCGCGCCAACCGATTTTTTTGCCTTCTTCGTATGTTCTTCCATAATAAGAGATACCAATTTCGTATATTCGTATTTTAGGAATCTTTGCGATCTTAGCCGTTATTTCCGGTTCAAATCCAAAACGTTTTTCTTTCAGGTTCAGGTTTTTGATAATTTCAACTTTGAATAGCTTGTAGCAAGTTTCCATATCGGTTAAATTCAAGTTGGTAAACATATTGGAAACAAACGTCAACAGCTTGTTTCCGATGGAATGCCAAAAGAAAAGAATCCGGTGGGGATTGCTTCCTACAAACCGGGAACCGTAGACAACATCGGCAAATCCTTCTACGATAGGTTTCAATAAGAGATTGTATTCTTCCGGATCGTATTCAAGGTCTGCATCCTGAATAATGATATAATCGCCGGTAGCCTCTGCAATTCCCCTGTGCAAAGCAGCGCCTTTTCCCATGTTTTGGGGTTGGTTGAACAGTTTTATATTTTCGTCGGCATGTTGATTGATATATTCTTCAAGAATTTCAACGGTGTTGTCCTTAGAATAATCATTCACAATGATTATTTCTTTCTCAATATCATGAATCAATTGGACGGAAATTACCTTGTTTAGAATCAAATGAATCGTTTTTGCTTCGTTATAAGCGGGAATGATTATCGAAAGTTTCATATATGGAGTTTTTTAAGATTAAATGCTTGATGTTATCTAAAATTGTATAAATACATAGATGAACCTAATATTTTATGCTCTTTAATTATGTTGTATTATTTAGAGTTTACAAAGATATTAAAAATTATTTATCTCAATACATTTTATTTTAAATTATTTCAAATAATACCTGTAAGTAATCGTCCCCAACTGATTATTATTCCCATTGATACTACTGAACTTAGCTTTTCGCGCAGCCTCCAAAGCCGACTTACGCATAGCTACGCTATTGATGGTAGTTCCTTTTCCAATTTCGGCAAGAATAACATTCCCCCGCGGATCGACAGTGATATTGACCACAATATTTCCTTCTTCCGAAGCGGAATAATCGGGTCTCGGAAGACCCTCCGACCCTAAAGTGCGACCGCCCAGACTAAACTCACCATAACCGCCTCCGCTTGATACCGTCGTAGGAGCGCTCTGCGGATTACCTTGTGTTCCCGAACCGGCTTGTCCCGTTCCTTGCTGTCCTCTGCCGGAATTATCTGCAAATGCGCCGGAAACTTGCCGGTTGATAGCATCCCGTTTGCTTTGTTCCTGTTCAAGCCGGTCTTGTTCGGCTTTTGCGGCATCTCTTATTGCTTTTTCGGCTGCTGCTTTTTCGGCTGCCGCGTTTTCTCTTTGCTTTTGTTTTGCGGCTTCAACGGCTGCCGTTTGTTCCAAATTTTGAGTGATTGGCGGCGGCGTTGGTTTTGTCTGGGGTTTTGCTTGCGGTTTGGGCTGAGCGATTGGAGGAGCTTCTTGGGAGCGTGGCTGGGGGATTTCAGGTATTTTTTGGGTTGGCGAATCCGGATTGGTCTCTTGGGACGCAGCTTTGTTCACTTCGCCTTTTGGTGTGAAAGTTCCCGCCGTTAAATTAACCGTCCCGAAATGAAGCAAAACGCCTTCTTCTTTCGCTTTTATTTCCGTTCGCAAAAAAGTAAAATAAAGGATAAGAAGCAGCACGATATAAAAGAGTATCGAACCGATAATTCCGTATGTTTTTTCCCTGGTCAGTTCCATTCGATTCAATGTCTATTTAGGACGGGTAACCAATATCATCCTGAAATTGTTCCGGTTGGCAATGTCCAGCACTTTGACTACTTCCCGGTACGGAATAGATTCGTCGGCATATAACGCCACATAAATATCCGGTTCCTTATCGTAACATTGCTGCAAAAAAGGCGTAATTTCGTCAAAACTGACGCGGCGTTCTTTCTGATTGCCGTAGGCTACATAGTAGTTCAATCCGGCGTCGATCGTCACGCGGGTGAGCGGTTTCGCCGAAGTTTGTTGGGCGCTTTGCGGCAAAACGACTTTTATAGCATTGGGTATGACCACTGTCGAGGTAAGCATGAAGAATATGAGTAAGAGGAAAATCATATCCGTCATGGAAGCCATGCTAAATTCGGCTGTTAGCCTTCTTCTTTTCAACGCCATAGTCTTTTATTTAGTGGGTTCATTCAATAAATCCATAAATTCCATCGAACGGGATTCCATGACGTTCACTGCCTCATTGACCCTGGCTACTAAATAGTTGTACGATAACAATGCGATAATTCCGACAATCAATCCGGCGACGGTTGTCACAAGCGCTTCGTAAATACCCGAAGAAAGCAATGCAATATCCACATTGGAGCCTGCATTCGCCATATTGAAAAAAGCGTGCACCATACCGGTTACCGTACCGAGAAATCCGAGCATGGGAGCGACAGCGGCGGCAGTAGCTACCCAGGGAAAACCTTTTTCCAATTTAGCAATTTCCAGATTACCCACATTTTCGATAGCAACTTGAATATCATTTATCGGGCGTCCCAGACGGGAAATTCCTTTTTCGATCATTCTTGCGTTGGGCGTGTTGGTCATCCGGCACAAATTAACGGCGGAATCAATCTTTCCCTCGTGAATGTAATCTTTAATCCTGTTCATGAAAGTGGCGTCTTCCTTACCGGCTTTGTTAATAACTAAAAGCCGTTCGAAGAAAACGGCAAGTGAAATAAAAAGCAACAAACCAATGGGAATCATGATCCATCCGCCCTTCAGCGCTAAATCGAAAAGATTCATTTTCGCTTCGATAGTTTCGGATGTAACAGCTACGTTGGTTACAACTTCGTTTGCACCGCTTTGAATAAATAACGTTAAGTTCATAAGTATTTACAAATAAATAACTAAATTTGCACATTAATACCAGGTACAAAAGTAATGTTTTTATTTCAAAAACTACAAAATGTTTTGTAAAGAAATCTTAGTAAAAGAAATTCCTGTGTTAAGACCGGGTGATTCGGGCTTTCATGCGGCGGCGTTGATGGAAGATTTAAAGTTGAAACATCTTCCGGTCGTCAAAGATGGGATCTATATTTACCTTCTATCGGAAAAAGATATTGCCGGCATGAAAAATCCGGAAGCAGGGATTGAAAACACTTGTTTTTATGCGCCTTGCGTGTGGGAGGAATCTTCTGTTGTCGAGGCATTGCAGGTTGTGAGCAAAGATTTGCTGACTTTATTGCCGGTTGTTACGGAAAACGGGGAATATGCCGGTGCGGTTACTTTGCCGGTTTTGGTCGAAAGTTTGAACGAAATGAGCAATGCCGGTTCGGAAGGCGCTTTAGTCGCCGTTGAACTGAATCAGCCGGACTATGTACTGTCGCAAATAATTCATTTGATTGAAGCCAACCGGGCGAAAGTTTTGAGTCTGTTTTCGTATATGGAAAAAGAAACCGGCAAACAAATTTTGCTTTTCAAAATCGACTTGGAAGATGCTTCTCCGGTGATAAGAAGTTTGGAGCGATTTAATTATCCGGTCAAATATTACAGGCAAAAGCAGATGCTTCCCGACGAAATCCTGCAAAAACGGGTGAATGAATTGATACATTATATCGAACTATAATTTTGAATATTTATGAGAATCGGAATATTCGGAAACGACTATCAGGCAGGCAAACAGGAAAGTATCAAAACGCTGTTTGACAAAATACGGCTTTTGAATGGGAGGGTTTGGGTCGAAGCTGGATTTTACCGGTATTTATCCGAACAATTTGCTTATACGCCTGAGATTGAAGGCGTGATCGAATCCGAAATTTTCCCGTTGGACTTGGTAATCAGTTTGGGCGGCGACGGCACTTTTTTGCGGACGGCGGCTTGGGTAGGACGCCAAGAAATTCCTGTTTTGGGGATTAATACCGGACGCTTGGGTTTTCTTGCCGACATCGGTACGAATGAGATTGTTGAAACCCTGGAAGAAGTCTTCCGAGGCGATTATCTGACGGAAGAAAGGAGTTTGCTTGAGTTGCAAACGCCTCTCTCTCAGTATGGAACTAACAATTTTGCTTTGAACGAAATTGCTGTGTTAAAGCGGGATACTTCATCCATGATTGCGATTCACACCTATTTGAATGAAGAATTTCTGACTACCTATTTGGCTGATGGCTTGTTGGTTGCAACGCCTACCGGTTCGACGGCTTATTCGATGAGTGTGAATGGGCCGATTATTATTCCACAGGCGAATAATATTGTGTTAAGTCCGGTAGCTCCACATTCTTTGAATGTACGTCCGTTGGTGATTCCGGAAGATTATTGCATCCGGTTGAAAGTTGAAACGCGGAACGGCAATTTTTTGATTTCTTTGGATGGACGTTCTACCGTTTATCCTTCTGAGAGTGAATTCCTTATTAATAAGGCGAATTTTTGCGTAAAAATTGTGAAACGGACCCGGCAGCGTTTTTATGATACTTTGCGGAAAAAACTGTTGTGGGGGACGGATGTTCGGGAGGTTGCTTTTGTGAAGAATAATGTTTAATTTTGTTGATAAATAAATGAAAAATAAAATCATCTTCATTACCGGCTCGACCGACGGAATAGGAAAAGCCTGCGCTCATAAATTCGCGGCGGCGCACGCACGCCTAATTTTGAACGGAAGAAATCCCGAAAAATTACAAACCTTAGAACGGGAATTGACGGAGAAATATGCAATAGAAGTTTTTCCCTTGCTGTTTGACGTCCGCGACAGAAATGCAGCTACACAAGCCATCAAAAGCTTACCCGTCGAATGGCAATCCATTGATATACTGATTAATAATGCCGGATTGGTTTTAGGCGTCGACAAAGAACATGAAGGCAGTCTCGACGATTGGGAAATCGTAATTGATACGAATATCAAGGGTTTGCTGACAGTTACCCGCTTAGTTGTTCCCGGAATGGTAGGGCAGGGGAGAGGCCATATCATCAATATCGGTTCCATTGCCGGCGATGCGGCTTACCCCGGCGGAAGCGTTTACTGCGCCACCAAATCGGCGGTGAAAGCGCTAAGCGACGGGTTGCGCATTGACTTGGTGGATACGCCTTTGCGCGTAACGAACATCAAACCGGGATTGGTAGAAACGCATTTTTCCATCACCCGTTTCCATGGCGATAAGGCCAAAGCCGATGCGGTTTACAAAGGCCTCAAACCTTTGACGGGTGAGGACATTGCCGAAACAATCTTTTTTGCGGCTTCCGTTCCCGAACATATTCAAATTGCCGAAGTGTTGATCATGCCGGTCAATCAGGCTACGGCCACGATTACTTATAAGAATAGCAACCATTAAATCCATACTTGCTACACGGGTATAGCCGGATGGCTTACAAAAGGCCTTTATGAGTTTGATTTTTAATTGGGATTTTGATTGTTGGCCTTTTTGGTGTCCTGCAATTTTTGAATCTGCTTTTCAATCATTTCATCTTCAATCTTTTCAAACAACAGTTCGGGTTGATTCAATTGATGATCCGCGCCGAGCAAATCAATACTTCCCAAGCCATTCCAATTCAGGTCTTTTTTGTTGATTATCCGCTTAAGTTTTTCGGAAGAGAAAGGCAGGAACGGCTCGAAAGCAATTGCCAGATTTGCAGCGATTTGCAGGGAAATATTCAGGATTGCCGCCGTCCGTTCCATATCGGTTTTTGCGAGTTTCCAAGGTTCGGTATCCGCCAAATATTTGTTGCCTATACGCGCAAGATTCATGGCTTCCTTCAATGCATCGCGAAAACGAAACTGATTGAGACAGTCTTCCAAATCCTGCCGGATGCGCTTAAATTCGTCCAAAGTTGCACGGTCGTAGTCGTTCAATGCGCCTCTTGCGGGTACTTTCCCTTCAAAATATTTATGCGTAAGCACCAATGCGCGATTGACGAAATTACCGAAGACGGCGACCAATTCGTTATTGTTTCGCGCCTGAAAGTCTTTCCATGTGAAATCGTTGTCTTTGGTTTCCGGCGCATTAGCCGTTAACACATAGCGTAATACGTCTTGTTTTTCCGGAAAGTCTTCCAGGTATTCGTGCAGCCAGACCGCCCAGTTGCGGGAAGTTGATATTTTATCTCCTTCGAGATTGAGAAATTCGTTGGCCGGTACATTTTCGGGTAAAATATACGTTCCGTCGGCTTTGAGCATGGCAGGGAAAACGATGCAGTGGAAAACGATATTGTCTTTCCCGATAAAGTGAATCATGCGCGAGGATTCGTCTTTCCACCACTTTTCCCAATCGTCGGGCGAATGTTCGATCGTATTGGAAATGTAGCCGATGGGAGCGTCAAACCAGACGTACAGGACTTTTCCTTCACCGCCTTCTACCGGAATCGGAATGCCCCAGTCCAGGTCGCGGCTCACGGCGCGCGGTTGCAATCCCATGTCCAACCAGGATTTACATTGTCCGTAGACGTTGGATTTCCATTCTTTATGGTCTTCGAGAATCCATTTTTTCAGCCATGCTTCGTGCTTGTCCAGCGGAAGATACCAATGTTTGGTTTCTTTCAGTACGGGAACACTGCCGGAAATGGCCGACTTCGGATCAATCAAATCCAGAGGCGTGAGCGAAGTTCCGCAGGCTTCGCACTGGTCGCCGTAAGCGTTTTTGTTGGCGCAATGCGGACATTCGCCGGTGATATAACGGTCGGCGAGAAACTGTTTGGCTTCCTCGTCGTAATATTGTTCCGATGTTTTTTCGATAAATTCGCCTTTGTCATACAATTTCCGGAAAAAATCGGAAGCCGTTTTATAATGAATCGCAGAGGTTGTTCTCGAATAAATATCAAAAGTAATGCCGAAATCCTCAAAAGATTTTTTGATAATATAGTGATAACGATCAACTATTTCTTGGGGAGAAATTCCTTCTGCTTTGGCTTTCAGTGCAATAGGAACTCCGTGTTCGTCCGAACCGCCGATAAATAAAACCTCTTCCCCTTTCAGCCGGAGGTAACGGGCGTAAATATCCGCCGGAATGTAAACGCCGGCCAGATGCCCGATATGAACGGGGCCGTTGGCGTAAGGCAAGGCAGAAGTAATTAATGTTCTTTGAAAAGTTTTGCTCATGATTTCAAATTAATTTGGTCGCAAAAGTAATAAAAATTTTTGAATATTCACGGATTGACACTTTGTGATTGGTAAGAAGCTCTGTATCATGCTGACAATCCTGAGGAATATCTAAGTAGCCAAAGTGGCGACCAATGTAAACCAATTCTGGAGATTCGCCGGAACATGGGACAAGGCCAAAATAATCAGTTACGAAGGATTGGAACTGAAGTTGGTGGGCAGTTACTATCAATTGGTCGCTGCCGGTGCGGGTGACACTTATAAACTCTATTGGAATAATTTAGGCAACGAAGTCGGTTGGCGTTTGATAAACAACTCCTCGACAGGCGACAATTTGTTGGTAAACGACAATGGAGGCGCTAAGCTTGGTCCATGGCGGGAAACCAGCAGCGGTGGCAATGGACTTGATTTTGTTCAGGTTCCGCTTCCCTTTGACTTTGTTATCGAAGCTACGGACAAAGTATCCGTTACAGCATATAATACAATGCTTTACGGCAACATCGTATTCAGATCAACCGACGCCGCTACCGGACAATTGAAAGATATTCCGGAAGCAGGCTTACGGGTAAACGGTGTTGTGAAAGTGGAAAAAACGATTACCCGCAACATGGAATATCCCATCGGATTCCCGTTTGCAATCAAATCCGTTTCGGATAGACATACTTTGAAATCCTACAACGGGACAAGCAACACGTTTGAAACCGCTACGAAAATCGAAGCCGGTAAAAAAAGTTATCTGATCCGCTTCCCTGTTCAAGCTACGGTTGTTACTTTCACCTCTACGGCGAATCCTACCTTGCATAACACGACAAGCGTTTCAGCAGAAGATGGTTACAATCTTTTCGCCAACCCGCTTGTAATCAATGCTACACGGCCGGAGCTTGTCGAAGGCAGGGGCGCGAATTGGAACGATTAAGTGTGAAAGGCGTTTATATTGTTAAGAAGATTCGGGCTTCTAAGAAAGTAGATGTGGAAAAAGTTTTTTATAAGAACTAAAAAATCTTGTTGGTGCGAGGCACAGCCTCGCACCAACAAGAGACTTTCATTTAAACCTTTTCAGCAATTCCTCCTCCGGAATCACTAAAATAATTAACTTCCCGTCGGGGGTATAATTGGGCGAAGATGAGGCAAAAAGCTTTGCGATCAATCCGGCCGCTTCTTCTTCCGAAAGGATATTTCCGTAGGAAAAAGCGGCTTTTCTCGCCAAAGTCAATGCTAAAGTTTCCGTAATTTCCTCTTTCACTTCGCAACCGGTTTCCACCACTTTGTCTACCATGTCCTGAAGGATTCCGACTATATCGGACGACTCCAGCCCTGCCGGAATACCGTTGATGGAGTAAGAATGATTGCCCAAATCCGACAAATCAAAGCCCATATAAGCCAAATCGTCAAGCAAAAAAGGCAAAACGGTTGCTTGTGCAGGTGTAAAGGAAATGATTTCCGGAAATAATGCGCCTTGCGAAACGCCTTGTTTCTCTCGCATTCGTTGCATGTATTCGTCATACAAAATTCGCACGTGTGCACGATACCGGTCGATGAGGCTTAATCCCGATTTCAAAGGCGTAATCAGGTATTTTCCTTTGTATGAAATAATTGCTTTCTTTTCTTCGGTAAGCATTTCGGTTTGGGCAGCGTTGGTTTTTGCCGGAAACGAATCATCCCGATACAGTTTTTCCCATTGGTCGGCAGCCGGTTTGGAAGAATAATCAACCGGATTCTGCGAATTTTTGAACGGATTATAATGCGTGTTCAGATTGATTTTAGGAGGATCGGCGAAAGTCGCCTGTTTATTGTAAACAGGCATGTCGACAGCGCCTTCCCTGTCAAATTCGAGGCTGGGAATTGCATTGGTTTTTCCGATGGCTTCTTTCACTGCCGCATTGATAATCATCCAAATGGCCTGTTCGTTTTCAAATTTGATTTCCGTCTTGGTCGGGTGGATATTTACGTCAATGCTGCCCGGATCGACCGTCAGATAAAGGAAATAGTTCGGCATTTCACCGAACGGGATAAACTGTTCGAAAGCATGCATCACTGCTTTGTGGAAATACGGATGCCGCATGTAACGGTTGTTTATAAAAAAATATTGCAGATTTCCCCGCTTCTTGCTGGAATCAGGCGTCCCGATAAAACCGGCTACCGAAACTAAGGATGTTTCGACATGAACGGACAATAATTGGGTTTCCAATCTTTTCCCGAAAACATTGAGAATCCGCTGTTTCAAATTAGCGGCCGGCAGATTCATTATTTCCGTATCGTTGTGACGGAAATCGAAAGCTATCTGTGGATTAACCAATACAATGCGTTCAAATTCATTGAGGATATTCCTTAATTCGGTTTCATTTGATTTGAGGAATTTTCTCCGTGCCGGCACATTGAAAAACAAGTTTTTCACAGAAAAGATACTTCCGACATTGGTCGCAATTGGCTGTTGTTTTTCCACTTGTGAAGCCGAAATCAGGAGGAGTGTTCCCGATGGGTCTCCCGCTCTCGCCGTTTTCAGTTCGACCTGAGCAACAGCGGCAATAGAAGCGAGGGCTTCGCCTCGGAAACCCATTGTGCGCAAGGAAAACAAATCGTCGGCCGTCGTGATTTTAGAGGTCGCATGGCGTTCAAATGCCATCCGGGCGTCGGTTTCCGACATCCCTTTTCCATTGTCGACAACCTGAATCAAACTGCGTCCGGCGTCTTTGACATTCAATAAAATGGTTGTTGCGCCGGCGTCGATTGAATTTTCCATCAATTCTTTCACTACGGAGGCCGGCCGCTGGATGACTTCCCCAGCTGCTATTTGATTGGCAATCGAATCGGACAATAAATGAATAATATCGCTCATAATTAATAAACTTATAGTTACCCATTGTGTTTTCCGTGTACTCTGCGGGGTTGCGGCATATCTTCCTTTTTCATTTCCACTTCCAAAAATATGCCTTCTTTGTTTTTCGGCCGAAGGTAATCGTAGTTGATAAAATCTTTCAGAAATTTATCACCGGGAGATAAGTCCGGAATGGGCAGAATATTACAATCCGGTTCGGGATACCAGACAATCCGGGTAGGTTTCCGGTTTTTGATGTCGAAATTGATGTAACTGCTCACCGATTTAAACAGACCGATAAAAGAGCCGTCTTTCTCATCAATCGGATAATAAATGGATTCCGCATTTCCGTCGACGTACATTTTGTGTATTTCCCCACCATAAAAATAGGCCGTTAAATTTTTACCTTTCAATTGATTAAAATAGCTCGAATCAATGACGGATTCCAATTTTTGTGTGGCAAAGGCGTATCTCAGCACATTCATACGTTCGATGGTACTGTCGTTAAAAAAGATTTTAATCGTATCGCCGTTCATCTGATAGCCGGTATTCCACAGAATCGGATTTTTATACATATTCAAAACGGAATCGGCGGTATTGAACAACAAAGAATCACAAACGCCCTGTAAATCAACGCGATAAAAACGAACGCCATAATAAGCCTTGATTTCCCTTTCTTCGCCGATGGTTATCATCATCATGGTATCGGCGTGGGCAAAAAGGGAATCTTTTTGGGAGTACTCAATCATCTGCGCCGAATCGGTGGCGAAAGCGAATTGAGTGATTTCATCGTAATATCCGTAATTGCCCAGCAGAATAACTTTTTTCACCGTATCGTTCAAAACCATATTGCCGAAGGCTTCGATAAATCCATCCGTTTTGTTATAAAAGAGCGAGTCGGCCGTTATCGTTTTGGTTTTGTCTTTGCTCACAACTAAAGAACGGTTTTGCAACAGAGATTCTTCGGTGAAAGTGTTGTACCAGCCTTTGTCGGTATAGATCGTGCCGCTGTCGGACTTGATGATGGTCGGGCTGACAATGTCGGCGATTCGGGTTTCCGTATTGTATACCAATGTGTCGCAAGTGAGTACGAACTGCGGATTGGTCAGTTGAACGGACTTTTTGAAATGGGCGAATTTTGTTTGCGGCGAATATTGCCCGTAAACGGATTTTAATTCGTTTACGGAATCAAGCATTCGGCCATTATCGAAATAATAAGCCAGATCGGCGCCCCGGTCGTAATTGAAACTGTCGGTAAGCAGGGTAACATTCCGGTTGATCATGCGAACGTGCCGGCGGAGTTTCGCTAATTGGATATTGGCGTCGTAATGCAGATAATCTCCGTAGATAAACAAGGTATCTCCCTGTTCGATGCGGACTTGCCCGAAAGCTTCCATTGCATTGGCCAATTGGTCGAAATACGCGCTATCGCAGTACATATACGTGCTGTCATGCCGGAAAATAACATTTCCCCATAAAATCTGAAGATTATGGTCGCGCAGGCCGGAAGAGTCGGCATATTCGACGATGACTTTGCTCGTTCCTTTCTGTACGAGAGGAGTTTGAGCCGTTCCGATGAAAAATATTACAACGAAAAGGAAAAGGAAGGCCGTCGTTTTAACGGCATTATTTCTGTACCCATCCATTTTTTTCGAAATCGCAATTTTTCCAATTATCGTGGATGCGGATATATGTTTCTTTTTGTTTTTTAGTGATCCATTTGTTGATGATTTGTTCTCGTTTTTCGGCTTCCATCATGGATCTCAGCGCTTGAAAGTCTTCCGACAAATTGGCTTTGTGTCCGTCTATTCTGGATTTCAGTTTTACGATAGCAGCTATTTCCTGACCTTTGGAATTAATCATGGTAAATGGTTTGGAAATATCGCCTACTTTCAGTGTGTAAACTACTTTCCCTATTTCGGCCGGCAACTCGCTCATTTCGAAACGGGAAGTTCCGGTTCTGTCGGAATATCTGCTTTCATCGTTGTTCACCACCAAACCTTGATTGTTTCGGGTATCTTTATCGGCTGAGAGATAAGGAACGGCTTCTTCAAAAGAAAATTTCCCGTCTACAATGTTCGTCCTGATTGAATCCAATTTTTGAGTGGCCTCGGCGAGTTCTTCCGCAGAAATTTCCGGTTTAAGCAGGATATGGCGGACATTGATTCTATCACCTCGCTTTTCGACGAGTTGGATAATATGATAACCGTATTCGCTTTTGACAACCCGGGAAATTCGTTTCGGGTCGTTTAACTCAAATGCCACAGCTGCAAATTCGGGATCCAAAAGGCCTTTTCCGACAAATCCCAATTCGCCGCCTCTTTCGGCCGAAACCTTGTCTTGGGAATAAAGACGCGCCAGGGTGGAAAATTGTTTTTTCCCGCCGGTAACTTGTTCGGTAAAATCCCTCAATTGTTCTTTGATGTTATCTATTTCGGTTAAAGAAACTGTCGGTTCAATAGTCATGATTTGAACTTCGACGGTGGTTTCGATATACGGGAGGCTGTCTTGAGGAATTTTATTGAAAAAAGATCTTACTTCAGAAGGTGTAACTTTCATGTTTTCCACGAGTTTTGCTTGAACTTCCTGAACGATAGCATTTTCTTTCATACTGATACGCAGTTCTTCGCGAAAGGCGTTAATGGATTTACCCAGATATTCTTCCAACTTTTCCTGAGAACCGACTTGATTGATGGCGTCGTTTACCTTAATTTCTACATGCTGATATACTCTCGAATCGGAAACGTCTATGCTATCCAGTTTCGCCTGGTGCAAAAACAGTTTCTGAATGGCCATCTGTTCGGGTATCACACAATAGGGATCGCCTTGCATGCGCTGTCTTTCCAATTGCATGTGCAAACGCATGTTTTCAACATCCGACAAAAGAATGGCGTCGTCGCCGATAACCCAGATAACTTCGTCTATGACATTACTTTGTGCTTGCAACATCACTCCATTGAACAGAGCAATCAGAACTAAAAGTAAAAACTTCTTCATTTCTTTTTTTGTTGTATTATTCTTTATAAAATTTGACCACTCCTTTATCCAAGGCTCGTTGATAAATATCGGCTTCCGTTTCTTTCAGGAAGTCGATTTTCTGTTGATTGACAAGCATTTCCCGAACAACAGGTTTGACGTATTCAAACGGTATAATATCGCCGAAAGCCAAAGAGTCGGCAAGATTCATAAAAATCCCCTGTGCCGAATATTTATCCATCCGGAATTTTTCCTTATTGTTTTCGTAATACTTGTAAAGGTCTTGCTCAGTGATATTCTTGCTCAATTTTTCATTAATCAGTTGTTCCTGATAATGATAAATCACTAACGATTTCTTATAATTTTCAACCAACCGGTTGATTTGCGCCATATCGTTCGTATTTTTTTCGGCAATATCATACATCAAAACGTCGGTAATCCATCTCCTGATGTAATGTTCAACCGCAATAACGCTATCATTATAAGGCAAATTCGCAGGAATATTCTCATCCAAATCACTTTTTATTAACGTTTTGTTTCCCGCTTTCACAATGAGTGCATCATCCTTTTCTTTCGATTGTGTGCAGGAAATCAGCAGCAAAGATACAATAACTATCGGAATTACTAATCTCATAAATAGTTAAAGAATATCATTTTATGGTAATTAATACATCTCTGTATAGCTTGACCGGATATTTCTTGTTCAGGTTTTTGATCCATTCTTTTTCCAGATAATCCTGATAATCGGTAATTACCGTACCCCGGACATCCGTATACGAATCCGGGCCGTTTAGTACTTTTCCCAGCAGGAAGAAATCGCCGAAACCTTCCGGTTTTTCAGCTTTGCCTGTTTTGAAAGCCAATTCGTCGACAAACGGATTTTCCCCTTTTTCGGCTAACACTTTTTCTGTCTTTATATAAGAAACCTCGCCGACTTTATAGTTTTCTTCCAAATAAGCAACGGCTTCTTCCGGTTTCATTTTGGAAATTTCCTTTTGCATTTTCTTTTTGGTCTTCGTGTCTTTCGCAAAAATTACATATCCTTTATAATGAGGTTCATCCCATGTGTATTGTTGCTTGTTGGCTTCAAAGAATTTTTGAAGACCGTCCAAATCGGAAGATGCCTTGTCCCAAACTTCGCGTTTGCTGACTTCAAACATTAACGAACCGTCGCGAAATTCCCGGACTAAATTGGCAAATTCCGGATTGCGATTTTCCAAATCTTTATCTAAAGCATTTAACAATACGGAGTATTCGTACGTTTTTAACCTTTCGGCTACTAATTCCGTCGATACTTTATAAGGGGAATAGGGGTCTTTTTTCAAAAATTTAATAAAATCGGCCACCGTATAAGAAATGTTATCTACTTTGAATAAAACATCGGGACTGTTGGAATAATTAGCCTCAAACAAACTATCGGTCGGATACGCAGTAATTGCCGAAGCAATCAATTTTTGGTAGATTTTGTCGTCTTTGGAAAACCCAAATTCTTTTTTCAGTTTATCAATGCCCGGCGCAAATAAATCAACGGTATATCCGCCTCTTTTCAGCATATCTTCAATTTCGCGTTTCTTTTCTTCGAAAGATTCCAAGGGTTTTTCGCCGGTCAGTTTAGCGACATGAAATCCGAATGCAGTTTTAAACGGTTTGGTAATATCCCCGATTTTTTTCAATGCAAAAATGTTGTCTCTAAATTCTTTAACCATCCTTCCGTATTCAAAAAAACCCAAATCGCCGCCTTTGGCTGCGTTACCCCGATCGCCGGAAGTTTCTTTGGCCAGGGTAGCGAAATCGGCTCCGTTCAATAAAGCATTATAAATCGAATCAATTGTATTTTGAGCGGCGGAAACTTGCGCTTCATCGGCGCCTTCAGGAACTGTAATTAAAATGTGGGAAGCTCTGATTTTTCCGGGATTTTCCCGTTTCCCAAGCAATTTAATAATATGATACCCGTAGTTGCTGCGGGCAATCCCGGCCTGTCCGACCTGCAAATTGTAAGCCGCATCTTCCAAGGGCAAATTCAACTGCAATCCGCTAAACCACCCCAAATAACCGTCGCGTTCTTTGCTTTGTTCATCAATGGTATATTCCTGCACCATTTTATTATAACTTTCCCCTTTCCGGATACGGTTGTAAACTTGCAAAGCCTTTTTGTACGGTTCCACCGTATCGGCCGGCAAGATATTGAAATTATTATTGGATATGTTCGGAAAAGGCAGCAAAATATGGCTGACTTCGACAAAGGATTTCATCCGGTCGTATTCTTTCTTTTCAAAATTGACGTTGGTTTCCAAACTATCGAGATAGGGTTTGGCCAATTGAATGCGATATTCCGACAATTCACGGCGAAAATCGGGCAAGGTATCCAAATGTTGAGCTTCGGCTTCCGCTACTTTCAGCTTGAAATTTTTAAATAATTCGGCATAATCTTCCAATGATTTTTTTTCAATGGATTCTTCACTGTTATTTTTATTATAGATATATTCAAATTCCGATTTCCTGATGTCATTCCCATTAATGGTCATAATTACCGGATCATTTTGTTGAGCGGCAACGGAAAACGAAATTGTCATTACAAGAAAGAAAAAATACTTTTTCATGAAAAATTATTATTTTTGTTAGACATAGATTTGGCATTTTAAACGGATACAAATAGAATTTATTGTGTGGGAGCCGGTATTTTTTGCTTGCCGGCATAATTTGCGCTTAAAATACATCGCTTTATTACTCCATACTTTGTCTTACCCTGAAAAAATTTAACTCTGCCAAAAGAAAAACAAGATTTTTTTTGCCGAAAAATGTTAACAAAAGTGTCTGTCACTATATTGATGACAGACACTTCATTTTTCACATTTTAATTAGACACAAAGTTACTAAGACCTATCTGATTGATTACTATCTACTTGCAACAACTTTCCTTTGTCCGGCAAACTTTTTCAGCCGACTTATTTAGAATCATTCTAAATAAGAAAGACACTTAACTTATTGATTCATAGCTGTTTTGGCATTGTTTAAATAGTAAAAAAGGCATAAATTAGACTTATCTATCTTATTATCAATAATTTACAAGCTATATTTTAAAGCCCTATTTTTGTAATTTAACAATTTGTTAAACACTTGTAAAACATTAAGCCTCATAAGCATCTTAAAATCAGCTATTTACAAACGCTGTCTGTCATCAATATAGTGACAGACACTGGAAGCACAAAGTTGATTTGATAAGCTATTGATTTACAGAGATTTATGCGTTTTTATTAAAAAAAGTGTTAAAACTTAAAAAATGTGAAAATTAATAATTGAAAAGATGAGAATGGAGAAAAAAATGATGTTTTTATTTCTGCTGTTTCTGCTGATTTTCGGGACGGCGGATTTATATGCACAAGTAACTATCGGATCGGATGAGGCACCACATTCCGGTGCAATTCTGGATTTACAATCAACGGAAAAAGGTTTGAAGTTGCCTACTGTTTCGCTTACAGATGTGGCGGAATTTGGATTATCAGGGGATGCGAACGGCGCCGAAGGTATGATGGTTTACAATACCAATGACTACACCATCAATGGAAACGGCAAAGGAATTTATACCTGGAGCGGCAAATGGTTTTTTGCCGGTAAAAATGCTCCGGTAGACGTGCCTGTAAGTAGAATTGTTATTACTTCTGAAGGGAATGTTAATATGGTGAGAGCTGGCGTACCCCTGCAATTAAGGGACAGCGTATTGCCGGCAGATGCATCTAACAAAAAAGTGAAGTGGAGTGTACCTTGGAGTAGTTCATTGAGTGCCGGTAAAGCGACTGTCGACGACACAGGGCTGGTGACCACTATTAAACCCGGTAGTGTTACGGTTCAAGCATCAGCTATTGATGGTTCCGGGGCATCCCTGGGTTTTACTTTGACAGTTTTGCCCAATGGTACAGCTGAGAACATCAGCGCTTCTTCCGAAAACGGACAATACTCTGTGGAAGTTGGTAAACAACTTCAATTGATTGCCGAAATCACACCGGAAAGTGCAAGCCAGATCGTTTCGTGGGAGGTTATCAGCGGAAAAGATTTTTGCACTGTAAATACGGGTGGCCTTGTCACTGTAACAGGCTCAGGTAACATTAAGATCAAGTGTAGTCACGCCGAATCAGATCTTGCCGACACAGTTGCAATCGAATCACTAGAATTTAGCCTGCCTGAAAACGGAATTAAAATTCTTAAATGGAAGGCGAAGGATGATTCTGAGTTTGCGTGCCGGACGTATGCTTTCGGGGATACTGTGTGGATGATAGATCCTTCTAGACTCGGAGATGCTACTTATAAGAAGTATGACACAAAGGACTCAACCGTTTACTATTACTCCTATACGCAAGCCCTTTCCGCTTGCCCTTCTGGCTGGCACTTGCCGACCCTGGCAACTGCAAAGCACACTGCTAATTATCTCGAAACAAACGGAAATGAGGAAGAAATAAATCTTTGGGCTAAACAAAGCATATTCGGATACTATTTTAGTGGTTGGTCGAGCTGGGGCATCCGCACTACGATTATCATTCTTCCCGGTGCTCATTGCCACCTTTCGGTTCCTAGCGATAATATAATCTCGTATGTGTCTGGTGGTCTGTACGCGCCCGTGCGCTGCGTGATGGCCAGAGAAGAGTGGGATAAATTGTCCTCTGAATAGTACTGTATGATGGGCCGGCACTATCGGCCCAATCATCACCACTTTACGCGTATAAATGTGGGTTAGAAAACCTAACCCATTGTTTTTTTAAATAACTCTGCTCGGCAAAGGCTCTGTCTAAGCCTGGCTAAAAGTTTAGTAAAATCCAAGACAAAAAAGAGCATAAAAAGGGATTGATTTGATATTGTTCTCAAAGCCGAAATTTTTTTGCGAATTTTTTATGGAATAAGGATAATCGGCATCGTCATTCTTTCAACTGTTTGTTAATGTTTTTGTTGTTCAGCAGCGATTTATCAATCGTTTTATACTTCGTTTTGTCATTGTCTTCATTATCATTTTATGAAACGGGCGAATGAAGAAAAAGTAAATTTTCCCCAAAACATTGTGATAGTGAACAAGCGTTATTATGCTTATTTTCAGTTGACTGTTATTCTGTTTTTCGTTATGGACAGACAATTCCGCTGTGAGATGTTTATCGGTAAGTTGCATAACGGTTTCGTCGGCAGTTTTTGCAGGAACGGTCATTAAATCCAGTGGATTGCCGGTACGAATGGCTTCTTCAAATTTTTGCCCAAAATTTTTTTCGGAACTGCCCGCTTTCAGTCCGAAAGGTTTGACAAGCCAGTCCCTTAATTTAAACAGCATTTGCAGCCATTTTGGGAAATCCGTCCAAATGGCAACAAGTATATTGTCCGGCGTTAACCGGCTGTGTTCAGGGATAATAACCGAATACGCTTCGACATAACCGGCAGGCAAAAAATTCCTTGTCTGCGAGTTTTCGGGTAATGATGATTTGATTAATCCGCCAAACGCCTGCGCTACTTCAGGAGTTTCTTCCTGAAATATTTCCATTAAATTCTTTTTCTTTGTATCCATAATTATCATCTGTTTTTTATAATATCATATTCCCTCCAATATTTTCAATTTTTCGCTGATTTCTTCGCTGTCAGGCAATAATTTATGATAACTTTCAGGCAAAACCGCTGAAGTGGTATAAGTTGCCACGCCGATTGGCGCCGTGCTTGTTTTCAGCGAATATTCCACTATTGTGCGGTTTTTCTCTTTGCAAATAATGATACCGATTGCGTCATTTTCGTTGGGCAGTTTCATTTTATCGTTTAAAACAGACAGATAAAATTCCATTTTTCCCTTGTATTCGGGTAAGAATTCGCCGATTTTCAACTCCACTGCTACCAGACATTGCAGTTGCCTGTGATACAGCAACAAATCAATAAAATACTCTTTGTCGGCAACTTCAATGCGAAACTGATTACCCACGAAAGTGAAAAATCCGCCCATCTCGAGCAAAAAACGTCTAATGTTATTTACCAAAGTGGTTTCGAGTTCGTTTTCCGAATGTTCGTTTTCAAGTCCTAACAGTGAAAAGTTATATTCGTCTTTCATTGCTTCGTACTGCGACTGCCGAATCTTTTGCATGATTTCGGAAATAAATTTGGTTTGTATTTCAGCCGTGTTATCCGTGCAGATTCTGTTTCCCGTTTCTTTTACTAAATCGTTGTTCATATCAATTTAATTTGTTGTATTGTAATAATAGTATTTTCGTATGTTCCAATAATTCTTTTCCGCCGACTTGCCCGTGTCCCGGAATGATGATTTCCGCATCGGGGAATTTCGCTATCACCTTTTGAATGGTCGGAAGCCATTCTTCCATTTTTGCATCCGAAAGATTGCCAAGCCCTTTGGAATGAATGTCCTTTACCATACATCCGCCAAACAGGATTTTTTCGGAAGGAATCCATACTGCGATATTATCCGCCGAATGTCCGCCGCCAAGATAGTAGCAGATTGCTTCCAATCCGTTCAAATTCAACTGTAAGGAATCAATAAAACCATGCTGAGGAACAGGTTTGCCATGTTCTTTTGCCAATTCTATCGTTAGTTGATTGGCGTAAGACTTTATGCCTGTTGAATGAAGATACTGTAATCCGCCCAGACAATCCTCATGCCAATGA
>JAISWH010000184.1 GCA_031271125.1 Dysgonamonadaceae bacterium
GTTGCCCTCTGTTTCGCTTACAGATACGGCGGATTTTCAATTATCCCCGAATCCAAGCGACGCTACAAGCGCCATAGGTATGACGGTTTACAATACCAATGATAATACCAAAGGCGGTAGAGGTCAGGGTATTTACACCTGGAACGGTACATGGATTTATTCCGGTGGAGCTCCCAAGGCAGACACGCTTGTAAATAGAATTATTATTACTTCCCCATATAATGTTAGTACGATGAAAGCCGGCGGAACACTGAAATTAACGGATAGCATATTGCCGGCAAATGCATCTAACAAAAAATTGGCGTGGAGTGTACTTTGGAGTGGTTCGCTAGAAGCCGGTAAAGCGACTGTCGACGACACAGGACTGGTAACCGCTATTAAACCCGGTGGTATTACGGTTCGCGCATCTGCTATTGATGGGTCCACGGCTTACCGGGATTTTGTTTTAACGGTTCTGCCTACCAGTACGGCCACCGGTATCAGCATTACTTCAGAAACCGGCCAATACTCTGTGGATATTAGCCGTACGCTTCAGCTGATTGCTGTAGTCGAACCGGAAACCGCCTATTCGACTGTTAGCTGGGAGGTCAACGAAGGGAGCGAATATGCAACGGTAGATAGGTTTGGCACTGTCACCGGTAATGCCGCAGGGAAAGCTAACATCCGGGCCACTACTTCAAACAAGTTGATTTCAGAAATAGCGGTGGACGTAACTACAAGGAGGATATCTAATGATACGGTACGGCGGCAAATCGGAAGTGGCGAATACCTGACATTATCTTACAACGGTACCGTATGGATGATAGAAAACTCGAAGGAAGGAACACCTGCATATACACAATACGACACTGTACCGGGCGAGCGATACTATTATGCGCTCAGTAAAGCTGAGAGCGCATGCCCTGCGCCATGGAGCTTACCAACTCGAGTACAGATCGAGGAATTATACGCCCACATACAGACATTTGCTTCGGAAGACGAAGCAGAGGCCTTTTGGTTTAATGGAATGCACGGCGGATTACAAGGAGTTTGGCATAACCTGAATACTCGCATGTGTTTATGGGCTAAAGAATCCGGATACTATGTCTGGTGGGCGCGCAACTACTATCATCTGAACTACAACCCTGGAATGACCCATTTCCTATCCGTAAGATGTGTGGCCGACCCTGCGGCGTTATGAACAATCCCGGCTCGGCAGAAGCTCCGCCTCTGTCGAGCTAAAAGCAAGGCTCCCACCTTGCAAATACGTCCTCCAAAACAAACAATAAACAGAAAAAACGGATCACCGGCAAAACTCCTGTGCCGTCAGGCACAATACCATTTTCACTTCCTCCAAAGCAAATCCCCGCCCCACCGCAAAGCATATTAATTTCCGGCGGATTTCAAATTCGTCCTTTCCTTTGACTAATTTTCTTTTCCGATTGATCAGTTGGCGAAGTTGTTCCCGGTTTTCTTCCGGATCAAGATTTTCCAAAGCTTCCCGAATCAAATCTTCGGGAAGCTGTTTTTTCTTCAGTTCGTACTCAATTTTGAAAGCCCCCCAATGGGCATATTTTGATTTATCATTGACAAAAGCCTTACAATACCGGCTCTCATCCAGGAATTTATCCTGTTGCAGCCGCCGGATAATCTTATCCTGCTCATCTTTTGCTATTTCCCACGCATCTAATTTTTTACGGACGTCGGAAATACATCTTTCCGATCGTCCGCAATAATTAGCCAATTTATTTAACGCTTGTTCACAAGAAATCATCAATGCTATTTTAGCTGCAAATATAGCAAATTTTATTCATTTTCACCGTACCCGATTTCCCCGTGCTGGGAAATATCAAGACCGATTTCTTCATGTTGAACCGAAACGCGAAGTCCGACCGTTTTATCAACAATTTTGAACAAAATGAACGTCATCACCGCACTGAAAACAATAGCAGTTATATTCACAACCGCTTGCACGCCCAATTGATGCCAATCGCCGTACAAAGCGCCTTGTTGTCCGCCCTCGCCGGTGATGAACTGTGTGGCGAAAACGCCCGTCAGGATAGCTCCGACAAAACCTCCTACCCCGTGAACGCCAAAAGCATCCAACGAATCGTCGTATTTCAGTTTGGGCTTGACGTATGCCACAAAAGTATAACATACGATAGCGGAAAATAATCCGATGAACAGCGAACCCATAGCGTCGACCGTTCCGGCGGCCGGCGTAATGGCTACCAAACCGGCGACTGCTCCCGTGCAAATACCGATTACGGTCGGTTTTTTATTGATAATCCACTCCAAAATCATCCAAGTCGAGGCTGCTACGGAAGTTGCCAAATGAGTTACCAGGAAAGCATTAGCGGCAAGCCCGTCGGCCCCCAAGCCGCTACCGGCATTGAAACCGAACCAGCCCAACCACAATAAAGCCGTACCAAGTACAACAAAAGGTATATTGTGTGGAATCATCATGGAAGTGCCGTATCCTCTACGTTTCCCCAACAGGATAGCCATTACCAGCGCCGAAATGCCGGCGTTGATATGTACAACCGTACCGCCGGCAAAGTCGATAGCCCCCAGTTGCTGCATCCAGCCGCCGCCCCAAACCCAGTGAGCCATAGGATTGTAGACAAAAATCGCCCACAAAACGGAAAACAGAAGAAATCCCGAAAATTTAATCCTTTCGGCAAAAGCGCCCACAATCAAAGCAGGAGTAATCACCGCAAATTTACATTGAAACAAGGCAAACAGCACTTCGGGAATATTGCCGCTCGTAAGCGTATCTTTATTAATTCCATAAAGGAAAAATTTATCCAACCCCCCGACAATTTCGCCAAGCCAGCCGCCTTGAAAACTTGTGCCGAAAACGGCCGTATATCCATAAACAATCCATTCAATTGTAATAACAGCTGTTAAGACTACACACTGCATCATTACGCTCAATACATTTTTGCGACGAACCATGCCGCCGTAAAAAAATGCCAAGCCCGGAATGGTCATCAACATAACCAACATTGTTGCCGCTAAAATCCATGCCGTATTTCCCGAATCCAATGCCGGAACTTCTTCTGTTTGTGCAAACAAAGTTTGGCTAAGTAACAAAAGCCCGCCTGTTATAAAATAGGTTATTTTTTTCATCTTAATTCTTAATTCTTAATTCTTAATTCTTAACTACTTATTATAAAGCGACTCATCCCCATAATCCCCGGTTCGAATACGAACAGACTGTTCGATAGAAGAAATAAATACTCTTCCATCGCCGCTTTCGCCGGTGTAAGCTGCTTTTAGAATAGCGTCAATAGATTTTTGTACATTCACATCTCTTACGACAAATGAGATATACAAGCGGTCAATGGCATTGATATCATAGGCTATCCCCCTGAAAATCAATCCCTGCTTGGCATCGCCCTGCCCTTTAACGTCCCACCACGACAAAAAGTCAATGTCGGCGTCGTGTAAGGCCTGACGGACTTCCGTAAACTTGGATTTTCGAATAATTGCTTCAATCTTTTTCATAAATAATGAATTATTAAATTAATATATAGTAAAAAATTATACTGCGTCGGGATAAAATTAAGTTAACGAGTTAACAAGTTAACAAGTAGACGAGTAGACGAGTTAACGAGTAAACAAGTAGACGGGTTATTTGTAATTCGTTAACTTGTTAACTCGTCTACTCGTTAACTCGTCTACTTGTTTACTCGTCTACTTGTTAACTCGTCTACTCATCAATTATACGCTGTTTCTCCATGTTCATATACATCCAAACCTTCTTCTTCGACACGTTTCGAGACACGTAGACCAAATGTCACATCCAGCAATTTGAAAATCGCGTATCCCGCAACTAAAGCCCAAAGTCCGACCGTAACGGCGCCCGTCAGCTGAGCGAGCGTTAATCCCGCGCCTCCGCCATAGAACAAACCGCCGTCGACAGCCAGTAAGCCGGTCATAACGGTTCCGATAAAACCGCAAACACCGTGTACGGAAGAAGCGCCAACGGGATCGTCGATTTTCAAAACGCGGTCGATAAACTCAACGGAAAATACCATAGCTGTTCCACAAACGATACCGACAATAATCGCTCCTACGGGCGATACGGCGTCGCAACCGGCCGTGATACCGACCAATCCCGCCAAAACGCCGTTCAAAGTGAGCGACAAGGACGGTTTTTTGTATTTGAACCAAGCTGTAATCAACGCAAAGAAACCGCCGGCGCAAGCCGCTAAGTTGGTTGTCAGGAATACGTGAGAGATGGCTACGCGATTGTCTTCACCCGATGCCGCTAATTGCGAACCGGGATTGAATCCGAACCAGCCGAACCACAGAATAAATACGCCGAGAGACGCCACCGTCAAGTTATGCCCCGGTATGGCTTTCGACTTACCGTTTTTGCCGTATTTGCCGATACGCGGACCTAATATCAAGGCGCCCATCAAGGCGACCCAACCGCCAACGGAATGGACAATGGTCGAACCTGCAAAATCGTGGAAAGTCGCTCCGAACGTGTTCATCATGAAACTGCCTTCATCGCCGTTCATTAACCATCCGCCGCCCCAGGTCCAATGTCCGGACACAGGGTAGACAAATACGCTGATAAGAACAGTATAAATCAGATACATGTGGAATTTGGTTCTTTCCGCCATAGCTCCCGAAACGATCGTCGCCGCCGTAGCGCAGAACACGGTTTGGAAAACCAAAAATCCTTCTACCGGCAAATCGGTCGGATTTATATCCAACTTGAAAAAATTAGGCAGGCCAATGAAACCGCCTTCACCGAACATAACGCCGTAACCGACAAAGAAAAACAACAAGGAACCCAACATGAAATCCAAAAAGTTCTTCATTAATATATTAGCCGTATTTTTTGTTCTCGTAAAACCGGCTTCGACCAAGGCAAAACCCGGTTGCATAAAGAATACGAGCATGGCTGCCAGCAACATCCATACCGTATCTAACGATAAACCCAATTCGTTTGCAATATCCAGAGCAGGAACTGCGGCTTCAAGGGTTGTTACGGTTGTAACTGCTTCTTCCGAAACCGGTGAAATTGCCGTAGAATCCTGTGCATTTATTTTTGAAACGAAAGTAATACTTGCAACTATAATTAAAAAAAAGAGTACAAATCTCCCATGCAATGTTTTAAAATAAGTTTTCATAATTCATCAATTTTTAGTTAGTTACTTTTGTGTTATTAGGATTAAACAGGGTAGTGTCCCCTCTTTTCCCTGTTCGGATGCTGATTGCATCTTCGGCAGGAAAAATAAAAATCCGTCCGTCGCCGATTTCCCCTGTATAACCTGCCTTTTGAATTGCCTGGACAGCTTTTTCTACGTTAATGTCGCGAACAATAATGCTTAACAGATATCGTTCAATGTAGCTCGTGTCGTAAACAATACCCCGGTAAATCCTTTCTTCCCGGTCTTTGCCTACACCTTTTACTTCCGAGTAGGAAAACCATTCGATGTCAACTGCCATCAA
>JAISWH010000002.1 GCA_031271125.1 Dysgonamonadaceae bacterium
CACAGTTAATTACGGTTGAAATACCAACAGCAATCAGTTCTTTCTGCAATTTGCTTAATGCCCTGTTTCCGTAAGTCGATTCCTCCATCTTTACAAAGGACTGATAGACTTCCGATTTCTTTAGATAATAGGCATTCGCCTGTTTCCGCGTCTTTATGATTTTCTCAATTTTTTCTTTGTCTAAATTTTCCATGCGAGACTGTTTTTTTGTATCTGTTACTTTTTCAAATATTTTTCTCAAAACAAACGCTACTTCCCAGACATTCATACTGTCCGTAATTGGCAATCCTTGAATAACCTTTCTTTTGATACAGGCGGATGGCTTCGGGCCGTTTTTCCCCATTGACCGTATCCGTCTTATTGAAAGATTCACAAATGGAATGTGCGGTTTTGTCCGATTCTTCCAGATAAGTATCCAATAGAATGACGAATTTTTGAAAATCTTTGTCTTCCGAATCTGTCCGTTTAAGTACTATATTCATCACAATGAGGCATTTCCATCGCAAATATACAACATTTCAAACAAACCCGGCACAATAAGTCAAATTCTTTTATGTACCGGTACCGTAAATCCAACCTTAATTTGTTGTTCATCAGGATAAACATTTCCATAATAAATCCGGTTTTTCCTTTGCCTTTCCCATACCATACTTCAACCTCTCAATATACTTCGATCATGTTATCCTTCATCCGGTACCGGAATTTGCCGTTTTCGGATCATCAGGTGGCGGCATGATTTAACGTGTTTATTTTTTTTGGTTTATACGCTTTTTGTACCGTAACTTTTTAATCACAATAAGTCATTCGCCTCAAATTCCGACGGATTACATTTTTCCTAAAAAACCTTGTTTTCTTTTCAAAAAAAATTGTTTATTCGATATTTATCAGTAAATTTGGGGCTGAATAGTTACAAATTATTTATTTTTCATGAAAAGGTTTCTTATTTATTTTATAGGATTCATAATCTCTTTCTCTGTTGGCGGTTTCCTATTTGGAGATAGCAGTCCTAAATCTTTAAAAGCATGGGCAAGTAATGTAATTTTTGCTGTTATCGGCGGTTTGGTCTGCGGTTTTATAGAGAAACAATATAAAAAAGATAAAGAAAAAAAAGAAGCACAATCAAAGAAGTGAGAAAATTGTGTAAATTTTAAACTTTCCGTGCCAAAAAACAATTGCCAACTGTTGCTTATTTTATATTCCGTACTCATATTTTTTTGTAACGTTGTTGCTTTTGCAAGGCTGGAGCCTTGCTTTTAACACGACGTAGGCAGAACCTACACCGAGCGGGATCTTAATGATTGTGATAATTGAAAGATTAATAATTTTACAAATTTAATAAAAAAACTTAAAAAATGTCATCTTTGCAAAATAATTTTGCTACAACAGAATCGTGCACCTGTAATTTCAGACAAAATAATAGATTTTGTGCAGTACACTGCATAAAATAGGAAAAAATACTGCATTTGTACTGCATAAAATAAGAAAAAATACTACCTTTGTACTGCATAAAATTGTAATATTATGGAAAATAGATTTGAACAGATAATAGCGGAGCAACGAGAAGAACGAAATGCTTTGCCGATCGTTGATTGGTGCAGCCGGACAGACGAATCGAAGATTGATTTGAACAGTCCGCTTGCACAAATCGTTATTGGCGTACGTCGTAGCGGAAAATCTACACTCTGTCATAAAGTGTTAAACAACAACAACATAGATTATGCTTATGCCAATTTTGACGATGAGCGGCTTTTTGATTTGAAAAGTGAACTATTAAACGATGTTTTGCAGGCGCTTTACACTATTTACGGCGATTTTAGATACCTGTTTTTAGATGAAATTCAGAATGTCGAGGGCTGGCATTTGTTTGTTAACCGGCTTTTGCGACAGGGTATCCACTTGATTATCACAGGCTCAAATGCAAAATTGTTGAGCGGCGAATTAAGTACATATCTTACGGGACGTTATGTTGAAATTGAACTCTTTCCGTTTTCGTTTTCCGAAACACTCGATTACAAAAAAATCAAGCATGATGCAAAAACAACCAAAGTGTTAGCATTCAGGAGACAGGCATATTTTGATTATCTGAAACAGGGTGGTTTTCCCGAAATGTTCCAAATCGGCAAAACACAAAAACGCGAATATCTGCGCACACTATTTCAGTCAATCATTTTTAAGGACATTGTGAAACGATTTAATATCAAATATATCAAGACATTAAACGATATTTCAAATGTTTTGCTGAACAATATCTCACGAGAAATAAGTTACACAAAAATTGCAAAAACTCTGGGCATAAAAAGTGTTCACACGGCGCAAAACTATGTTTCGTATCTCGAACAAGCGTATTTGTTCCTGTCCGTGCCGCGATTTTCGTACAAAAGTATTGCCCGCGCAGGCAATCGAAAAATGTATGTCATAGATCTTGCTTTTTTGTCGTTTTTGCCTGAAATTACAGGTGCAAACGAAGGTTATTTGTTGGAAAATATCGTGTTTTTAGAGCTTTGCAGGCGGCGAGCAGGAAACAATTTTGATATTTATTATTACAACAATAATTGCGAAATAGATTTTGTTATTGCAAAAAGCGGTCATATTCAGCAACTTATACAAGTTTCTTTATCTATTAAAAACGAAAAAACACGCAAACGCGAAATATCCTCCCTGCTGAAAGGTGCCGACGAATTGCGTTGCAATAACCTGAAAATCATAACACAAGACGAAAAAGAAACAATTTTGGAAAAAGGAAAAGAAATTGAAATCGTTTCTGTAATTGATTGGTTATGTGAGTGTTGAAAATAAATGTTTCATATTTAATTTAAAAATCTTTCAATGCCCGGTACAACATCCTCACCGGCAAGCCCATCACATTATAAAATGAACCTTCCAAATGCTCAACGCCTACATATCCGATCCATTCCTGAACGCCATACGCTCCCGCTTTATCAAAAGGTCTGTATTTGCTTACATAATAATCAATTTCGTCTTCCGACAAGACGGCAAAACCGACTTTAGAAACAGCAAAAAAAGATTTTTGCTTTTGTTTGCTTGTCAGGCAAACGCCGGTAAAAACTTCATGTGTACGGCCGGAAAGCGCTTGCAGCATGGATTTTGCCTCTGCTTCACTTTCCGGTTTACCGTAAACTTTACCGTCCAACCAAACAATGGTGTCGGCCGTGATTAAAAGCGTATCGTCTTGCATCAAAGCCTGATAGGCATCGGCTTTCAGTTTCGCGAGATAAAGCGGAATTTCTTCCTTTTGCAAAGCATCAGGATAAGATTCTTCAATATCCGGCAAGGTTTTTATTTCAAAAGGGATATCCAAACCTGACATTAACTCCTTACGCCTTGGGGAATTAGACGCCAAAATAATCCGATACTTACCAGCCAAATGCCTCATCGTCCTGCATCCAAATTCCATGAACTTTCAATACTTGTTCGATAATATCGCGTCCGACGCCTTCTCCTCCTTCTTTCGGGGAAATGTACAAGGCAATTGCTTTGATTTCGGGAACCGCATCGGCAGGACATGCCGGCAGTCCTACCGTTTTCATGATTTCGTAATCGGGAATGTCGTCGCCGACGTAACAAATTTCTTCCGGGTTCAAGCCGGTTTTTTCCATGAAATCACGGAATTTTTCAATTTTGTCCTTGGCTCTCAGGTAAATATGCTGAAAACCCAATTTCCCGAAGCGAATCCTGACGGCTTCCGAATCTCCTCCGGTGATGATTCCGAGTTGAAAACCTTTTTTGACAGCCAGTTGCATAGCATAACCGTCTTTGGTATTTACAATCCGCATCGGTTCGCCGCTGGGATGCAACGGAATGGATTCCGGCGATAAAACTCCGTCTACATCAAAGACAAACGCCCGTATCTTCAATAAATCGTAATTAATCATACAATGTCAAGTTAAGAACTAAAAACTAAAAACTTAACTCTTATACTTTACGCGGTAATAAACGAGTTGACAAGTAGACGAGTAAACAAGTAAACGAGTTACGGCTCTTTATACCCTGTTTACTCGTTTACTCGTCAACTCGTTTACTCGTTTTATGCACAAAACCATGCCACGCATAGTATAATTACTGAAGTTTCCTTGCTCCGTCGCCGATTACGACGTCATATACTTTAGGTTTAATGTGAAATTCTTTTTCGTAAGCTTCGGTTGCTCCTTTGACAAATCCATCAATTTTATCTTCTTTCACTAAATTAATCGTACAACCGCCGAATCCGCCGCCCATTACGCGGGAACCGGTTACGCCGTATTTTTTGGCTTGTTCGTTCAGGAAATCCAGTTCGGGACAACTGACCGAATATTTTTTGCTCAGGCCTTCGTGCGTTTCGTACATCTTCTTTCCGACGGTTTCGTAATCGTCTTTTTGGAGGGCTTCGCAAGTGTCGAGCAAACGTTGTATTTCTTCAATCACAAATTCCGAGCGGATGTAATCCGTTGCATCCGTTTTGTCTTTCACCTCTTTCAATTGATCTAGAGTGGCGTCGCGAAGCAGTTTCACTTCGGGATGTTTTTTTGCAATCTCGGCGACTACCCTTTCGCAGGATTCGCGGCGTTTGTTGTATTCTCCGCCAACGGCCAGATTGTGTTCCACGCAAGTATTGATTAACACCAATTTGTAACCTTTGGGTGCAAACGGCACGTATTCATATTCCAAAGACCGGCAATCCAAACGAATCAAAGAACCTTTCCGGCCTAAGCAAGAAATAAATTGATCCATGATCCCGCATTTTACACCTACATAATTGTGTTCCGTAGCCTGCCCGATCAAAGCCAGTTCCTGACGGGTAAACTCAAGATTAAACAAGTCATTTAAAGCAAATCCCACAGCGCTTTCCAAAGCTGCCGACGAGGACATACCTGCTCCCAACGGAACATCACCTGAAATGACGATATCGAAACCCGCAATTTCCCTGCCTTTTTTATTCATTTCGCGACAAACGCCGAAAATATATTTCGCCCAGCCTTCTTCCGGTTTATCTTCTTCACGCAGGCCAAACTCTGCCGATTCGTTCAAATCCAAGGCGAAAGCCCGCACTTTATTTAACCCGTTAGGTTTGATTTCGCAATACATGGCTTTATCTATTGCGCCGGGGAGTACAAATCCCCCGTTGTAATCGGTGTGTTCACCGATAAGGTTGATTCTACCGGGAGAAGTGTATAATGCGCCGCCTTCTCCATACAAACTGTTGAATTTTTCTTGAATTTTTGTTGTATCCATGATATATTTTTATAAATTGAATATTGGCCTCAAAATTACAAAGATTAATCCTATTAATTGCAAAAAAAAGCGATAAATTTGTTTTTTTTATTTGTTCGATCAGGGTTTCATTTTATATTTTTCCAACAAATATTTCAAGGGCGAAAGCATACGGGAAAACAGACTCCGGTCGTCGGTAACGATTTCGGCTTGTCCGGACAATTCGCCGGTGAAATTGAGGATTTTTCCGGTATTGGTTGATAATCCGTCGATTAAATCAATTTCAATAGCATAAGAGTTTTCGTTCGGTACAAGGGAAATTGTTCTCACAACGCCTTGTAAAGTCCCGTATTCCATATATGGATATCCATTTACTTTGATATTCACCTTTTGTTGCGGTTTGATTTTTCCTGACATGGATTCGGGGCTTTTTATCCTGCCGATGATTTTTCCCGGATTCTCCGGTATGACGGTCATCACTTTATCTCCCTGATTAACAAATTGGTTGATCGTCCAAAATGTATTGAAAGTAACAGCGCCTGCGATTGGGCTGGTCAGCAAACAAGTTTGTTCCCAATTTTCAATAGCGGTATTTAGTTCATTGGTAGCCGTTTTCAGGTTAGAGAGCAGACTGTTTCGTTCCCTTTTGTACTGGATGTCGAGTTTAGATAGCGATTCCTGCAACTGTCCCGATTCTATGTGGTCGGAAGCGATGTTTGTCTGCAATTGTTGGAGCGATTGGCGGGTATTTAGTAAGACGCTTTCGGCAGTTTCAAGTTCCGCTTTGGAAATAGTTCCTTTTTCAAACAAGTGTTTTTCCCTTTCGTAGGCAGATTGAGCGATTTTCAACTCTTTTTGTTTCAATTCCAATTGTTTACGGAGGAGGAATGAATAGTTTTTGTGTCCTGTGATTTGAGCGTTGAGCGCTTTCTTTTCTTTTTCCGTCGCATTCAGCGAGAGGAAGTTTTCGTATTCGGTAACAGTTTTTACAAATGTCGAATAAGCATTTTGGGTGTTTCCCAATTCATAAGTTGTATTTAACAATTCTTCCGGCAATTGGAAAACCGAATCGTTAACGGTAAATTGCGGCAGTAAGTTTTTGATTTGCAATACATCGTTCATTTTTGCCGGGTTTTCGATCACGGCAAGGATTTCCCCATATTTCACCGTTTGTTTGTCAGAGCAACTCAATTCCTTGATTTTTCCGCTTGTTTTTGCTACTAACCATACCGGCGGATTTTGGGTGGTAATCAGGATTTCACCTTGTACAATGTCGGGGTATTTGAAGAAGAAACTTCCGGTAATCAACAGCAGAATGACAGCGCAAATGACGGATATGCCGCTTCGTACCAAAATATGGGGCGGGCGGGCGAGGATATCGTTCATTTCTTCGCTGCGTAATTCGATGTCCTGTGCGTCATGTCTGCGTAACTTAGGTTTTACGTTCATTGTATTTTACTAACGATTATAATATTTTTAAAATTCACGTTCCATATCACAATTCCAATTGATTCTTAACCAGATTGTAATAAGCGCCTTGTTTTTTTGTCAGTTCTTCATGCGTTCCGGTTTCGACGATTTCTCCTTTTTCCAACACTACGATTTGGTCGGCATTGCGAACCGTACTGAGCCGGTGTGCGACTACGACAACGGTTTTTCCTTGAAAAAAAGTGAAAAGATTATCCATGATAGTACGTTCGTTCTTGGCGTCCAAAGCATTGGTAGCCTCGTCGAAGAAAACAAATTCCGGCTTCTTGTACACGGCTCTTGCGATGAGGATTCTTTGTTTTTGTCCCTGACTCAAGCCATGTCCTTCGCTGCCGATCTTTGTGTTGTACGCCAAAGGCAGGGATTCGATGAAATCGCGGATATTGGCGATCTCAACCGCATGACGCAGTTTTTCCTTGTCGATATTTTCAACGCCCGGGGCAATGTTCCGGGCAATTGTGTCGGAAAAGATGAAGCCGTCCTGCATGACTATACCGCAACGTTTGCGCCATTCGCGAAAGCTGTAAGCGTCTATACGGTTGTTTCCCAAACGGATTGCTCCTTTGTCGGGCGGATAAAAACCTAAAAGCAGTTTGACGAGCGTTGTTTTACCGCTCCCGCTTGTTCCGACAATAGCCGTTTGCCGGTTAGCGGGAATTGAGAGGTTGATATTTTTTATGACCGGCTCGCTGATGGAAGTTTTGTCGTAGGAAAAAGAAACATTATCAAAATGCAGCCCTTTTCCGGCGGGAAATTCCCGGATGCGGTTTTCGTCCAACGGTTCTTCATCTTCCTTATCGTGGATTTCGCCAAGCCGTTCGAGACTGAGATGGGCGTCTTGCATGGACCGGAAGAAACTAATGAGCTGATCTACCGGTCCGTTGAGCTGCCCGATGATGTATTGCACGGAAAGCATCATCCCCAGAGTCATTTGTCCGTCGATGACTAATTTGGCAACCAAAACCGTAATGAGGATGTTTTTGGTTTGATTGATCAGGATAGCGCCCGAATCCTGGTACTGTCCCAAAGCCAAACCTTTTATCCTGAGTTTAAACAAGCGGGCTTGTATTCGTTCCCATTCCCATCGTTTTTGTTGTTCGCAGCCGGCGAGTTTGATTTCCTGCATTCCGGTAACGAGTTGTATTACATTGCTTTGATTGGCTGATTGCTGGGCAAAGTTCTTGTGGTCAAGTTCCGCCCGCTTCTTCATGAATATCCATACCCAACAGAAATAAAATATACTTCCCACGAAAAAAACGGCGAATATTTTTAGATTATAGAGGCAAAGGATAATCCCGAAGATCAGGATGTTGAACATCGAAAAAAGGCTGCCGAGCGTGGCGTTTGTCAGAAAATTTTGGATGCGGCTGTGGTCGCCGATTCGCTGCAAAATATCTCCGGTCATTTTGGTGTCGAAGTAGCCCATGGGCAATTTCATCAGTTTGATTAGGAAATCGGAAATAAGGGCAATATTAATGCGGGTTCCCAGGTGCAGCAGAATCCATCCGCGAATAAATTCGACGGATGAACTGCTGAGGGTAAGCATCATTTGGGCAATCAGAATCAGATAGATAAATCCGATATTGCGTCCGTTAATACCGATGTCCACGACCGATTGTGTGAGGAAAGGAAATATCAGTTGCAACAAACTGCCGAATAATAAACCCAGAAAGAGTTGGAAAATCAAGTTTTTGTAGGGTTTGAGATAGGATAATAAAAAGCCGAAGCCTTTGCGGTTGGTTTTTTCATCTTCCGAAACATAAAACTCAGGGGTGGGTTCCAATAGCAGAGCCATTCCGACTTCTTTGCCGTTTTGTTTGGAAGAAATCCAGCAGCGGGCAAATTCTTCCACATTCATCGCGAACTTTGTGCCGGCGGGATCGGCGATATGAAATTGAGAATGATTGTGAGATTTGCCGGTTTTATAGAGTACGACGAAATGGTTTTGATTCCAATGCAGGATGCAGGGTAGCGGGGCTTCGAGCAATTGTTCCAATGTGAGTTTGGCGCCTATGGTGCGAAAGCCGATTTTTTCCGCTGCTTCGCTGATGCCGAGCATGGAAACGCCTTCGCGCGTGAGGTGGGATTTTTCGCGCAAGCCTTCCAGGGAATAGCGGCGACCGTAGTGGGCGGCAATCATGCGGAGGCAGGTGGGGCCGCAGTCCATGGCATCGTGCTGGGTGTATAGAGGAAAAGGCATTCTTTATCTATAATTTGATTCCTTTTTCTTCGCAATACTCCTGAATGATTTCGATAATTTCCTGCCCGAACTGAGTGATTTTCTTTTCTCCGATTCCGTTGATTTTCAGCAATGACTTTTTGTCGGTCGGCAGAAAATGAACAAGTTCATACAAAGCTTTCTGTGAAAAAATGACATAAGCGGGTACCGTTAATTCCGTAGCTCTCGCCATTCGCCATAAGCGTAGCTGGTTGAATAATACCGGATGGGAAATGTTTTCATTGTCTAATACCACGGTGGGGGCGGTTTCCTTGTTATCGGTTTCCTTTTTAACGGTCTCTTTGGGTTTGGCTTTTTCGATGGCCGCTGTTGCTTTGGCTTGCAGTAAGTCTTTCAAACAAAAACCGTTAAGGCAGGCTTTGAGGCTCTCGTATTTAATTTGTGCATCATTTTCAAAGCGTTTTACGGCATCTTTCAATTGTTTTTTTACGGTTTTGTTGTCAATATCAAGATCGGCTTTAGGCAAAACGTCGAGGATAATCGTTTTTATTTTTTCGGAAAAATAACCGGCCGCTTTTCCGATGCGGATTTGTAGCGCATCATTTTGTTCCACATTCGGCTGTTGAGGCAAAAGTTGTTTGATTTGTGTCTGAAACTTATCGGCCACTTCCCAAACCTCGGCGTGCAGAAGCGAAAACATCCGGTTGAACACATTTCGCACAGGCGTGGGAATACTTCCTGCATTTTCATTGATTATTTTTTCGATGTATAAAATGCGGTTGCGGAATTGCGCAAAACGGAACAATTCCATTAACAATTCGTGTTGATAAGCTACGCGTGCCGAAGAGAGTTGGGTTTCGTCGGGCTGATTTTGTTCAATTTGTTCCGTAAAACCTTTCACCGTGTGGTCATTGATGATACTTCGGGCGTTAATAGGCCGGCTGAGTACCATTCCTTCAAGCGTTTTGCAACGGCTCAAGGCAACATACACCTGTCCGTGCGCAAAGGAAGATTGTGCGTCGATAATGGCTCGTTCAAACGTTAATCCCTGACTTTTATGAATCGTAATAGCCCATGCCAACCGGAGCGGATATTGGGTGAATGTACCTTCCGTTTCTTCGACGATTTCGTCGGTATCTGCTTTCAGCGAATACTTTACGTTTTCCCAAACCATTCGGGGAACGGCAATTTCGTTCTCTTCGCCGGGGCAAAGTACAAAAACAGTTTCGTTCTCAATACGGGTTATTTTCCCTATTTTCCCGTTGTAAAACAGTTTTTCCGGCGAAGTATCGTTTTTCACAAACATCACCTGGGCGCTTTTTTTCACTACAAGTTCAAATTCGGTGGGATAGGAATATTCGGGAAAAGAACCTTCGATTTGAGCTTTAAAGCGATGTTCTTCACCGGCCAATGATTGCAATTGGTTATCGTTGATACGTTTTGCCTGTGCGTTATGTGTGCAGAGAGTGACATATCCCTCCTTTTCATCCGGTTGAAAATCAGGAATATAACGTTGATTCAATAGCTCCAGGGAAGGTTTGTCGAGGCGGTTTTCGCGAACTTGGTTGAGAATAGAGATAAAATGATTGTCCTGTTGCCGGAAGACCTGGGTCAGTTCGATACTCACGAAAGAAGTTTCACGTAAAGCTCTGCTGCTGAAAAAATAAGGCGTTTCGTAATAGTCGCGTAAAAGCTCGCGCTCATCTTCTTTCACGACAGGCGATAATTGTTGCAAATCGCCAATCATCAGCAACTGCAGGCCACCGAAAGGTTTATTGTGCGCACGAAAACGGCGCAATACGGCGTCGATAGCATCCAACAAATCGGCGCGCACCATACTGATTTCGTCAATCACCAGCAAATCAAGGCTGCGGATGATATTGACTTTTTCTTTGTTGAACCTCATTTGATCCGTTTTCATCCGGTCAAGACCGATTAACGGACCAAACGGCAGTTGAAAAAAGGAATGAATCGTCACGCCGCGGGCATTAATGGCGGCAACGCCCGTAGGTGCAACAACAACCATACGTTTTAACGGATGTTCCCGCAAATTGTGAAGAAAAGTGGTTTTACCCGTACCTGCTTTCCCCGTGAGAAAAATGTGTTGTCCCGTGTATTGCACATAGCTGGTGACAAGTTCTAATTGGGGATTTGTTTGCATATTTGGTTAATTTTTAAAAAGTAAATTTAAATTGCAAATGTAATAATTTTTTTCTATTATTATAATCTAAATCCCTCAAATTCATCGGACATAAAATTTATTTTTGCTGCAAAGGTCATGATTTTATTTGATAACGGTAAGTTCAAATAGAAACGTACGCCACGCACACCATCCCCCGTCTCGTAGGGACGGAATGTTGGTAGAAATGTTGATGCAAACACATTCCGTCCCTCTCCTTTGTGCGGTATAATAGCACCTCAAAAAAAGATTTAGCCGAATTAACGGAAATTTGCCCTTGCAAATTGACGGTTCGGCAAGCTCACCGGACAGGTGAATAATCATTCAATTAGATATTAATCAATTAGTTTAGTTGTTATACCTTTGTCGCGAATTGATAATGAAACTTGAAAGATCCGTCACTTATGAATATTTGGAGCACATTTAATGTATAACAAATCTCAAAGAAAAATTTGAAGAAAAGATGAAAAAAGTACTTTTTTTGATGCTTTTGCTGTTCCTGCTATTGGGAACGGCAAGTGTAAGTGCACAAGTAAGGATTGGTGGAAGTGATAGTCCGCATAGTTCCGCCGTCCTGGATTTAAATGCAAATGATGATGCAACGCCTTCCGGCAACCGGAGAGGTTTGGCTTTGCCCCGGGTAGCGCTGACTGCAAACAATATGAACTTGAACGGCGTCCCTCCTGTTAATGGTATGCTGGTATATCATACCGGCAGTACTTTGGAAGGCGCCGGTGTATATGTCTGGATGACGGATAAGTGGGTGAAGGCTTC
>JAISWH010000029.1 GCA_031271125.1 Dysgonamonadaceae bacterium
AGGAGAGGTAAATTGATGAGTGAAAAAACGACAGGTTATTATGAGGCCATTAAAAAACGCTGTGCAGAAAAGCGTAAATCGGAACCCGAGCCAAAATGCGTGTCGGGCGGCGGCGCATTAACGCCTATGGCAATTGCCAGCAAGCCAATTCTCGCGGAAAACCGGCAGCTGGGAAGGAACCTGACCAAGACACAAGTGTTAAGCGAAGCGGTAAGAATTTGGCACCGTTTTTCCTGGGCCGATGTTATTCGGGTTGCGGAGGCGCTGGGCGGATACGAGCAGCTTATTCTTGGACTGGAGAAAAACCAGAGACAGGGCGTCGTGGACGCCGCCAATGCGTTCAGAAAGGAATTTGGACTCAAATCCGATGATATGCATGATATGAGGATAGTCAGTTGTGCCGGGACCATAGGGATTGGCTTTGAAAACGATGCGGGTATAGAGCATACCGAAGAGCGCGAAGTGGGAATGAAGCACTGGTGTCCCATGGTTCAGGGGATCAGGGACATGGGATATGAAAACAGTCCGTTGATCAAAGACTTCCATCTATGGTGCGACCTCTATGATAATTTTGAGATTGCCGCTACCAATACGAAGATGTGTTATACCCATACCCACTGTCTTGCAAGGCGCGAAGACAGTTACTGCAGATATTGCGTGGATTTTCGGGACAGGCGGCCGGATGAAAACTACTACCAGTGGCTGGTAAGGATGAGGGCCGAAAAACGAGCCGAGGCCAATGAAGAAGCCCACGGAGACGTAGCGGCACTGGATCGCCCCGGTTTTGCCGCTTGTAACGTGCTGGACAACACTTGGGGGAAAAAACCAATTGAAGAAGTTCTGGAGCTTGGGGTTAGAATCCAGAGACGCATCGCCGTTGCCACGGTTATAACGGGCGTAGAACTGCTGGGATGGGATAAATTTATTGACGGCATGATGGACAAAGAAATTCCCAGAATGCGTGAGTTAATGCGTAATTTTGGGCAAGAATGGGACATCACCGGAACCACGGCGGTTGAAGCCGCGGTACTGATGAGTATTGGCATGCAGGGCTCCGGGTTCGACAACCATCAGTTCATAAGATGGAACAAGAAACGGGCCGAGGGTATCGGCACTTCTTGCCCGTTGGTCGAATCTGCAATAGAATCAGGGCTCGAAGGCAAGCTGGAAAACATGTGCCATTGGTGTTCGGCATGGCATGAAGCCAACGCCGCGGCAATGAACGGTGATATAAAAGTTACCTTCACCCATTGCATCGGTAAAGGCGACAAACTCTGTCGCTGGATAGTGGAATGAACTGATGAATAAAGTGATTGGTTTCTTGTCAAGAAGCCAATCATTTTTTTTTCGTAATAAACAAAGAGGAGACAGATCAAATGAAGAAGATTAAGCAAAATTCGGCAATACGTATATTTTTCGGTTTGGTTTTGGTATTTTTATTTGCAGCTTGCAATCCCCGCGCCCGTATCGACGCGAATAAACCGGAATCCAGAGGTGAAGGAAGAGGGACAAAAATTGGTATTATGTGTTCGCCTTTGGAATGGGGAGAAGAAAACTATCGCATGGTTGAAAGGATCCTTGCTGAATTCGGCAAGGATAAGTTTATTGTTAACATCATGCCGGCGGACGGAGATGTTCAGACAATAGTATCCCTTGCCAGCAAAATGGCAAATGACCCCGATTGCGGAGTTATCGTGTTTAACGAGGCTGCCGTAGGATGTATAGCGGGAATGCAGGCCGTAAGGGAAATTAACCCAAATATCCTGTTGATTACCATCATGCCCGGTGAAGATCCCGTAGAAATTGAAAATCTTTCTGATTTAGTCGCGCAGCAGGCTTTTGAAGAACTTGGAGCATCCGTCGTAGACGCCGCAAATGAAAAGGGCTTGAAGGTGCTTGTCTTTGAAGTTCCCGCGGACCAATTGGGTACAACAATGGTACAGCGGCGTTTGGCGGGATTGAAGGCGCGCTGTGATGAATTGGGTATTAAACTGATAGAAACTACCCTTCCATCCCAGACGGACGCGAATAACAGGCCGGCTCTTGAGCAAGCCGCAAAGGAAGACGTATATAGTAAAATAGCCCAATACGGCGAAAATGTCGGGTTTTTTCCTCATACGTCGTTTATCTATATTCCCATGATCACGGCGATGCTCGATAAAAAAGCGGGATATCTGGTTCTTCCCTGTGACGCCGGCCCATTTAGCCCCGCCTACAGCGATGCTTTTAAAATATCGGCGCCGGGAGGAAATGTTCTGGATATTGCATGGACCAACTCGGCAATAGCCAAAAAATGCGAGGAATATGGCATGGTTGGCAGGTTTGGCAATTGGGACTTTGCCTTATTATCCAGTTTTATGTATGCCTCTGTTCGATACGGCATTGATTATCAGGACGGTAAGGTCGGAAGAAATGACGTTGAAACACTTGTAAAGTATTATATGGAAATAAACAACGTTGACGACACTGATTGTTTCTATAGGCTTTATAAACGTGAAGACGGTACGGATGTTCAGCATCATGCCATGATTTGGGGCAAAATAAAATGGTATGGGGAAAATCTCCTTTAATTTTTTTTTGAACGGAAATGCGATTCTTTGCAGGGGCTGCCCTGAATAATTTTCGGGACAGCCCCGTCTGATTCTTTGAAAAATTAACGTACTTGGATAATGTGGAGGAGTATGAAAAATGGATGATATTCTGTTTCTTGACAATATATCTAAATCCTATTTTGGCAATGTTGTGCTAAAAAATGTTTCACTTCGAATCAAGCCGGGAGAGATTGTCTCTTTGGTGGGCGAAAACGGGGCGGGAAAATCCACGTTGATGAACATCCTTTTTGGAATGGAGGTTATAAAGAACAGCGGCGGTTTTGAAGGAAAAATCTATTTTAAAGGAAAAAACGTCAATATTGATTCGCCAAAATCCGCGCTTAAATGGGGGATCGGCATGATTCATCAGGAGTTCATGCTGATAGATGATTTCTCGATAGCCGAAAATATCAAGTTGAACAAAGAAAACACTATAAAAGGAATTTTGACCAAGCCGTTCCGCGGATTACTGGATGTATTGGATAAAAAGGCCATAGGAGCAGATGCGCGAAAAGCATTGGACACCGTCGGCCTTTCAGTGGATGAATGGACAAAAATAGCCGGTTTGTCAGTAGGAACAATGCAATTTATTGAGATAGCAAAGGCCTTGGAAAACACAAAAACCGAATTGATGATATTCGATGAACCAAGCTCGGTTTTAACGGAGTCTGAAGCTGGTGCGTTATTGGATATTATTCAGAAATTGTCACAAAAGGGTATCGCCTGCATATTTATCAGTCACAGGATGGACGAAATACTTCGAATATCCGATACAATCGTGGTTTTGCGTGATGGCGAGGTTGTGGGAAATTTTAAACGGGGTGGAGTAACGGCAATAGAATTGGCCAACCGCATGGTCGGCAGGGACGCCGTCGCCGAAAAACATGAAATTCGCAATTTCGACAATTCTCCTGTCATGATGTCAATTCACGATCTGGAAGTGGATATGCCCGGCGAATTTGTAAAGGGTTTCAGTATTGACATTAAAGAAGGAGAAATACTTGGTATAGGCGGGTTGGCCGGCTCAGGAAAGCTGGGTATTCCAAATGGTTTGCTGGGATTGTATGAAACAAGGGGAAAAGTGGAATATAAGGGGAAACCTCTGAACATCGGCGATACCAGGGAAGTGCTCTCCAGGCATATTGCTTTTGTTTCCGAGGACAGAAAGAGAGTGGGACTCATGCTTGATGAGACCATAGAAATGAACTGCATCCTGAGTAGCGCGATTATAAACAATCGGTTTTTGAAGAAATACCTGGGCGGCAGGTTTATAAACAAAAAAGAAACAAAAAAGGCAGTTGAAAAGATAATAAAGACGTTGGATATTCGCTGCACAAACATGAATCAAAAAGTTGGTTCCCTGTCAGGAGGTAACCAACAAAAAGTTTGCATGGCTTCAATGCTGCTTCAAGAACCGGAAATGCTGTTTGCGTCGGAGCCGAGCCGTGGCATAGATATCGGCGCTAAAGTGCTTATCCTTGACTACTTGATGAAACTGAACAGAGAAAAAAATCTTACCATTGTGTTAATTTCAAGTGAATTACACGAGCTTTGCAGCGTTTGTGACCGCATTGCCATAGTTTCGGAAGGCAAACTGGCTGGAATACTGAGTGCAGATGCACCGTTTAGGGAATTTGGCCTGCTTATGACCAATATCAGGAAGAATATGTCCGCAGAGCAAATTAAGGGAGATATGACAATATGAAAAAATTCATACTTGTTCGATCCATATTACCGGTTTTTATTATCGTTATGTTCCTGATTCTTAAAGTATATAATCTGTCGGCAATGCACTACCTTACATTAACGCTGCAACGCACTGGTATGCTGATGATTGCGATGCTGGCAATAGTGCCCACAATTTACAGCGGCGTGGGAATTAACTTTGGTATAACAATAGGATTTATCAGCGGCCTGATAGGCGGAATTTTCGGCATTTTGACCGGATTAACAGGCATTGCTTTGATGATCGCGTGTATTGTTTTCAGCATACCCTTTTCCGTAATAACCGGTTATGGTTATGGAAAACTATTGAACAGAGTAAAAGGGTCGGAAACACTGATTTCCACCTACGCCGGCTTTGCGTTCGTATCTGTTATGTCCATGTTATGGATTATTTTGAATGTAAACAATGAAAAACTTCGATTTTCCAACGGAAACGGTATCAGAATATCGGTCAATCTTGAGGGTTTATTCAAAGATGTTCTGACCAATTGGCTTTCTGTTTCGGCAGGAGAACTAAAAATACCTGTAGGTTTTTTACTGATATGCCTTGCGATTTGTTTTCTTTTTTCGATATTTATGAAAACGAAAATCGGTATCACCGTGAAGATGTGCGGATACAATCCGAATTATGCCAAAGCCAAAGGCATTAATGTGGATCGATACAGAACATTAACCGTTATTGTGTCTACGATGTTGGCGGCTGTCGGCATTTGCTTTTATGCGCAGAGTTTTGGTTATTACCAATTCTATGCCGTGTATATGAACCTGGGATTCACCTGTGCCGCTGGTATTCTAATAGGAGGCGCAACAGACAAAAGGGTAAACATATACAATGTTATATATGGCTGTGCCATTTATGAGGCAATTCTTACTTTGAGTACGCCAATTGCCAATCTGTTGTTGCCAAATGGAGCGCTTCCTGAAATAATCAGAACGCTAATAACAAATGGCGTTATTTTATATGCGCTGGTTAAGGGGGGAAAGAAAAATAATGAATAGTAATAATCAAAGCAGTCTTATTGGGAGTTCGATGCCTGATTTCTTTAGGCGAAACAGGATGATACTTGTCTTCAGTCTTCTCGCTGTATTCTTTTTTATCGTGTCAGGGGATGGGGCAGATACAATAGCGAGAGATATCTCTATCCGATTTTTCAGAAATTTATTACTCGTTTTATCGTTAATATTTCCGATAATGGCGGGCATTGGGCTTAATTTCGGAATAGTATTAGGGGCAATGAGTGCACAGATTTCTCTGATAGTTGTAATTGCTTCGGGTTTGGATAAAATAGGGGTGGGTTATCATTTTTGGGTGATGTTTACTGTTGTGTTTAGCATTGTTAGCGGTTATCTTTTGGCTCTTTTATATAATAAAACAAAAAAACAGGAAATGATTGCCGGATTGCTTGTTGGATTTTTCGCTAATGGCATCTATATGTTTATACTAATGGTTATTTTGGGGACCATTATTAAACTTTCAGATCCCGCCTTGGTGGCAATGTATGGAGCGCCTATCAAAATGACGGTCGAAGTACCAAGGAATATGTATGCGGCAGTCGATAACGCGTTTCCGGTTTCATACTATTATGTGTTTATAATAGCATATATAGCGCTGATGGTGTTTCTTGTTTTTACGCTGATTAAAAATATTCGCGGCAGGAAAAATGAAATTCTCCGCGGTAACCAGAGCGGTATAGAAGATTTTCCCATGCCTCCCCACACACACAAACGGAAATGCTCCACGGGGAAGGTATTAAACCCCAAGACCACCTCCTTGGTAAAGATAATCTCTACAACAGTAAAAATAGCGCTTGTTTCCATTGCATTTGTATTTGGCATGTTGAACAATACGGTTCTCGTTATACTCGTGAAAACCAATATGCCGTTTCTTACCTGTATAATTGGCGTTGTTTTTATCTTATTCGTCTGGAGGATAATGCGTTCCAAACTTGGACATGACTTCCTGGCGGTTCAAAATGATATTGGCATAGCTGAGGCTGCAGGAATTAACGTTGATAGAATACGCATGATAGCTATAGCTCTTTCTACCACTATGGCGGGCTTGGGTCAAATTATCTTTTTGCAGAATTTAGGTTCGTTCATTGTTTATCAGACGCATGTAACCATACCTACCTTTACCATAGCGGCTCTTTTGCTTGGCGGCGCGACGGTGAAGTACGCGTCAATAAAAAATGCTGTCATTGGAAATGTATTGTTTCAGGCAATATACAGCAGTGCACCAAACGCCGCAAAAACGCTGTTAGGAAACCCGCAAATAGGCGAATATTTTCGCACATCGTTAAGTTATGGCGCAATTGCCGTGGCTATTGTGTTATATGCCATGAATGAAACAAAGAACGCAAATTTGATATTAAAGAAAACAACATAAGAGGTAATTGAAGTGCAAGAAACAAAATCCAAATTTAAGGTAGTTTTATTAAGCATACCGATAGTTTTGGGAATATTTACAGGATATGTTTTCCAATTTAGTCCTACACCGCTGATGCATCGAATTGCAGAATCGTTTTCGCTTTTTCGTCCTGACGGAACACTTGACTTGGTGACCCTTAATACTGCGGAATCAATCATATTTCCGTTCATCATACTTTCCAGCATATTTGGTGTCTTCGTGGATCAAAAGTTTAAAACACGTAATATGTATACAATGACGCTGTCAATGCTTGCCGCGGGAATTTTATTGAGTGGTTTTGCTCCAAAATTCAGTATTTTTTTGATTGGTCGCGGAATTTACGGGGTTGGGTTCGGTTTAAGCGTGGTGTTTATAGGATCGGCAATTGTCCAATGGTACACGCCAAAACAAAGTGATATAATGTTTACTATTACCGGATTGTTTCCATTCAGCGGAACCGCCGTAGCCTTTTCGGCGTTGGTGCCAATGTCTGTTTCATTAAATAATTCCTGGAAAAATGTATTAATGCTTCTCGGCTGTGTTTGTATATTAATGTTGGTTTTTTGGCTGTTTTGTTCAAAAAAACTAATAAGAACGACCGGTGATGCGGTACATCAAAGTGAAAAATTGCGTGATGTTTACGGTTTTCTGCTAAAAAATAATACAATAAGGTTCCTTGGCATATTATTTGCTTCAGATTTTTTCTTTTATGCGTTTATAGGCGGCGTGCTGGTTGTGTTTTTCCAGATAACTGGCGATATGAACGAAACCAGCGCGGGCCTGTGGGCGGCCGTGGCGTTTCCCGGAATCAGCTTTTTTGGTGGAATTACAAGCGGTTGGGTAATGGTTAAAACCGGATTGAAAAAACCGGCTATATTTTCTGCGCAATTTATAAAGCTGATAGGTGTGGTTACCATATTTGCAGGCGGAGTTTCTTCTGTTTTTCCGGTAATTATTGTCGGTGTGTTTTTCTATGGTATAGGGGATGGGATGGTGCCACCGGCAATGTATAGCATGATTGCGGGATTGGATAATATGACGCCGTCCCGCGTAGGAGCAGGGTTGTCTGTTGTTTTATCGGCCGGTTTTATAAGCGGGATCATATCGCCGATTTTTGGTGCATGGTTAAGCAATTTGATTGCTGATGGCAGTAATATTGTAAACCCCATGGACGCGCAGGCGCATGGTCTTACGTATAGTCTTTTTTTAATTGGTATTGTGTCATGTTTGGTATGTTTGGTGTTTTCCATTCCTATCAAAGAGACCGGAAAGAAAAGAAACGGTTAACAGGTGGTTTTCATGAGAAATATTAAAGCTGTTGTATATGGCATTGGGGAAATGGGTAAGATAACCGCGCGTATGATGCTGGAGAAAGGAATTGAGATCACTGGTGCCATAGGAAACAAATCAAATATTGGCATGGATTTAGGTGAAACCATCGGGCTGGATCATCCACTGAATGTTATTATAAGCAATGTCGCAGAGGACGTATTTAAAAAAGAGAAAGCAGATATTGTTGTTATGTCTGTGGGAAGTATGATGGAACCAATGTATCCGCATTTTCAAAAATGTCTGAAAAATAATATGAATGTAATAACAATTGCCGAAGAAGCCTTTTATCCATGGAGGATTTCCCCTAAATATTCGAAAAATCTGGACGAACTGGCAAAAAAACACGGTGTTACATTAACGGCGTGTGGAATTCAGGATATCTTTTGGCTAAACTTACTGACTGTCCTTTCGGGTGCCAGCGGCCTCATTGAATCGGTATTGGGGCAGGCAATTTCCAATGCGGATAATTACGGCCCATTGGCGGTTGAAGCGCTCAATATCGGTGAAACAAAAGAGAAATTTTATAAAAAACAAGAAAAAACCGGAACGAATTTGAGTTTTTTCGGCATAGCGTTGGAATCAATCATTGCCGACTTGGGACTGAAGATAAGTAAAAAGAAAGAACGGATGGAGCCAATACTGTGTACCGAAGATATGGTGTCAAAAAGCTTGGGGAAAACCGTAAAGAGCGGTCTGGTTATCGGGGGAAATCAGATTACAGAAATTGATACAAAGGAGCGTATCTACTTCCGTTCGGAATTTATTTCAAAAATCTTAAAGGCGGGCGAAACAGAAAAAAGCAAATGGATCATCAAAGGAGTACCTGATTTGTATTTGGAGAATGAAAATCTACCAGGCCCTTTGGCAACTTGTGCCGCAATGGTTAACAGGATTCCCGATGTAATTAACAGCATACCGGGATTTATTACCGCGGAAAAATTACCCAAACCAAAAATCAAGTTTAATTTTTCAATTTCAGGAAAATGACTATCGATTATTTTGTTGCATTTGAAACGGATAACATTACCGGGAAAGGGAGGAATAATATGAATGTATGTATTATCGGTTGCGGCAATCAGGGTGGATGTTTTGCGGGTTTGATGTCAAAGGAACAGGATATTGGACGTATAATGCTGGCAGACATGAACATTAATAGTGCAAAAAATGTTCGTTTTTTGATTGAAAGATTGGGAAGAAAATCTCAAGCAAAAGACATCAGCGTAGACACGGTAAATGCGCTTGATGCCGATGATGTAGCCCGAGTGGCAAAAGGAGCCGACTTGGTATTCAATGGCATACTTCCATTTTGTAATATCCCCATTATGAAAGGTTGTCTTAAGGCCGGGGCACATTATATGGATCTTTATTCGCTTACCGTTTACAATCCCGAAACTCCTTATAATGAAACCATCGAAGCGCAGTTGGAACTTGATGGAGAATTCAAAGTGGCAAAGCTTGCCGCACTGACATGCGAAGGAGTACAGCCGGGATGGGTAAACTTGGCGGCAAAATATATAATAGACCAAATGGATACAGTAGACAGCGTAATCATACGGGGTTTAACATGGGTCGAAAGCAATGACCTCATTGCACAAGGGCCGGAAAAGTTGCAAATAATGCTTAATTTACACCTTTTCCCTTCAAGTTATATCCAGGATGGAAAAGTCGTCCGGATGGATTCCGTAGATCAGGGAGAAGAATTTGAATTTCCTGAGCCTGCGGGCAAAAAGACAGTTTATATAGACAGCTTGACGGCTGTTGAAAGAATAATTCAAATGTCAACAGACAAGCCAATCAGGTTGATAATGACCAAGGGAGCTATTTTAGGCGGTACATCAGATATAAAAGAAACGATATTCAGGGCGGTACGAGAGCAGGCACTAAAACATCCAAATACTGAAAATATTAATATCGTGGAAACATTGGCGTCGTCCCTTAAGTCTATGGCTAACATGAATTTTAAAGAGGCTTTGGAAAATGGCCGATTGATTAAGGGGGCTGAGGCATCATCGGTGGACGTGACAGGAACTAGAGATGGACAGAAAGCGCATCATATTTTTTATTATTTAAGTTCTTTGCATGAAGCCGTAAAACATATACCTTGGGTTGGTAACAGCGCCTACGGGACAACCGGCGGTATGCCTATTATCACAGCTTTGATGTTACTAAGGGGTGAAATAACCGAAAGAGGAGTAATAACGCCCGCGCAGCTGGGTAATCCAAAATATATTTTCAGAAAGCTCGAAGAACGGGGACATTTTTTATGCGAGAAGCTGGAACTATCGTCTATTGTCCATAAAAGCTTTATTCGCAAGCGAAATCCATCACAATCACTACTTTTATGAACTTCAATGCAATTCTGAATCTTTTTCTTTTATTAATCTCTGTCTGTTCTTTGAATTTATCTCTTTTTCCGAGCAAAGGTAATCATAGATTATTTTTAGTTCTCCGGTACACAGTTTGCTTAGTGCTTTATTTTCATCCAATAATATAGGAGTATACAGAATCTGATTGAGCCGCTTGATAAGGGCGGTGGGTTCTATAATTATTTTGCGCCGATCATGTAAATCGCGATTTCGTACTATAAATTTTTTCGCTTCCAGCCTGTCCAGCGCTGAAGTCATGGCAGACGGTGTCAATGTTGTTTTTTTTGCGAGATCACTTGGCGTCGCTGAGCCGTCAATGAGTACATCCAATATTCGCAGGTCTGTTTTATTAATATTCAGCTTTTCAACAATAATGTCATCCAAAGCGGTAACAGCCCACTCGTGTTCACGCTTCATTTTTTCAATTGCCGTCAATAGCGCTGCTCTGGATTCTGTATCAAGATCTGTTTTCATCGGTTTATTATCAGCCTCTAATTTACCACAATAATCATATTATATGCCGGTTATAAAAAAAATCAACCACCGTTGACCGGTGGAGGCTTTTCGTTACACGGCATCAACGTTGGTTTTCACCAAAGGGAACTGATTCAGTTTGACCGGGACCTCTTCGCCATGCCCCTGTCGGCCCTCTGGGAACCGCGGCCCGGTTACCGGATGTCCTCCCGGAGGAACCGTTTGTCCCCCTCGTCCAGATCGAAACCCAGGGTGCCCCCGGGGTTCATGATGTTGTCCGGGTCGAAGTGTTTTTTCAGGGCCCGGAACACGGCGTATTCGTTCCGGCCGATGGAGCCTTCGATCCAGGGGCCGAACATCTTGCCTATGCCGTGGTGGTGGCTCATGGCCGCCCCGGATTTCTGGATGGCGTCGAGGATCCCCGCGTGGAAACGCCGGTATTCCTCCGGGTCGTGGATCCGGGCAATGAAGATCCAGTAGAGGTTGGCCCCCTGGGGATACACATGGCTCATGTGGGTCATGCAGATGGTGTGGGGGCGGCTCTTGACATAGGCCCGGACCTCCCGGTGGACCCTGCCCATGTTGCTCCAGTTGACCGCACATTCCATGGTGTCCATCACCAGGCCGAAATCCTGCATGGTGTCCCGAAGGTAGGGATCGTTGAAACGGCCCTTCTCCCAGGCCCTGGTGACAAGGCCGGAAAGCCAGATGCCGCCGTATTGCCGGGCCACCCGGTGGACGTTCTTTGCGCAGTTTCGGGAAAAGCCCGCCTCGCCGTTGGTGAAGCCCAGGTAGAGGCACATCTCGTCCATCTTGAAACCCCTGCTGCTGAAGATGTGCCGCAGGGGGCTGTCAACCACGCCGTACAGGTGCATCATGAGGCCGGTTTCTTCCGGGTCCGA
>JAISWH010000047.1 GCA_031271125.1 Dysgonamonadaceae bacterium
GCATATTCCGTCCCTGCGGGACGGTACATCAGGGGGAGGATATCTGTTTCTACCAACATTATGTCCCTACGGGACATGAAATCGAACCGTTACATGCTATTTATTTCGCGTGCCTTAGCAAACGCCCCGCATCCTGCGGGTTATTTGCTTGTGCAGATAAACTGACATAAACTCTATATAATTGCAATCCCGTTGTATTCGACAGGCACGACGCGATATAAAACTTGCGTAACATGAGTGAATAATATATATGCCAATGCCCTGAAATTCACGCCGGATGGCGGCTCCATTTCCACAGTCATTAAACAACCGGTGAAAGAATACGTTACATTCTACATTTCTATTCCGGCAGATTTGAAAGAGAAGGAAAATGAGGAAACTGTCGAGCAGGAAGAGCCGGACAGGAAAACCTTATTGATAGTGGAAGACAATGTGGAATTCAGACGTTTTCTTGTCGAACAGTTAAGCAATCGGTTTAATATGCTGCAAGCCGGCGATGGCGAACAGGGTTTGGAAACAGCCGCCCAAAAATATCCCGACCTTATCATCAGCGATTTGATGATGCCCGTGATGAACGGACTCGAACTGTGCGAAAAAATCAAAAACAATCTTCAAACCTCACACATTCCGGTTATATTGCTGACAGCCCGCCTGTCGGACGAAGCAAAAATTGAATGTTACAGGGCAGGGGCAGATTCGTACATCGCCAAACCGTTCAATTTTGAAGTCCTCCTGACACGCATCGAAATGCTGATAGAACAGCAGGAAAAGCGGAAAAGACTTTTCCGCGAAGAGCTTGACGTACAGCCCGACAGCATTACCACCACTTCATTGGACAAAGAATTTATCGGAAAAACGCTTCAACTGATTGAAAAAAATATCGGCAATCCCGATTATTCAAACGATGATCTGGGTAGAGATTTAGGGATGAGCCGGAGTTGCCTGTACCCGAAATTTCAATCCATCGCCGGGCAAACGCCCAATCATTTTATCCGTTCCATCCGCCTGAAGCGCGCTGCGCAATTATTGCAGGCAGGCCAATATACCGTTTCGGAAATTTCTTGGATGGTCGGCATTAATGATATTAAATATTTCAACAAATACTTCAAGGAAGAATTTGGCGTGACGCCTACACAATATAAGAAAGAAAATACAAATACGGACGAAAATCCATGATTTTGTGCGGTAAAGTTCGACAGTCAGTAAAAGCTGAATAGTTACCCATTATTTAATAATCATAATTTTCGTAACAATCCCCAGACTTCCGTCGGAAGAAGCCGCAAAAACAAGATAAATCCCGGCTTTGACGATTTCGCCGGAACGGTTAGTACAATTCCATGTATATAAGTTGCCTACCGACTGTCCTTGATTGATCAAGTTTCCTGCCATATCGGTGATTTTCACCGTAGAATTTTGCATCAATCCGGTAATAGATACCTGTGTGTCGGTGGCCGGCCGCACAGGATTGGGAAAAGCATGTACCCCAGATGAAAAATCCGGCTCCCCTGACGTAACATGGCTCATATAAGAACATAAGCCGTTATCCGTTCCGATAAAAACTTCACCTGTTTCATCATTTATAGCGATGGAATTGATCTGGTTCGACAAGATCGGACTGTTTGACGTATTGAAGTTTTCGACGCGTATTTCATCACCCGATTGTTCAACAAGAAAAATGCCGGAATTTTTCGAACCCAGCCATTTACGGTTTCCTCCGTCAATCGCAATAGCGTTTATTCTTTCGTTCTCAAGCAGATAGAAACGTTCACCATACGAATCTTCGGATATAATCCGGAAACATTTTCCGTCTGCAACTTGTTCAGGGGAGGAAAAGTATATCAGTCCGTTGTCGGTACCTACCCAAACCGTTCCGTTTGATTCTTCCGCCAAGCATAAATAAAGAACAGCATTGACTTCCGTATTATTTTGGTCGAAAAATTTATCGGAAGCCCCGACAAATTGGTTATCGGCATCCAGGATAACAATTCCGGAACCAAATTGTACGGAAGCAGGAGCTCGCCAAATATTCAGCCATTTATAATTATTCCGGTCAATTAAAATCTTGTCGGGATACGGAGTACTTGCCATAGGCGGTATATAATAATTTTCCCACTTCCCGTCTGCCGAAAATTCTACCATTCCTTTTTCAACGTCGCCGTTAACCATAAAAAGATTATGATTCCGGTCGTAAACCAATCCGGTAATTCGGGAGTAATTATCCGACTGGGGATATGGCGACTGAATTTTCCCGTTAGTATTCAAATGATTATAACGTTTTACAAATTGGTTGTCCACAAACTCATACAAGCCTTCGCCCCAACTCCCCACAAAATATCGGTTTGCATTTCCCGGATCGACTGCTACCGACATAAAATCCCTACAGGAAGGGATTTCGGCTTCTTGAGCAATTTTTTTTTCGTCGAAATTCGTCCAATGCCCGTTCTCATAAACCATCAGCGTAGCGATATTGTTCAAACGGTCGGACGCTCTTCCTCCTCCGGCTATCAATAATTTACCGGCCGTAAAAGTCATGGAAAAATTCATATTTCGTTTAGGGCTATCAACTTTGATGCCTTCAACGGCTAATTCATATCCTGCCGTATTGTCCCGTCTGTTAATCGCCGCCAATCCCTCTCCATCGGGTAAACCCACCCAATACCGGTCAACCGAATTACGGCAATCTATTGACAGGACGTCTAATGATAATCGCTGCACCTGGTCGAAATCGGAATAAAAGAGAACTTCTCCGGGAGATACAATCGTCAACTCATCATCCATAACTGTTATCTGTCGAACATCCCGGGCTAATTCCCTAATCCAACCGGGTTGAGACAGATAATAAGCATTACCCCAAATATGAATCACAAGTTTGTCCTTAAAAACAAAGATTTTTTCCACATATAGACCTTGCCCGTCATCAAGCGGAAAATCCTCAAAGGGCTTCCAACTCTCTTTATCCAACAAACTTGAAGAAATCGAAGCTTTCTTAATTCCTTCATCTGTAGCCGCTAATAGATAATCGCCCCAAAAGCATACCGATCGCGTAACAACTTCCAAACGATAAGTATCTTTGATTTCTCTCCGGTCAATATCGACAACAACAATTCCGAATCCGGTTGATATATAGGCATATTTCCCAATTATTTCCAAATTATAGATGGTTTTATTTTGGAAATAAGGATGGTCTTTGATAAAAGGAAGGTTGTAAACTTCATTTTCGCCCGCAAAAATATCAATATTGGCGTTCTCATAGACCAAAACCAAGGCTTTGGACTGAGGGCTGTAAGACATATATTGAATGTTAATATCGCTTAATCCTGTTTGGGTAGAATACAACTTAACTTCTTTGTCTTCGGGATTATAAGAAAGTAGCGAGCCGTTGTAAACCGCAAAAACCAAATGAGGCGTTTCGGCAATAAAAGTTACATCCCAATAAGCCCTGTAATACTTCCACTTGCCGATTTCGGCCCGGCCGCTTACAGGAAACAAGTTTATCAACAAACAGATAGAGATTACTGTTTTAATCAAGCCGTTTTTCATCCAAAAATTCTTTTAACTTTTCTACCGCTTTGGCACGGTGACTGATTTTATTTTTCATGTCAATTTCCATTTCCGCAAAGGTTTTCGTATATCCTTCGGGGACAAAAACCGGATCATAACCGAAGCCGGCGTTTCCACGCGCTTCGTCGATAAGTTTTCCTTCGATAACGCCTTCGAAAAGATATTCTTTTCTTCCGATAATCAACGCGATAACCGTACGAAAACGGGCTGAGCGATCCATTTGGTTTTCCAATTCTTTGAGCACTTTCTGCATGTTGGCTTTCGAGTCTTTCGATTCGCCGGCATAACGCGCCGAATACACGCCCGGAGCATTGTCTAAAGCTCTCACTTCCAATCCTGTATCATCTGCAAAACAGTCGTATCCGTAATGTGTTTTGATGTATTGCGCTTTCAGCAAAGCATTGCCTTCCAGCGTATGGGCTGTTTCCGGAATATCTTCGTAACATCCTATTTCATCCATAGATACAATTGTGTATGAAGCGTCCAATATCGACCGGATTTCGTCCAGTTTATGTTTATTATTGGTCGCGAAAACTATTTTTTTATCCATTGTTATTATACTTCACGCGATATAGTTTTGTGCATAAGCAAAATTAGTAAACGAGTAAACAAGTTAACGAGTAAACAGGGTATAAAGAGCAGTAACTCGTTTACTTGTCAACTCGTCTACTTGTCAACTCATTTATACACAAAATCATGCTGCGCATAGTATAATAACGGATTTCCTGTTGAAAAATTATATCACCGGAAGGTATTATTTTATTTGCAGAAATCCCTCTCCATAGACGCCGATTACAGAACTTTGGGATATAAATGCGTGAGGATCAATATTTTTTACGATACGGAAAATCGTTACCGATTCGTTTTTCTTAGCCAATACGACAACGACTTTCACCGATTTTTGAGAGTACCAGCCGACACCGTCCAAAATGGTACAGCCTCGATGTACATCTTGAATAATCGTATCGGCAATTTCGGCATATTTATCGGAAAAAATAAAAAACTGTACCGATTGGCGAGCGCCGCTCAAAACCATATCGACCGTGTAGGACGTAACCCCCATCACGACCAATCCGTAAACGATTTTTTCAACGCTTTGGAAAACAAGGTAAGAAGAAGAAATGATAATCACGTCGCAGATTAACAGCCCCTTGCCGACGGAAATGTTCCGGTATTTATTGATAATAAGTGCAATAATGTCGGTTCCTCCCGTACTTCCTTTGTAATTGAAAACCAATCCGAGTCCCATTCCGCACAACACGCCGCCCAAAATACAGTTCATAAACGGCTCGCCTTTGACAAGCGGCTCTTTGAAATAGGGCTGCAAAAGCGACAAAAGAGAGCCGATAACTATTACGCTGAGAATGGTTCTGAAACTGAACTTAAATCCGAATATTTTAATGGAAAACAGCAATAAAATGCCATTAATACAAAAGTAAGTAATCCCGACCGGAATTTTAGTGCCGAAGAAAACAATGGCCGCTATACCGGTCACGCCGCCGGTGGTGATTCCATTGGGCAGAAGGAAACCCGTCCAACCTAAGGCGTACATTATCAAACCGATAAAAATGATACTTTGGTCTTGAATTTCTTGTAAAACAACCGCTTGGTTGATTCTAATTTTTTTGTGTTTCATTATTTATTTGTTTTATATCCATTTACCCCTAACCCCCGATACTTCCCATCCGACTCGTCGTCCATCATGCTCAAATAGCTTCGATAGCGCGATTCGCTGATGTATTGCGCTTCCACCGCTTTCCGCACTGCACATCCGGGCTCTTTGCGATGGCTACAGTTGTTAAATTTGCAGTCATGGGAAAACCGGAATATTTCAGGGAAATAATGCGAAATTTCAACACCGTCCATATCAAATGCGCCAAAACCTTTAATGCCGGGCGTATCAATAATATAACCACCTTCGGGCAACTCAATCATTTCGGAAAAAGTAGTCGTGTGCATCCCTTTATTATGATACTTAGAAATTTCCTGTGTTTTTTGCCGAGTGCCGGGAATCAAACGGTTGATAATCGTTGATTTACCCACTCCCGAATGACCCGAAAACAATGTGATTTTATCTTTTAACAAATCTTGCATAAAAGATAAATCCTTGTCTGCCAGGGCAGAAATCGAATAGCAGGCATAACCGATGGTTCGATAAAGATGAATCAAGGCGTCCATATATTCCTTGTCTTCGTTGGAATAACTGTCGGTTTTATTGAAAAGGATCAACGCAGGAATCCGGTAAGCCTCTGTCGTAGAAAGAAAACGGTCGATAAAAGCAGGTGTCGTCACCGGGTAATTGACGGTAACAATCAGGAAAGCCTGGTCGATATTCGCTGCAATGATATGCGACTGTTTGGATAAATTGGAAGCCCTGCGAATCATATAATTCTTCCGGTTCTCAATTTCGCTAATGGAAGCGGTAGCGCCGAGATTTTCTTCAATCAGGACAATATCTCCGACAGCTACCGGATTAGTGCTTTTAATATCTTTTAACCGGAAATTCCCTTTCAACCGTGCATCAATCAAACGACCATCTTCGGTTTTCAGCTGGTACCAACTGCCTGTATTTTTGACTACGAGAGCCTTCATTCAATTACGAATTAGGAATTCCTAATTTTTAATTCACACCGTCATTATTTCTTTTTCTTTGGCGTTCAATACATCGTCGATTTTTTTGATGTACTTGTCGTGTAACTTCTTAACCGCTTCTTCGGTCTCGTCTCCCTCGTCTTCGGAAGTACCTTTTTTTATTGCAGCTTTCACGGTATCATTGGCATCGCGGCGGGCATTCCGTACGCCTACTTTAGCGTTTTCGGCTTCGGTGCGCGATTGTTTCACCAATTGTTTGCGTCTTTCTTCCGTCAGAGGCGGAATTCCCAAGCGAATGATTTCGCCGTTATTTTCGGGTGTAATGCCTACATCCGAATCCTGAATCGCCTTTTCAATAGGTCTCATCATGTTTTTTTCCCAAGCCAAAATCGTAATTGTTTTTGCATCGGGAGTTGAGATGTTCGCTACATTGGATAAAGGAACCATACTTCCGTAATATTCCACTTTAATCCCGTCCAAAATATGCACGTTTGCTTTTCCGGCACGAATACGGGACAACGCTTCTTCCAAATAAGTCACGGAATGAAGCATTTTTTCTTCCGCACGTTGTTCGATATCTTTAATAATCATAGGTAATAAGATTTTTTTGCAAATGTACGTGAAATTTTTCACATAATACACAGACAGATAAAAATTATCCCGGATTACTTCATCATTAATATAAGAAAATAAGTGCAGACATTCAAATCTTAATCATTCAAATTCCTATACCTTATCAATGCTTCCAAAAAATAATAATCCGCATAAACCAAAGGCTTGTCTATCTCCGTCTTATGCGGTATGCTTCCCACACAATGCATCAGCAGGAAACCGGCATTGCTTCCCAAAGCGGCCTTGTATGCAGGCGAAGCCAAGCTGTGCAACATTTTCACTGCCGAATCAAAATATCCCGGATTGTCGGCATATCCACCCAGCTCAAACAGGGCGGAACAAACGATGGCAGCGGCAGACGCATCCCTTAGTTTTTCCTGAAATCCGGCGGCGTACGACCTGACGCCCGGCGTATAACCCGCTTCACCGACATTGAAATCCCAGAAAGTAACCAAGTCTTCCGGCAGATGATTCAAATAGAAATCGGTTGCCTTTATCGCCGCATCCAGATATTTCGGATCCTTTGTTTCCCGATAGGTGATTGTAAAACCGTAAATAGCCCAGGCCTGCCCTCTTGCCCAGGTGGAATTGTCGCTGAAACCCTGCGCCGTATGTTTAGCCAGCACGCGGGAACTTGCCGTATCATAGGCAAGGACATGGTAAGTACTGAAATCATCCCTGAAATGATTTTCCAAAGTCGAATTGGCATGTTTTACTGCGATGTCGTAATATTTTTTATCGCCCGATACTTTCGATGCATAAAACAGCATTTCGAGATTCATCATATTGTCTATAATGACCGGATAATGGAACAGGACAGTGTCATTCCACGATTTAAAACTGTTCCACGACTTGATGACGCCCGTTTTTTCACTGAAACGCGAACACAGGGAATTGGCGGTTTCGATCAATATATCGTTATATCCGGCTTTGGACGCCAACCTTTCGGCGTTGCCGTAACTGCAATACATCATAAAACCCAGGTCGTGAGTACCGGTAAACCTTTTCAAAGGTTCAAGCGATACGGTCCACTTTTCGGCGGCATCTTTCCAGCGGGCGTCGTCCGTCAGTTCGTACAAATACCATAACGTTCCGGGGAAAAAGCCGGAAGTCCAGTCATACATGTTGGTTACCGCCAACTCGCCATTGTTTTTCGTTGTCCGGGGATAATTTTTGCCGGTAGGTTCTCCCACTGTTTTCAGCATATAATCCGTTTGTGCTACGGCAAACGCCACATTTTCTTTTATAAACTCCGCTTTCTTTTTTTGCTTGACTTGACAGGAAACCGTCAAAGGAACGATAGCGAATGTAAACAGTACCCATTTCAAATTTTTTAAGTTCATTGTTTTATTCTTTTAATGAAAATTTTGTATATTCCTTAAGTTCCCCTTTAGAGGGCGGGGATAAATTATTTATTGATTGATTCATGATAATCTTTCAAGAACGGCTTCCCGCTCCATGCCTTCTGCGAAGTCCATTCTTCGGGCGGCGAAGTCCAGAAGGCATCGCCGGCCGGCAATCCCAATGGTAAAAAGACCAGAGAGGTAATATACACGCTGCCCGAATTGGTATAATAATCGGCCAGATTCGGCTGATGTCCTACAAAACCGAGCTGAAGAAAACCTTCCTTATTGAAGTTACCCTCTACCGAAAACATTCTTTTCATAACGCAGGTAAGTGCATTTCGCACCTGTCCGCCGGTCATTGTTTTCGGCAATCCGTATTTCCAGGCCGACAAAGCCAGGGTTTGGAAAGCGCCCATCCGGTAAGTCATCGACCGTCCTACGGCAGGGAAAGAGGCTTCGGGTGAAATCAAGCGTTCGATTAATTGATTGTAACGTTGCATCCGGCGTAAAGCCAAATCGAATTTAATGGGGCTGTATATTTTTTTATTTTCCATTACTTCAAGGATTTCCACCAGCATGGGATGCATCACATATCCGTTGTAATAGTCGAGCGAATATTCCGGGCCGTCGGCGTACCAGCCGTCCCCCAGATACCATTCACCGATTTTCCGGATGGAAGTATCAAGCACATACCCATCGTATTCTTCGCCTATTGACGCCAGGAATGCTTCGATCATCGCCCTGAAAAGCAACCAGTTATTGTATGCGGGTTTTATTTTCCTCAGGCCTTTAAATGCTTTTATATAACGATCTTTGGTTATCTTGTCCAGAGGTTTCCACAGCGCTTCCGGCGCACGGATAAAACTGTTGGCTATGTATGCCGCATCCACCAATACCTGGCCGGAACCGCTCCATAGTAAATAATCGGGACTATCCGGATCGACGGCATGGGCGTAACTGCGCAAGGCACATTCGCGCAACTGTTTCCGTTGCCGGCCTTCCGGCGTATCATCGTCCGGCAAACCGAACCAGGGAGCAACACCCGCCATCAAACGCCCGAAGGCTTCCATGTAGGCGACATCATTGTTGCGTCCATCCCATGTAGGACTATATTCCACCACCATATTTTTTTTCAGTTCGCCTTTGCTCATGCTGCCGAGTATAGGCTCAGCCGTCTTGTAAAGCATATCTACCCAATAGGCGCGATCTTGCGAAAAAATATTCAAACCGAAACTCAGGCATAAAATTGTCAATAAAACATTCCGTATCATTACTGTTGTTATTTAAGTTAATTGTTTTACAAAAATATAATTTACCATTGCTTGGAAAAGGGTAAAATTGTCCATGCAATGGTATAAAATTATCCGGCGTACAATTTTACCCCCTTTTTAGGATGAAAAAAGACAAAATAAACTTAAAAAAAATCAATATTTGCATTACGATATTTTTCTTTAGAAAATTATATATTAAATTATGTATACTATTTTTATAATAATATAACCTTTAAATTTTTATAAAACATGAAGTTAAAAAAAGTACAGTTCATTGAATTAATCAAAAGGAGGGTAAGTTTGTTACTCTTGCTACTTGTGATTGCTCCCTGCTTTGCGTATTCGCAGCAAAGTTCTTTCATAACGGGAGTGGTTTCGGACGCTTCGGGAGACCCTTTGACGGGTGTAAGCGTAGTGATCAAGCAATCGACGGTCGGGACAGTTACCGACATTGACGGTAAATACTCCATTCAGGCAAGGCCGGATGCAGTATTGGTATTTTCTTATATAGGTTATTCCGGTCAGGAAATTACTGTAGGCGACCGGACAATTATTGATGTGACGCTGAAAGAAAACGACGCCCTGCTTGATGAAGTGGTCGTTGTGGGTTATGGCGTGCAGAAGAAAGTTAATTTGACAGGTTCGGTTACGGCTGTTTCATCCAAAAAGATTGAGTCGCGAGCAACACCCAACCTTTCTACTACGCTGGCCGGCTTAGCATCCGGCGTGTCGGTACGGCAAAACTCCGGTAATCCGGGCGATGACGGAGCTAACATTCGTGTACGGGGTATCGGCACATTCAGCGGCGACTATCGTTCGCCCATGGTGATTATCGACGGAGCCGAAGCGGACATCAATTCGGTAAATCCCGAAGATGTGGAATCCATTTCCGTATTGAAAGACGCCGGATCGGCTGCTATTTACGGATCGCGGGCTGCTAACGGCGTGCTTCTCATCACAACCAAAAAAGGAGCCAAAAACGTTAAGCCAAAAGTCACTTACACCGGTTTGATTACGCAGGAAAAGGCCAGCACTTCTTTTGAACTTCTCTCGGATTATGCCGACTACATGGAGCTTTGGAACAGGGCGCAACGGGTATCGAATCCCACGGCTACGCTTATCTACGACCAGACTGACATCGACGCATGGCGGGCGGCCAAGACCGACCCCAACGGGATATATACCGACCCCGATACCGGTAATCAAATCCCCAACTACCTGGCCTATCCCAACACCAATTGGAGCGACATCCTGTTTGCGCCCAGCTATGCGCAAAAGCACAATGTGTCGGTACAGGGCGGCGGAAGCAACAACAACTACTTGCTCTCGCTGGGTTATTTCACCAACCCCGGTACGCTCGAAAACACAGGCGTTGACCGTTTCAATATGCGGGTGAATGTGGAAAGCAGTATTACCGATTTCCTGAAAATAGGTACGCAAACCTACGCCATGCAGCAAAATAAAGACCCGGGCGATTTGAGCCAGGTGAACACCTACCGGATGCAAACCGTTGGGGGCATCAATCCTTATGTTGACGGCAAATACGGCGGTCCCGAAAATCTCAAGGAAAAATCCGATGTGCGGAATCCTATTAAGGACATTAACCTTATGGGCGGGGTTTACACCACCACCCGCATCAACACTACCTGGTATGCCGATGTAGACATTTGGCAAGGCCTGACGGCGCGCGCCAGCATAAACTATCAGGACTACTTCTACGACGGCAAAACCTACTCGAAGCAAATTGACGGCTACAGCTTCCGCTCGGGCAAAATAATTGTACCGGGGACTACCCTTGCAGACGCTACCACGACACGCACAGCCAACCGGAGAGACCAATATACAGCTACTGCTACCATGAACTATAGCCGCACCTTTGCCGAACACCATAGCGTGAGCGCACTACTGGGCTACGAGCAGTTCTACTACAACAGGCGCGACTTCGATGCTACCAAGAAAGGATTGCTGAATTTTTCCGTAACAGACATTACTACCGCGACGGACATGCAAAGCATAACCGACAATCCCAACAGAAACAAACAAGAGCGCGACTACGGCATGATTTCGTTCTTCGGCCGGGTGAACTACGCCTATCAGGGCAAATATTTGGCAGAGGCCAATTTCCGTCGCGACGCCTCGTCGCGCTTCTCTCCCGATAACCGCTGGGGTACTTTCCCCTCGTTCTCGGCCGGATGGCGCATTTCCGAAGAAGCGTTTGCCGAATCGCTGAAGCCGTTAGTATCCGATCTTAAGTTACGCCTCTCGTGGGGCAGGCTCGGCAATACCACTTCGGGCTATTACGATTGGCAAGCCACTTATGCCAAATCCAAGTATGCTTTCAACAACAGCAGTTTCGACGGGCTTGCCGTAAGCAAAATCGCCAATGCGTTCCTGCAATGGGAAAGCATTACGTCGAAAGGTATCGGACTTGACGCCTTGTTTTTGAATCAACGTCTTTCGCTCGAAGCGGATTTCTACAACAAGCTCACCGAAGGCATCCTCACCTCGCCAAGTATTTACCTCACCATGGGGATGGCCGGCGCGCCCACCAGAAATACTTCCGACATGCAGAACCGCGGCGTAGAGATTACCCTGGGATGGCGCGATAAAATAGGAAACGTGAACTACTCTATCAGCGGTAACTTTGCCTACAACCAGAATAAAGTGGTGAAATATTTGGGCAAGTTGGAACAAGGATGGACTACCGATGAAAACGGCAACCGGATTTTCGAAACCAATATTGGCGAAGTGGCTAACCACGACTCAAACAGCGAAACCGGAACCCTGCGGGTAGAAGGCCACCTCTTTGATGAATATTACCTCCGCACCCACTACCGCGGAACGGGTAGCTACTACAACACCGACGGCTCGGTTGATCCCAACGGCGGGCCGGCAGATGGTATGATACGCTCTGCCGAAGACCTGAAATGGGTACAAGACATGCAAACGGCCGGCTATTCGTTTAACGGCTCAAAGACGACAGCCCGTAGCGGTGGATTGTGGTATGGAGAATATATTATGGCCGACCTTAACGGCGACGGCAACTACGGCAACAGCTACGACCGTCAATTTACCGGTAAGTCGTCGGCTCCCAAATACAACTATGGGCTTACCCTCGCGGCCGAATGGAAAGGTTTTGACTTGAGCATGACCTGGGCGGGCGCCGCCGGTTTCTCCTACTACCTGCACGAACGCGGTGTAAACCGCAACTATCTCACTACGCAAACGGATGCGCTACCGGCCGACGCTACCTCCAAGTTCTACTATGTGGCGTGGGACGCCAACGGCGACCCCGACTGGAGCAATCCGCTCAACAATCTTACCGCTGAATACGCCCGCTTGCGCAACGGAAGCGCCGGAGCCTACGTGGAAAACGACCAGTTTTTGTACGATGCCTCCTACTTGAAGCTGAAAACGCTACAAATAGGTTACACTCTGCCGCAGAAGTGGACGAGCAAAGCGAAGATGAACGACCTTCGTATTTTCGTGTCGGGCGAAAACCTGCTCACCGTTACCAATTATCCGGGTCTTGACCCCGAATTGGGTAGCGGCGTGGCATTGTATCCCATTGCGCGCTTGCTTTCGGCCGGTATTAACCTTAGTTTTTAACCCGTAAAATAATAAGATAGAATATGAAAAAGACAATATTATATAGCAGTTTGATAGCCGTGGCGCTGTACTTTGCAGCCTGCACGGAAGTGTTGGACACCGCGCCCTATGATGCCCTTGCTACCGAAAGCATGTGGAAAACCGAGGAATCGGTTGATCAGGGCGTAGCCGGCGTATATGCCGCTTTGAGAAAATGGGGACCCTTTGCAGGTAGCTTTCCCGGCTATACCGGCGACGACGACTATGGTAGCACCTGGGCTTTCGACGTCTGGGGAGTAACCGGACAACCTCGCGATAATCAAGCCATGTTCCAAGGCAATATTACTCCGGGTTCCGATATTTTCAACGAAACATGGAAAAGGGTATATGAAGGTGTGCATCGCGCCAACAACGCTATTGCCAATATTCCCGGAAGCCTCGTACCGGACGCGAAAAAGGCAAGGTTGATTGCCGAAGCCAAGTTCCTACGCGCCTACTTCTACCTGCGGCTTAACGAACTCTATGGCCGCGATGGCTTGGGCGTGCCGCTGTATCTTGAGCCTATTGATGTGGACGAATGTACCCAAGGGCAGTCGCCGGAAGCGGACGTGTGGACTCAAATCATTCAAGACCTCACCGACGCCATCAACGATCCCAACTTCCCCGATAAGGACAACACCGGCCGGGCGAGCAAAGGGGCGGCTTACGCCTTGCGCGGCAAAGCCTACCTCTTGCAAGGGGCTAAGTATGGCAACAACGGAGCGGTAACAGCTAACGCCGACCTGCTCCGGAAAGCAGTAGCCGACTTCGACAAAGTGGACGATTGCGGCTTTGGCCTCTTCACCGGCGACTATAAGGCATTGTTTACCGAAGCTAACGAAAGCAGCAATGAGATGATATTCCGCATTTCGCACACCGCCGATAAGGGATATGGGCATTATGCGCAAAAACTCTGTGGTAGCCGCTATGTTTACAGCGGCACCACAAACGGATGGAACAACTTTGAGGTATCCCCATACATAGTTGATTTGTATGAGAAAGTGGAAAACGGCGTGGCGTCGCCATTTGACTGGGAAAGCGTGGATGCCGATTTTGCCGGATGGAATACCTTGACCCCCGCCGACAGGGCGGTGTTCTTTCTGCGCGATACGCTGGATAACCAAGGCAACCTCATCAAAAATTCCGGCGATGGAAAGGGTCTGAGCGTTACAATACAAAGTAACGTACAGAAGTTATTGAACGCGGCAGGCAGTACCAAAGGTAAATACAAGGCTTACGGCAACGAAGCGCGTATTCTGAAAGCCTATGCCAACCGCGACCCGCGCCTGGCTGCTAATGTGATTACGCCCTACGCAGGTATTGTTGGCGGATACGGCTATAGCAAAGCGGGTGAAGCGTTGGAAGTATTCTACCGATGGCCGGTACAAAGCGGTAACCAAACGCCGGACAAAACCAAGAACAACGACCTGGCCACCGACGATGCTAATAACTTCGTTTATTTCCACCGCAAGTTTGTGGTAGAAGGCGCTGATCTGCCCCGCCGCGAAGATGTTCCCATTGACGAGCCGCTTATCCGCTATGCCGATGTGCTGCTATTATGGGCCGAAGCGCTGGTAGAATTGGACGACTTGCAGGGCGCTAAGGCCAAAGTGAAGGCCGTGCGCGACCGCGTGAGCATACCCACCCCGGACGCTAATTTCGCCGCCAAAGACGCCGCCCGCAACTATGTGCGCGACGAACGCCGTCGCGAGTTTGTGAACGAGGGGGTGAACTTCTTCGACGAAATGCGCTGGCGCACCTGGAAGCAAACCAAGTTCAAAGGCGGCGCCGACGGCAAATCAGAAACGATTTGGGGCGCCAATATGTTCTCTTATACTTGGGCTGGCGACCACCTTTACGTTTGGCCTGTGCCGCGCACCGAAACGGAAAAGAATCTTAATCTTACCAAGACTCCCGGTTGGTCTTATTAAAATGAGGCCGTATCAAAAGTATTTTTATTCTTTATTTATTCGGATACCTGTCTGAGATTGATTTCAAATATTCAATTCTCAAGGATGAATGAGCAACTTTTGATACACTTCATTAATGAGTTGATGAGTAGACGAGTTGACGAGTAAACGAGTTACTGCTCTTTATACCCCGTTTACTCGTCAACTTGTTTACTCGTTTACTAAAAAAATTTAACAAAAGTGTCTGTCACTGTATTGATGACAGACACTTCATTTTTCGAATTTTAATCCGACATAAAATTACTAAGACCTATCTAATTGATTACTATCCACTTGCAATAACTTTTCTTTGTCCTGCAAACTTTTTCAGCCTCCTTATTTAGAATCATTCTAAATAAGAACACCTCTTAACTTATTGATTCACAGCTGTTTTAGCGTTGTTTAAATAATAAAAAAGGCGAAAATTGGCCTTATCTATCTTATTATCAATAATTTACAAGCAATATTTTCGGGTCTCATTTTTTTATTTTAACAATTTGTTAAACATTTGTAAAACATTAGGCCTCTTAAGTATCTTAAAATCAGCTATTTACAAACGCTGTCTGTCATCAATACAGAGACAGACACCGGAAGCACGAAGTTGATTTGGCAAGCTATTGATTTACAGTTATTTATGCGTTTTTTTGAAAAAAGTGTCAAAACTTAAAAAATG
>JAISWH010000066.1 GCA_031271125.1 Dysgonamonadaceae bacterium
CAAAATATTTACAGTGCGGCTTTGGGATTGTATAACAGCCGTATAGTGAAGTTAATCAACAAGAAAGGACAACTCAAATCTTCGGTTATTATTGACGAGTTGCCAACTATTTATTTCAGGGGACTGGATAACCTGATAGCGACTGCCCGAAGCAACAAAGTCGCTGTGTGTTTGGGATTTCAGGACTTTTCGCAGTTGAACAGGGATTATGGAGATAAGGAAAGTAAAGTGGTACAAAATACGGTGGGCAATATTTTTAGCGGACAGGTGGTCGGCGAATCGGCAAAAACATTATCGGAAAGGTTCGGAAAAGTGTTGCAAAAAAGACAGTCGATGACGATTAACCGGCAGGATACGTCAACGTCTATTTCCACGCAGTTGGACAGCCTTATTCCGGCTTCCAAGATTAGCAATCTTACGCAGGGTATGTTTGTTGGCGCGGTGTCCGATAACTTCGATGAACGGATAGAACAAAAGATTTTCCATGCCGAAATTGTGGTTGATAACGAAGCCGTCGCCCGTGAAACAAAGGCTTACAGGAAAATTCCTGTCATTGCCGAATTTACGGACGATGAAGGAAACGACGTGATGCAGCAGGTTATAGACCACAACTACAATCAAATCAAAACCGATGTAAAACAGATTGTGGCAGAGGAATTAAAGCGAATTGAAAACGATCCGGACTTGAAACACTTGATTAAAAAGGAGTAAGAGTGATAAAATAACCCCAAAGAGCCGTTTTTGAAGGTTCTTTGGGGCTTCTATGGCGAATTAAAAGCGTTCTTATGGGGAATTGAATTTCGATGATAATATTCTAATTATAAATCAATTAATTAATTGTCTGAGTTCACAAAACCACTTCTTATGGGGAAAACGAACATTTTTATGGGGAATTGAATTTATTACTTAGATAATATTTCAATAAATTGAGAACTGATGTTTTCGTTTGGGTTAATAACATCACCATTCAATGTATATCGAGTATATTTTTGTGCTTTAATGACAGTCAAAAGTTTTCCCTGCTCTAATTTTGCAATAAGATGACGAACCTGTTCACGTGATAATTGATTGTTGAAAGCAACAACAAAATCTTTCATATACACCTCTTTTGCCTTTTCAAAACAACCTGCGACTGTCTGTAAATCACTTACTCTGTATTCTTTAATGTATGCCGGTTGTTGTGCAAACTCATAATACAAATCACTCAAAACATATTTTCTGTCAGCCGAACTCAACGATTTTATCAATCCTTCACGCTGTAGCTTTTCAACCGATGCTTCATGCAGACCGGTTGAAATGCCCTGACGGATGTTGTTCAAAGTAAGTAATTCAAATACATTCAATTCTTCTTTTCTTTCACTTTGGACTTTATTGAGAAACAGATAAAATGAGCCGTCTATGATTTTGGCTTTCAGGCGCAAATCGACCTGTGTAGCGTCGGTATTGGAATAATCCGGCAATGGTTTACTTTCCATAATACACAGGGAAAACATCTTGTCAACACCTTGCCCCGAACGCTCAATAAACCCGGTTTTTTGCAATACTTCCGTCAATCGTTTACTGCGTGGACGACTGTTAACTGTCAGGATATTTTCTTTTGATACGCCCGGAGGAAAACCGCCGGCATTGGTGATGATAATTTCATCAGGATACTGTTTTATAAACACATCATCGGAAAAGGCATAACTTCTATGCACACATGAATTTATAACCGCTTCCCGGATAACGATTTCATTAAAACTCTTAATATCATATATGTTGAATTTATTTTGAATGTGCAACAACGGATTGCTTGCTGGCTGGTCAATATAAGCCCAAATTTTGTCTATTGCCGTAAAAAGCGGTTCCTGAAATTCCTTTCGCGCCGTGTATGGAATCATCGAATGGTTTAATCGGTATTCGACTGTAACCGCCGCATTAGGCAGATGTTTTCGCAGGGCTTTCCGTGTACCGAGTAACAGCAAAGCTGCATAATTGAATTTATCTTTTTCGGTTAATTCCAAATCAGAAAGGATCTGCATATCAGGCAGAGTTTTAAATGCAGGGTTTTTCTGTTTTATAGCGTAGCGTTCCTTCATTACTGCAATGGCTTCCGCATCCAAATCCTCAAAAGTCAGTCCTTCGCATATCGTAGCGGAAAAATCCGGCTCGCGTTCGGAAAGGATACGGAAAAGTTCATCATTCGACATCGCATGCAGGCTGTCGCCAATGCGCATTAAAGGAACTCCTTCAAAATTCAGGGGAGAGCCGACAGGCCGGACTGGTATTTTGAACACCAGAACCCGCTTGCCGTCATCGTACAATTCCTCAATTTCAACACGGATGGACAGGCGTTTGTATATCTCGTCTTCCAGTTTGCCGGTTTCTCCCTCTGCAAAGGCTGTTCCAACAATTTCGTGCGGCAATTCTTTCTTTTCCCTGACACCAAAAACAAGATACCCGCCTCCTTCATTAGCTAAGGCAACCACGTATCCAAGTACGCATTTACGCCGTTCTCTGGGGTCAGCATGATTGCCTCCTGCAAAACTGAAATCCCGCTTTGCTTCCTTAAATTCTACCTTATCCTCCGTTTCGCGAAGTCTTTTTATTTCCTGAATTGTCATGTCGGAACGGTTTGTTTTTGAGACTGCAAAGATACATCTTTATCCGCAATCTTCCAAAACGGATGCACGGACAAACAGGCTGATATGCCTCCCCTGTCCGTACTTTTCCTCAATTACTTCCGCGACGGTTTCCGGTCGGCGTCTTCCATTCTTCCCAATACGGCATCTTTCAACAAATCCATGAATTTTGTCCGGCGGCCATCCGTCCGGTGTTTGATGT
>JAISWH010000069.1 GCA_031271125.1 Dysgonamonadaceae bacterium
ACAACAAATGTATAAGCGTTTGAAGCCGTATTCAGGTTTGCCGTATAGTTTGTTCCGGTTGTGACGGGCGTTGCGTTCAACTTGGTAAGCGAACCGTTTGCCGATGTTTTGTAATAAACGTTGTATCCGGTATTGTCGGGGTCAGTGGCAAGATGCCGCCAGGAAACATAAATTTGGCTCGACGATTTGGGCATGGCGACCAGCCCCCTGTCGAGGCGTTCGGATTGCCGTTGGGCAAAAACGGATGTCATGCTCAATAGCAGGATGGATAAAATCAGTGTCTTTTTCATTTGTAATTATTGAAGATTTTGCAAAGTTATCCATAATTGCCTGTCAGAGAATGTAAAATTATACGGAATGAATGGTGAATTGTACGGAAATGAACCCGCTGACGTTCGCTTTTCGGGATGTTGGGGAAAACTTTACGCAGACTTTTCCACAAGATACGTTCGTATTCGACTCATTAAAATTGTGAGTTTATGAACGAAAATTTGAAGGTATCGTTTTATCTCAAACGGGAAAAGAAAAATGAGAAAAGCAGTAATACCGATACTGTTTATCCGGTTGTCGGAAAAATCATCATCGGCATAAAGGTGCTTTCTAACTGTTTGATAATCAATACTCCCTGTGTACTACAAAACGGAGTTTTGCAAACTTTGAAAAATTGAACTCCTGATTTTCAATAGCTTACGATTTTTATTTGAAAAATTCCAATCATAAACTGTCTGTTTTTAACTGAAATTTAACAGATTGAGGCGGAAAAGCTGCAATGTGAGTTAATACAAATATGGAAGTGCAAAAAGGATTCTGATAGCGTGGAAAAAATTCCAAGAAACGAGGCTTATAATGGAAAAAATTCCTAATTTTGCACTCAAATCAATTTTATAATAGAAAAAATTCCAATGGCAGATACCATAGATTTCAGACAAGAAATTGTCTTTTCGTCCTCAGATAAGAACATATCGTATCAGATTACAAAAGCAGAAAAGGAAGGGAAAATCAAAAAAATAGCCCCGCGAATCTACACTACTAATTTGCGGGATTCGGCGGAATATATCATTAAACGTCATTTTTTTGATATACTCAAATGGCGATTTCCAAACGCAGTAATCAGTCATCGGAGCGCTTCGGAATTACGCCCAACCGAAACCGGCAATTTTTTCATCACAAGCAATTACACCAAGAAAATAACTGATTTGAAAGGCATAATATTGAATGTAATGGAAGGAAAGTCGGCATTGGAGTCCGATGTGAATTTGGGTGGTATATATGCTTCGTCAGAATGGCGTTGGATTCTTGAAAATATGCAAAGTTCAAGGAAAAAAGGCGGTGAATCGAAAACATTTCCTATTGAATTGATTGAAGATAAATTGGAAAAGATTATCATTAGAGAAGGCAAAGAAGGTATCAATAAATTTCGAGATAAAGCTCGCGAAATTGCTGTGCAATTGGACTTCAATGATGAATTTAGTAAACTAAACAACATTATTTCAGCATTATTGAACACACATAATGCCGACGTTTTAAGTTCTGATGTAGCCAAAGCAAGAGCAACCGGAATACCTTTTGACACCGGACGAGTTGAATTGTTTGAAATTCTTTACGACAAATTGAAAGATTACTATTTTCCGGAACGACCGGATAAAAATACATCGGAAGATTCGTTCCGCTTGTTTTCTTTCTTTGAGGCCTACTTTTCAAACTATATTGAAGGTACGGAATTTACAATTGAAGATGCAAAAAAAATCGTTGATACAGGGATTGCCATTCCAAAACGGATTAAAGATTCGCATGATATTTTAGGCACATTTCAAATTGTATCAAATAGTTATGAAATGAGCATCACGCCCGCAACTGCCGAAGATTTGATTTCAATTCTTAAACGCCGACACTTAACAATGATGCTGGGTAGAGCAGAAGAAGTGAATGCCGGTGAGTTTAAAGTTCAGAATAACCGAGCCGGAAACACTGAATTTGTAGATTTTACTTTGGTTGAGGGAACTTTAAGGCAAGGTTTTAAGTACTACGCCACATTAACAGACCCTATGGCGAAAGCCATATTCTTGATGTTTATGATTTCGGAAGTACACCCATTTGCAGATGGTAACGGAAGAATTTCGCGAATTATGGGCAATGCCGAATTGTTCAAAAGCGGGCTGTCCCGGATAATTGTTCCGACCGTATATAGGGAAGATTACATTATGTCGTTAAAAAAATTTACTAACCGGAAAGAGCCGGATACATATATTCGAGTAATGGACAAACTTCAATATTTTTCAAACAATATTTTTGGGAATAATTTTGATGAACTCAATGAGTATTTCAAAGCGACAAACGCTTATAAAGAGCCGTCGGAAGGGAAGTTAAACATTATTGACCGTTCTATGTCGGATATCAACTTGGCGGAAATTTGATAAATCAGGTGAAATTTATCGGGAGAGTCATAATACCTGGCATATAAAATTTGTTTTTGGGTGAATTTCCAAAGTCTTTCAATGTAAATGGCATGTACACTTTTTTTGTACATGCAGAATATAAATTGCTATGTTTAAGTATTCAAAAGATGGCATTTCCGTACTGACAGTATTGGATGCACGCAGAAAAAAACAATCGGGATTATTTCCGGTAAAAATTCAAGTGGTGTATAATCGTGTACAGCGGTATTACAACACAGGTAAAGAATTGAGCCAAGAGGAATGGTCGGCATTGGCTGAAACCAAGAGTAAAAGATTCATTGAAATTCGTTCGGACATTAAAAATTCCTTTGAAAAAGGGGAAACCACTGTTCGTACACTGGTCGAAGAAGGTAATTTTTCTTTCGAGGGGGCATTGTTCAACGAAGCAAAAAATGCAGGGGTAGTAAAAGAGGATTGAGATGTCACAAAAATCGACTATTTTTGTGACAGAATTTAAGAATATATTTTATGCAATCAGTTCATAAACAGGTATTAAGCATTATTTCGAGATTTTCTCAAGGGACAATCTTTTTCCCTGAGAAATTTGATTTTCTTGGAAGCAGCGAATCTGTCAGGCAAGCTCTTTCTCGCATTTGTAAAGAAGGGACAATTATTCGCTTATCTAAAGGAGTATATTTATTCCCTTTCATAGATAAAGAATTAGGTGTTTTATTCCCTTCAATAGAGCGTATTGCAAAAGCTATCGCTATTAGAGACAAATCGAGATTATTACCAACAGGTTTATATGCGTTGAATAAATTAGGACTTTCAACTCAAGTGCCAATGAAAGTTGTTTTCTATACAGATGGTATTCCTCGAAAAATATCTATTGGTAACCAAATCATTGTATTTAAGAAAATTGCACCCAAAAATTTCACATTTAAGGGTAAAATAACCCCTTTGATAGTTGCCGCATTGAAAGAAATAGGGAAAGATAATATAAATAATAATATTCTCCTGAAATTGAAAGAAACTGTCAAGTTAGAAACAAAAGAAGTAGTACATGAAGATGCTCATATTGCTCCTCAATGGATTACTGATATAATAATTAAACTCACAAACGATTGATATATGAATAAATGGCTTAACACAGACAAGGATAGACGTATTTTCATCATCGAAGATATTGCTTCTAAAACTAAACTCTCATCGGATGCAATAGAAAAAGACTGGTGGGTTACTGCCATGCTGCGAGCATTGTTTCAGTGCGAATGCGCTGATCACATTGTGTTCAAAGGTGGTACATCTTTGAGTAAGGCTTGGAATTTGATAGAACGCTTTTCGGAAGATATTGATATTGCGATAGATAGAAAGTTCTTTGGCTTTGAAAGAGCATTAAGCAAGAAGCAAATCAATAATTTGAGGCGTGCATCTTGTGCTTACATTAGCGGACAGTTGAAGGACGAACTTGACAAAAAGTTGCAAGAAGCAGGGATAAGCGGTTACTCTGTTTTTGTTGAAGAAACAACTGATACCACCAAAGACCCGCAAATTATTGAAATCAAATATGATTCGCTATTCGGTTCAAATTATATTCGCGATAAAGTCCTAATTGAAATAGGCGCACGTTCATTAACCGAACCAAGTGATAATGTTCAAATTCGCTCAATCATATCTGATAACTACCCCGATGCAAGTTTTGCAGACGACGACTTTACTGTTCCGACGGTTGTTCCTCAACGCACATTTCTTGAAAAAGCCTTTCTTTTACACGAAGAATTTCAGAAACCGGCAGAAGCAATTCGGGTAAACCGTATGTCGCGCCACATCTATGATTTAGAAAAGATGATGGACACAGACTTTGCGATAGAAGCCTTGAACGACAGTGAGTTGTACAACGCTATTGTTGCGCATCGCAGTACTTTGACAAAAATGAAAGAGGTTGATTATACAACTACATATTCCTGAAAAAATCAATTTTGTCCCCCCTTTGGATGTAATTGATTTGTGGAAAGTAGATTATGAGGGTATGCAGAAAAATATGATTTACGGAAGTTCTTTATCATTCGATAAACTGATTGAACGGATTAAGGAACTGAATGAACGGTTTAGAAAAATAAAATTGGAATAAGGATTTATTTGTATGCAAATTGCATGTACACACAAAACAAAAAGGACTTACCTCTTATCGTAAGTCCTTGATTTTTGAAGTGGGCGTTGACGGATTCGAACCGCCGACCCTCTGCTTGTAAGGCAGATGCTCTGAACCAGCTGAGCTAAACGCCCTTTCGTTTTTCGCTAAAAGCGCTGCAAAGGTAATACTTATTTTCTTATTTGCAAATAAATATCAAGGAAATATTTTAACATCGCGTTGGAAAAAACAATTTTATCCGGAATCACCGGGTAAAATTACATATCGGTAATTTCCTCCAAAACCTGAACCGCTTTCTCAACCGAATCAATGCCGGCAACCGCCGCCGAACGCCGCCCATTCTGCTCTTTCAATTGCGTCCTTTTGTAATTCTTTTGAATAAATTTCAACAGTTTGTCGAAAGCTTCACTTTGGTAATAGGCCGAATCGGCTTGGGATACTAAGAAAATCATCATTTTCCCGACTTTCAAGGAAATTTTCTCAACGCCTAATTTCTTCGCGAGATGCCGTAGCCGTACAATCCGAATCAATTCTTCACCTCGTTGGGGAATTTTCCCAAAACGATCCAGCAATTTGTTCCGGAATTGTTCGATGTCGCGTTCGTTTTCCATACCGTCCAATTCCTTGTAAAGCAAGATGCGTTCCGAATCGTTGGGAATGTAAGAAGCAGGGAAAAGCAGTTCCAAATCGCTCTCCACATTTGTATCGTTCACGTAATTTTCGCCGGTATCAACGGCATTTTCGTCTTTGTACAAATCGGAAAATTCTTCATTTTTCAGTTCGAGTACAGCCTCGTTGAGGATTTTCTGATAAGTTTCGTAACCTAAATCGGCAATGAATCCGCTTTGTTCGGCTCCTAACATATTTCCGGCTCCACGAATGTCCAAATCCTGCATGGCGACATGGATTCCGCTTCCCAATTCCGAAAAATTCTCAATGGCTTGCAGGCGCCGGCGGGCTTCGGGAGTTAAAAGGCGCAACGGAGGCGAGAGCAGATAACAAAATGCTTTGCGGTTGCTGCGTCCCACGCGTCCGCGCAACTGATGCAAATCGCTTAGTCCGAAATGGTGGGCATTGTTTATGATAATCGTATTGGCATTGGGAATATCTATGCCGTTTTCGATGATGGTCGTGGCAATCAGCACATCGTATTCGTAATTGACAAAATCCATAACCATCTCTTCCAGGTCTGTCGGCTCCATTTGCCCATGACCGATGGCAATGCGGGCGTCGGGAACTTCCTTGTGAACCAAATCGGCTAATTCTTTCAAGTTGGAAATCCGGTTATTGATAATGAAAACCTGACCGTTACGGCTCATTTCGAAATTAATGGCTTCGCGAATAATTTCCCCGCCGAAACGATGTACTTCGGTCTGAATCGGATAACGGTTGGGCGGAGGCGTCGAAATATTCGATAAATCGCGCGCGCCCATCAGGCTGAATTGCAATGTGCGGGGAATGGGCGTAGCGGTTAAAGTCAAAGTATCGACATTGGTTTTCAGTTGTTTGAGCTTTTCTTTTACGCTTACTCCAAATTTTTGTTCTTCGTCGACAATCAATAAGCCTAAATCTTTGAATACAATATCTTTGCTTATTATCCGATGCGTGCCTATCAATATTTCTATTTTCCCCTCTTTCAGGTTTTGAAGGATTTCCTTCGTTTCTTTCGTGGTTCTTGCACGGGAAAGATAATCCACCGTAACCGGTAAATTTTCCAATCTTTCCTTAAACGTATGGTAATGTTGATAAGCCAATAAGGTAGTGGGAACCAAGACGGCGACTTGTTTTCCGTCGACGACCGCCTTAAAGGCCGCCCGAATGGCTATTTCCGTTTTTCCGAAGCCGACGTCGCCGCAAACCAAACGGTCCATGGGACGGGGATTTTCCATGTCTTGTTTGACTTCGTTGGTCGCTTTTAATTGGTCGAGTGTGTCTTCATAAACAAAGGACGCTTCCAATTCTTTCTGCAAGTAAGTATCCGGCGAGAAAGCAAAACCTTTTTCTTCCCGCCGTTTGGAATAGAGCAAAATTAAGTCTTTAGCAATATCTTTGACTTTTTTCTTGGTCTTTTCTTTCAGGTTTTCCCAGGCGCCCGAACCCAGTTTGTTCAAACGCGGAGGTTCATTGTCCCGGCCTTTGTATTTGGAAATTTTGTGCAACGCGTGGATACTGACGAAAATAATGTCGTCGTTCAGATAAATCAATTTGATGACTTCCTGCATTTTTCCATTGATTTCAGCGCGTACCAATCCGCCGAATTTGCCGACGCCGTGGTCTATATGCACAATATAATCGCCTTGCCGGAATTGCTGTAATTCTTTCAAAGACAAAGCGATTTTCCCCGAACGCGCTCGTTCGGATTTTAGATTGTATTTATGAAAACGGTCGAATAACTGATGGTCGGTAAACAGGCAAATCCGTGAAGTTTTGTCGATAAATCCTTCGTGCAAAGTTGTCAGGACAGGCGTGAAAACAATATTGTCGTTTCGATCGTCAAAGATAGAACGGATTCGGGCGATTTGTTTTTCGTTGTCGCTCAAAATGTAGATTTGGTAGCCTTCTTCCATTTTTTCTTTGAAAGTAGAGGCGACCAGGTCGAAGTTTTTATGGAAAGAGAATTGGGGTTCGGTTTGGAAACGCTCCTCCACTCCCACTCGAAGAGAGAGCTTTGTTGCGGCACAATTATCAATATCACTGCCCACCACTCCCCTTTCAGGGGGCGGGAGGGTAGCTAAATGTATTTTTCCAAATTTACAAGTCCACTCCTTAATAATATTCGCCGGCGTAAGTAAAAGTCGTATTTCGGCGAGCGATTGGAAAGTTTCCTCATTAGTGAGAATCGGCTCTTCGTTCCAAATGCCTTCAATTCGTTCATAAACCCATTCTTCATTGCGAAAAACCAGGCGGGAATCTGCGTTCAAGTAAGAGAAAAGAGTTGTTTCGCGGTCGCCCGATTGCACGGAAATAATAGATATGGAAGTCAATTTTTCTTGGGATAATTGAGTTTCTACATCGAAAGTACGGAGGCTTTCCACCTCGTCGCCAAAAAAGTCGATGCGGAAAGGATATTCGTTGGAAAAAGAGAAAACGTCGATAATAGAGCCTCTGACAGCGTATTGCCCCGGCTCATATACATAATCTACCCATTCAAATCCGTATGATTCCAAAACTTCTTCTACAAAAGAGGTATTGATTCTTTCCCCTTGTGAAATAGTCAGCGTATTGGCTTGGAGCATATTTCCGGAAACGACTTTTTCGGCCAATGCTTCAGGGTAAGTCACAATCAGATATGGTTTTTCGCCGACACTCAGGCGGCCTAAGACTTCCGTTCGCAAGATTTCATTAGCAAGGTCTTTTTGTCCGTAGCGGATGTTTCGTTTGAATCCCGAAGGAAAGAACAATACGCATTCGTCGTCTAATACTTGGCAACAATCGTGATAGAAATAGCCGGCTTCTTCCAAGTCGTTCAAAATGCAGAGGAAATGACAGGAAGATTCCGAGAAAAGAGTTGCAGAAACTACACTTCCGGCCGAACCGTGTAATCCGGATAAGAAAAGTGGCGTTTGGGATTGCCTTGACAACGATAAAGCTGTTTTAACCTGCGGATGTGAAGCAAATAACTCTTTTAAAATCAATTTCTCCAAAGTAAAAATTTTTGCAAAGGTACGAAAAATTTCTTTGTTAAGCCCTAAAAAACAGGTTTTTGTTCAACCGGTAACTTCCGGGCCGGGAATCGGGTCGTCTTTGTCGCAATAGTACGGGAAATTTTCGATGAACGGTAAATCCAACGGGGATAATGGATGAGATATTTTGCTTTTGTCAGGATATTGTTCCAAAAGCCCGAAAAATTTTTGTATTATGCAAAATAGGATTACCTTTGTGGTCTAAAATGCGCATGAATGATAAAGAAAAATACGAAAAGGGAAATAGCCGGTATAGACTTTGACGCCGTGCGGGAAACGCTTTCGGTAGAGTGTGCCGGCGAGGATTTTATTATGGTTGATGACATCAGCAAGGTGCCGTTTTTCGATTATCCTACCAAAGTCGATGAAGCTGTGGCAACCATTTGCCTGAAAGGTTATGCGGAAGGCAGTGTCGATTTGAAGCCATGCTGTTACGCCGCCAACGATTTTATCATCATCATGCCGGGGCAAATCCTGCAATATACTTACCGGAGCGATGATTTTTCGGCGCTGCTCATCGTCATGTCGCGGCGTTTTACCGAAAACATCGAATTGAGCATGAAAGACGTGATTCCCGTATTCCTTTACCTGAGGACAAATCCGGTAATACATCTGAGTGATGCGGAAATGACGCATTTGCAGGGTTATTATCACATATTGAAAAGGACAACGCAACAAACCTCCAATCCGTACCGCATGGAAATGCTACGCCTGCTGTCGCAAGCTTTTTTCTACGGCATCAACAATTTCAACCACCTGCGGGAGGAGTATACCATTCAAAAAGACAAAAAGGACAAGTTGTTTGATTCGTTTTACCGTCTGATATTGCAGCACTATAAAGATTCGCGCGAGGTGAGCTTCTACGCCGGCAAGCTGTGCCTGACGCCTAAACATTTATCCGTTGTTATCAAGAAAATGACCGGCAAATCGGCATTCGAGTGGATAAACGATTATGTGATTTTGGAAGCCAAGTCGCGGCTTCGGGCTACGAACATGACTATACAGCAAATCAGCGAGGAGCTGAATTTTCCCAATCAGTCGTTTTTCGGGAAATATTTCAAACGGATGACCGGCATGTCCCCGAAGAGTTATCGAGGAATCCCCGGCGGGTAATCAATATGCGTCAAAAACAAAGCATTCCCCGGAACGGAAATCCCTGCTCTGCCCCGGTCTTTCGATTCGATAATATTCCTGAAATCCCGAATCGACACCTTTCCTCGCCCGACGTCCAACAAAGTGCCGACAATAGCGCGAACCATATTCCGTAAAAAACGATCGGCCGTAATGGTAAATACCCAAACATCGCCGCTTTGCGTCCATTCGGCCCGAATAATCCGGCAAAGATTGGTTTTTACATCCGTGTGCAACTTGCTGAAACTCGTAAAATCGGCATATTCAAAGAGGACGGAAGCCGCTTCGTTCATCTTGTCGAAATTCAACGGACGGTCGATCCGGTAGCGGAAAGGATAATCGAAAGGGTCTTTCCGGAAAGAAATATAATATTGATAAGTCCTCGAAACGGCGTCAAACCGGGCATGCGCTTCGGGTGAAACACGGATTATTTTATGAATGGAAATATCCGACGGTAAAATACGATTCAATTTGCCGGTCAGTTCGACAGGATCACCGACCGCGACAGGATCATTGACCATCAGGTCTGCCGAACCGGCCCAATCGAAATGAGCAACCATCATGCGGGCATGAACGCCTGCATCGGTACGCCCGGCGCCGATAATCGAAACAGATTTTCGTAAAAGAATGCGTAAACTTTCTTCTATCTTTTGTTGTACGGAAACACCATTGGGTTGGTTTTGCCAACCGCAATAGTTCGCTCCGTTGTATGACAAATAGATAAAATATCTTTCCATAAATTTAAGAATTTAGCGATTTAAAAATTCAAATCGCTAAATTAATCATTAAATCTTTAAATCATTGAATTTATTGCTCTAATCTTTGTATTTTTGCAATCGAAAAAAATAAAAGGCAATGAATCAAAAAAATAATACACCCTGTCGCAATTTCATCCGGTTATTCGGGGAATGGACGGTCAAACTTGTCATGGCAGTCTTTTCCGGCATTTTATTATTCTCATTCTTCTTTTTTTATTCCTGCGCAAGCCTCGGTTCTCCCGAAGGCGGAGATTACGACGAAACGCCTCCCCGCTTTATCAAAAGTTTTCCGGTTGCCGATGCCACGCATTTCGACGGACATAAAATCGAATTGTTATTTGACGAATACATCAGTATCGAAAAACCTTCGGAAAAAGTAATCATCACACCGCCTCAAAAACAAATGCCCGTGATACGGGCTATCGGTAAAAAAATCTCGGTGGAACTGAAAGATTCCCTGATTGCCAATACAACTTATACATTTGATTTCACCAACGGAATCGTGGATAATAACGAAAAAAATCCTTTGGAAGGTTTCGCTTTTGCTTTTTCGACCGGCGACATAATTGATTCGTTAATGATTTCCGGTTTATTGCTCAATGCCGAAAACCTGGAGCCTCAACCGAATATTATCGTCGGGATTCATTCCAATCCGGAGGATTCGGCTTTTACTTCTCTGCCTTTTGTGCGAACTACGATGACAAACGACCGCGGGAAATTCGGTATCCGCAACGTGGCGCCGGGAAATTACCGGCTTTTCGCGCTGAAAGACATGAACCGCAATTACCGGTTCGACCAGAAAACGGAAGAAATTGCGTTTTACGATTCCCTGATTGTGCCGTCTTTCGAGCCGGCCATCCGGATGGATACGACTTGGGTGGACAGTTTGACCGTCGATACAATCAAAGAAGTTCACTATACGCGATTTACCCCCGACGACATTACACTTTTCCTTTTTCAGGAAAATTTTGAAACCCAATATCTTTCCAAGACGGAACGGCCGGTGCAAAATCAACTCGTTTTTCATTTCAACTCCGGTCAAGGTTTGCCGCCGGCGCTTTTCCTCCTGAAAGAAGACAGTATCGAAAATATCCGCGAAAACTGGTATATTCCCGAATATTCGCCGGACAAAAAAGACATCATTTACTGGATAAGCGATTCGTTGTTGTACGAGCGAGATACAATCCGGCTGGAAGTCGATTACTTGCAAACCGATACCTTGTTTAATTTATCGCCGATCACGGATACGCTCCGTTTTATCCGTAGAAAAGAAGCGCCCACAAAAAAAAGTAAAAAAGAGAAAGAAAAGGAAGCCGAAGTCATTGATTTTCTTAAAATAGATTTTTCTCTAAAAAATACAGCCGATATTTTCGATACCTTGAAAGTTACTTTTTCCGAACCGGTTCAGGAATTTGACCCGAAAAAGATCAGGATACAACAGAAAGTAGATACCTTGTGGGAAAGCCGCGTTTTCCCGATAACCGGCGACACCCTGAATCCGCGTATCTTCTATATCAACAACGATTGGGCCTACGGCCGGGAATTTCAGATTATTGTCGATTCTGCCGCTATTTTCAGTATTTATGATAAATGGAACGATTCAACAGCCGTTGTGTTTAAGTTCAAAGAAGCGGAAGAATACGTCAATATTTACATGAAAATCATGGGCGTGGAAGGCCCCGGATTCGGAGAATTACTAAACAGTTCGGATAAAGTGGTCCGAACTTCCGCATTGTATGACGGCGAACTTATCTTTGAAAACATGAACACCGGCAAATATTACCTGCGCTATATCGAAGACGCCAATGGAAACGGGAAATGGGATACCGGCAATTATGAGAATCATCTACAACCGGAAAAAGTGTATTATTATCCCAACCTCATTGAACTTCCGCGTAAAAACACGGATTTGGAAAGTGAATGGAATATCCGGGAAATTCCGGTAGACAAACAAAAACCTTTGGATATAACAAAAAATAAACCGGCGCAAAAGAAGCCGAAACGAAGCGAACAAACCGGCAGGAATCAGCAAAGGAATAATACAAATCAATCCGGTTCTAACCGGATGAACGCACCCGCAGGCGGAAGTTCTACCCGAATGATTCAACAAAATACAACGCGATAGAAAAATGAAAAGAATATTCCCATTATTAGCCTTATTTTTATGTATTTCTTCGGTTTACGCCGAAGACGCTCCTTTCAAAGAAGGGGAAATACTAAAATATAACATCCGGTTCAAATGGGGTTTGGTCATGATGAAAGCAGGAACTGCCAATTACGCTATCAGAGAAAGTTCGTATGAAAATAACAACACTTATAAAACGACTTTGGATTTCAGGACAAGTTCTTTTTTCGATGGGATATTCAAAATCCGGGATTCCTTGTTTTCGCACGTGAATACTGATCTCGAACCGCTTTATCATCTCCGTAAAATCAACGAAGGGAAAACCCATTTCCGGGAAGAAGTATTTATCATCGCTCATGATACAAATTATACAAAAGTCAGGGTACGGCGACAAAATGCGGAAACGACGAAATTTGATACAACGCTTGTTTCCGACAATGCCGGCTACGATATACTGAGTATCTTTGCATTTGCACGCGCCTTGGATTACTCGAAGCTGACGCAAAACCAAACGTTTCGCATCTCAAGTTTTGTCGGAACAAATAGAGTAAACATTGCCGTACATTTCAAAGGCCAAGCCATCCTCGAAAAAAGTGAATCCGTTAAATACAAAACCTATCGGCTGATGGTTGACATCGGCGATGCGGCTTTTAACGAAACCAAAAATGCGATGGAAATCTGGGTTAGCGACGACAAAAATCATATCCCGCTGAAAATAAGAGCAAAACTGAAAATCGGGGCCGCCGAAGCGGATTTGACCGCTTGGCAGAATCTGAAATATCCGTTAACTGCAGAAATTAAAATCCCTGCCCGTTAAATTTTTAAATTATGATTATTCGTTATTTTACCCCCGGGCCCCCTGAAGGAGGAGTTGAAGTAGCCGCCACTATCGGCTTTTTCGATGGCGTTCATTCGGGCCACCGGTTTCTCATCAAGCAATTAGAAGAACTCGCCGCTTCCGAAGGCTTACCATCTGCCATAATCACTTTCAGGCAACACCCCCAATTCGTCTTGCAGACAGGATACAAACCCGCACAGCTCAGTACGCCGGACGAAAAACTCAACCTCTTGTCCGCTTTGGGCATTGATTTCTGCTATTTAATTGATTTCACAAAGGAACTTTCCCAACTCAGTGCGCAGGATTTTATTTCGGATATTTTGTGTAAAAAATTATGTGTCAAGCAATTGCTGATTGGATATGACCATCGTTTTGGAAAAAACCGGGCTGAAGGTTTTTCCGATTACGTGAAATACGGACAGGATTACGGACTGAAAGTCGTTCAGGCGCTGGAATTACCGGGCCTTGCCGGACATGTCAGCTCAACGCTGATCCGGAAGCAATTGGCTGAAGGCCGCCCGGAAGAAGCCAACCGGCTGCTGTCGTACAATTACAGCCTGGAAGGCAAAGTTGTCGAAGGGAATCAAGTAGGACGGGAAATAGGATTTCCTACCGCCAACCTCGACATAAACGACAAAAACAAAGCCATTCCGAAGGAAGGCATTTATGCCGTTTGGGTACATATCGGAACGGCAAAATATCAAGGAATGGCTTATATCGGCAAACGGCCGACGCTGGTTTCGGACGGCGAACAGCGCACGGAAGTACACATTCTTGATTTTTCAAGCGATTTATACGGAAAAACGCTCCACCTGGAGTTCGTAAAATTCCTTCGGGAAAACCGGACGTTTAACGATTTATCCGAGTTAAAAAACCAGCTTTTCATTGATAAAGAAAACACAATCGTTGCGCTAATGCATCCATAATTTGAAGCAAGCATAGCAGGTAATCATAAAATTTTTCGTATTTTTGCAAATCTTTTAGAAATATAGCAAACATGAAAAATAAGTTTTTCCTATTCATTATAATCAGTTTACCCCTCTTTTCCTGCGTAAAAACGCATCAACAGGAAAATCGCATAACGGTCACCATTGAACCGCAACGCTATTTTGCTTCCCAATTAGCCGACACGTTTTTTATCGTCGAAACAATGGTGCCTCCGGGAACAAGCCCCGAAACTTACGATCCGAGTCCTGTCCAATTGACCGGTTTGGATCGTTCAAAGGCTTATTTTTGTATCGGTTACATTGGCTTTGAAGAAACTTGGATAGACAAACTCAAAGCGAATCATCGGCAAGTGAAGTTTTTTGATAACAGCAAGGGCGTCTCGTTGATAGAAATCGACGCTCATGCACATGAAGGGCATCATCACGGGAAAACGGATCCGCACATCTGGAGCTCGCCGCGGGAAGCTCTGACGATTGCGAAAAACATGTACGAGGCTTTGCAGGAAATTGATCCCGGCCATGCAGCGATTTATACGGAAAACTACCGGCAACTGACCGCTCAAATCAAAGAAACGGACGAAAAAATTACGGATATTCTGAAATCGTCTTCCCGGAAAGCATTTGTCATTTATCATCCGGCGCTGAGTTATTTTGCCCGGGATTATGGTTTAGTCCAATATTGCATTGAAAATGACGGAAAAGAACCTTCGCCGGAACACTTAAAAGAATTGGTCGAAACGGTGAAAAACCTGCAAATCGGAACCATTTTTGTGCAACAGGAGTTTGATCGGAAAAACGCGGAAGCCATCGCCCGCGAAACCGGATGTAAATTGGTCGGCATCAATCCTTTGACCTACGATTGGAACGAGGAAATGATACGCATAGCCCAAGCTTTGGCCGATGAATAAGGTATTGGTGGACATACAAAACATCACTGTCGGGTACGATGAAAACATCGTATTAAAAAATGTTTCCCTGAAAATTTACAAGCAGGATTTTCTGGGAATCGTCGGGCCGAACGGCGGCGGAAAAACAACGCTTGTGAAAACGATTCTCGGTTTACTTAAACCGGTTTCCGGAACGATCGTTTTTCTCGACAAAGAAGTAAAAAACCGGATCGGTTATATGCCTCAAATCCATTTGATCGACAGGAAATTTCCCATTTTGGCGTCAGAAGTCATTGAGTCGGGACTGATGGCTGCAAAAAACAAATCGAAATCCGGGAAAAAGGAAAAAGTCGGTGCAATCATCCGGGAAATGGAGATCGAAAATATTTCCCAAAAGGCTATCGGCGAACTTTCAGGCGGACAATTGCAAAGGGTTTTATTGGCGAGGGCCATTGTGAACGAACCCGAATTGTTGATTTTAGATGAGCCTAATTCATATGTGGACAAGCGTTTTGAAACAAACTTTTACCGTATCTTGAAAGAAATCAACCAAAGAACAGCTATTGTTTTGGTTTCCCATGATATGGAAACCGTCTTATCAAATGCAAAAAATTTAGCGATCGTAGAAGAGACTTTGGATTATAAGGCATTGATTGTATGACGAATTTTATATTTTCCTTTAACGTAGTCGCTCCGCTTTTTGTTTTAATGGCGATCGGCTATTTCATACGGCAATTCCGTTTTGTTTCCGACGTTTTTTTGACGCAACTGAACCGTTTTGTTTTCAAATTCCTGTTGCCGTTAATGATTTTTCAGGAAATCCGTTTATCTTACAAAGGTGATTTCTCAAACGTTAAATTGATTTATACTTCCATAGTGGGCGTGACTGCCGTAATTCTTATTTCCGCAATAATTATCGGGTTGACTGTTAAAAGAAAAGGACAACGGGGCAGTATGATTCAGGGAATTTACAGAAGTAATTTCCTGATTTACGGACTTCCTGTCGCAACCGGCATGTACGGAAGCGAAGCCGTAGCTCCGATTACCATGCTGATGGGAATTATGATTCCTTTTTACAATGTTGCGGCCGTAATCATTTTATCGCTTCATTCCGAGTCGGATGATAACAGCCTTACCGCTCCAAAATTGCTTAAAGAGATTGTTACCAATCCATTGCTTCTTGGAAGTGTTTTCGGGATATTGAGCGGGGCGATTCATTTGGAATTTCCTCATTCTGTGGAACTTCCGATTGGGCAATTGGCGGCGACAGCCTCACCTCTCGCCCTTTTTGTGATGGGAGGCGAATTTAGATTCAGGAGCATGCGGAACAATATTTACAAAGTGATTGCTGCTACGGTTTGTCGCTTGATAATCATTCCGGTTGTCATTTTATTTATTTGTATCCAATTGGGTTTCAGGAATATAGAGCTTAGCGTGTTGATTAGTCTTTTTGCTACGCCGACGGCTCTTGCAAGTTATATTATGGCTAAAAATATGGGAAATGACGGGGAACTTTCGGGACAAATCGTGGTATTGACTACTTTGCTTTCTTGCATAACTATCTTTTTTATTGTATTTTTCCTGAGGTCTTGGGGATACTTATGAAATGCAAAATGTAAAATGTAAAATGTAAAATGCAAAATGTAAAGTAATTTTTAATTATCCATTTTACATTTTGCATTTTACATTTTACATTTATTTCACTTCCCAGATGTCGCCCGACATCAGAAATTCCCGCAAACTTCGAGCCGGCTTTTTAGCCTTTACCGTTTCGATTTGAGCTTCAATTTCAGCGTCATAAGCAGGCGCTTCCACATCGCGGATAATGCCCAAAGCAACCGGCAAGGTTGTTCCGTCCATGAGCGCCAATTTCAGATGAAGCGTTGAATCGGCGGTTTTCGCGTCGTGCGTTAACACATCGTCGAGCGTGTAACCGTCTTCCCCGACAGTAACCGCTTTCAGATTGAAGCCATCCCGGACAAGCCCTTTGTTGTTGTCTTTCCCGAAAATCATTTTTTCCCCATGATGCAAAAAAATGGTTCGATCGGCGCGCGTTTCGCGGGCGGTAATTTTATCATTGATGCCGTCGTTGAAAATTACGCAGTTCAAAATCACTTCGGTGACCGAAGTTCCTTTATGCTTAGCCGCTTGGAGTAAGATGGCGGGAGCGTTTTTGACATCGGTGTCGATGATGCGGGCAAAGAAATTTCCACGTGCGCCGAGGGTCAATTCGGCCGGACGGAAAGGATCTTCTATCGTTCCGAAAGGCGATGATTTGGAAACAAAGCCACGGTCGGAAGTCGGGGAATATTGTCCTTTGGTCAAACCATATATCTTATTGTTCATCAGTAAGATATTGACGTCCACATTTCGCCGGACGGTATGAATAAAATGATTCCCGCCGATAGCCAGACTATCGCCGTCGCCGGTTGCCAGCCAGACGGACAGTTTCGGATTGGCTACTTTAACGCCTGTTGCAATAGCGGCGCCACGTCCGTGAATGGTATGAAAACCGTATGTATTCATATAATACGGCAAACGGGAAGAACATCCGATGCCGGAAATAACCGCCGTATTGTGTGGCGCAACGCCCAATTCGGACATCGCTTTGTGTAAGCTGTTCAATACGCCGTAATCGCCGCAACCCGGACACCATCGTACTAATTGCGGACTTTTGAAATCTTTGGGTTGATATGTTTGTTCCATTACTCGTCAACTATTTTAATTATTTCTTCTACTAAACGGGCAACAATAAACGGTTGTCCTTTGACACGGTTGAATTGGAAAGGATTGAATCCGTTAATTTTCGAACGCAGGTAACCGGCAAATTGCCCCGAATTTTGTTCGATAACAATCACTTTCTTGTATTTCCGCAAAATTTCCTCCGCATTTTTCGGCAAAGGATTGATAAAGCGAAAATGTGTGAATGCTACTTTTTTACCCATCTTCCCGACTTCTTCCACAGCTTCGTATAAATGGCCGAAAGTGCCGCCCCAGCCTACAACCAAAGTGTCGGCTTCTTTGTCGCCCAACACTTCCTGTTCGGGAATATAATTTGCAATCTTATCAATTTTTGATTGGCGCAGAAGCACCATTTTTTGGTGATTGTCGGGATCTGTGCTGATGGCGCTCGTTTGGGTATCTTTTTCCAATCCGCCGATGCGGTGCATGAAATTTTCTGTTCCGGGTATCGCCCAATAGCGGACGTCGTTTTCCGGATTACGCAAATAAGGCGTCCATCCTTCTCTTTGTTCGGGGCTTACATAAGGCGGTTTGATTTCGGGATATTCTTCCATATCGGGAATACGCCAGGCCGAAGAACCGTTGGCAATGTAACCGTCCGTCAATAAGATAACCGGAGTCATGTGTTCCAGTGCAATTTTGGCAGCCAGGAAAGCCGAATCGAAACAATCGGTCGGGGAAATTGCCGCTATGACGACCGCGGGACTTTCGCCGTTTCTTCCATACAAAGCTTGCGCCAAATCGGTTTGTTCGCTTTTGGTCGGCAATCCCGTCGAAGGGCCGGAACGCTGTACATCAATGATTACCAATGGAATTTCGGCCATTACCGCCAGCCCGATGGCTTCGCTTTTCAACGCCAATCCGGGTCCGGAAGTACTTGTCGCCGCCAGGTTTCCAGCGAAAGAAGCGCCAATCGCCGTACAAATGCCGGCAATTTCGTCTTCGGTTTGCATCACCTTGATGCCTAATTCTTTGCGGGCTGTCAATTCCTGCATAATGTCCGTAGCCGGAGTAATCGGGTAAGAGCCTAAGAACAGGGGTAAACCGGCTTTTTCGGAAGCGGCAATCAAACCGTAAGCCGTTGCTTTATTGCCGTTTACATCGGTATAAAAACCTTTCTTGTGAGAAATGGTTTCGATACGGTAGGTCGAAACGCCCGCATGAATGTTGTGTCCGTAATTGAATCCGGCTTGCAAAACTAATAAGTTGGCTTGTAAAATATCGGGTTTCTTTTTGAATTTTTCCGACAGGAGTTTTTCTACAATGTGTAAAGGTCTGTTAAATAACCAACAAACTAAACCTAATGCAAAAATATTCCGGCTTCGAAGCGCCTGTTTATTGTCGGCTATACCTTCCAGACTTTCTTTGCAGAGCTGCGTAATCGGCGCCGCAACGACCTGTAAAGAATTTAATCCCAATTCCTTAAACGGATCGTTTGTTTCAAACGACGCTTTTTCCAAATCTTCGGTCTGGAAAGAATCCGTGTCGATAATCGTTACTGTATCCGGTTTAAGAAATTGTGCATTTACTTTCAAGGCGGCCGGATTCATGGCAATCAACACATCGGCTTTATCGCCCGGAGTGTACACTTTCTTAGCGCCTACCTGCATTTGAAAGCCCGAAACGCCGCTTAACGTTCCGTGTGGCGCACGAATTTCGGCGGGAAAATCCGGAAAAGTGATAATCTCATTGCCTAATTCTGCAGAAAGATTAGAGAAAAGCGTTCCTGCGAGTTGCATTCCGTCGCCCGAATCGCCGGAAAACCGGATTACCACGCTTTCCAACTCTTTTACTTTTATTTTTTCATCCATAAAAATATTAACAAAAAATATGGTTTATTGTTCTAAAAAATTTTACGGCGCAAAGGTAATAATTCCATATCAAATAATATGCTATTCGGGATTAAATTCTTCGGTTTAATGATTTGCTTTTTTTTGATTGGGGTTTGACAACCGGGGCAATGTATACCGAAACATCATTTTTATTTTTATCCGTCAAAACGCTGTGGTTCTCTGTGTAACTTTGTGTTAGAAAATTACACAGAGAAGACACAGAGAACCTCAGAGATATAATTTTGATTGCAGATTTTAGGTTTAATATAAATAAAGCGAAGCGCTGTCGAAGCGTTTTTTGCAATCAAAATAAATGCCTTTTTCCATCAACTCTTTTCCGGAAAGCGTTTTCCCGTTTTCGCGGCAAGCGGCTGTTTCGGGCGAATTGATATTTACTTCTTCCAGGCGGTACGGTTTTTCAGGGTTCAATCCCTGTAAACGGACTTTTATTCCTTCTTTATCGTCATTGACCTGATAAACAAATACAACTGCCTGATTTTTATCTTCGTCTACATACGAAACAACCGACCGGGAGTTTTCATAAGGGGAAACCAAACGGTATAAATCGCCTGATTGTACGACCGGACGCAAGCGGTTTTTGTAGACTTCCAATGCGCGGAGGGTTATTTTCTTCTCTTCGTCGGTCATTTTTGTCGGATCGGCGTCCATACCCAGGCAACCGCTCATGGCTACGTCAAAGGCAAATTTGAACGGCTGGCGTCCCATGTGCGTAACGTGTGCGCCGTGTATTTTTGCCGGAAATACATGCGATGCGCCCCATTGAATGAAAACCCGTTTCAACGGCGTTGTGTTGTCGCTGGTCCAAAATTCATGAAAAAAGCGCATCGCGCCATAATCGCAACGGGCGCCGCCGGCAGAACATAACATCATCTGCAAATGGGGATTCGCCTGAACGCATTGAGCGAATACTCTGTACAATCCTAAAGTATATTCATACCACAGATGTTGTTGCTTATTGCCTAAATAGTGTGAATACGGATTATGGAAAGGACTGTTGCAATCCCATTTCACAAATGAAATATCCGGATAGTCGGACAATATTTTGTTGAACGACCGGATGCAAAAATCCTGTACTTCCGGATTTGCCAGGTCCAGGACGTATTGCCCCCGTTGCAGGTGTCGGGGGCGGTTGGGTTCCGTCAGCAACCATTCGGGATGTTCGGTTACTAAGCGTGCATCCGGATTAGCCATTTCCATTTCCACCCACAGGCCGAAATCAATTCCCGTTTGCCGGGCGGCGGTGATAAGTGGTTGCATCCCTTGGGGATGCATGATGGGCGTCGCTTCCCATTCACCCAATACGCGGGCTTTATTTTTCAAGCCAAACCATCCGTCATCCAGCAGGAAAAGTTCAAACCCAAGGTCGTGAGCCGGTTTCAGGAAAGGGATAATCGTGTGGTC
>JAISWH010000091.1 GCA_031271125.1 Dysgonamonadaceae bacterium
CGGTTTTTTTTATCCCTTCGTCGGCTAATTTTGCAACTACTTTCGCTTCCGTAGCAATCGAAGCATGGTCTGTTCCGGGAACCCAACAGGCATTTTTCCCCATCATCCGGGCGCGGCGCACCAGAATATCCTGAATCGTCTTGTTGAGCATGTGTCCCATGTGCAGGACGCCGGTTACGTTAGGCGGGGGAATGACAATCGTATACGGTTCGCGTTCATCCGGTTCGGAGTGGAAAAACTTGTTTTTTAACCAGTAATCGTACCATTTTACTTCTACTTCGGACGGATCGTATTTTGTTGCAATATTCATTATGAATTGTATTTAATTTAGTTATCTATGTTAATTTGAGTGCAAAAATACAATTATTTTTTATTTCTTCCCAATGAATAAAAGCTTTTCGTAGACGGCGGCAGTTTGTTCGGCGATTGCTTCCCAACGGTATTTTTCCATATCGTATTGTATTTTCGCGGGCGCGGTGTTTATTAAACGTTCCAATTTCTCGGACAATTCGGTTTCGTTGCCGGTTTGGAAATAGGCGTCTTCGTTCAATCCGACTTCTTTGTTGGCGGGGATGTCGCTGATAATTACGGGGAGACGGTAACTTAGGGCTTCCAAGAGGGCAATCGAAAAACCTTCGTTGTATGAAGGCAATACAAATAATCCGGCATGTGTATATAATTGGTTTAGCGGTTCCCCAGTAACGAAACCGGTCAGTATCACATTATTTTTTTTCGCCAACTCGGTTATTTGCTTTGAAAACGCAGTAGAATGATCGCTGCCTCCTGCGATTACCAAGCGGAAATCCTTGTTTTTCAGTTGTTTATAAGCCTTTATCAGATAATCGAAACCTTTTTCCGGCGTGATACGACCCACAGCCAGAATATATTTTTTTTCGGTTAACCCTAACGACCGAATATATTGGTTGGATTCGGAAAATACGGGAGGTGTTACTCCATTCGGAATCCAGCAGGATTTATGAATGTATTTGCCGAACTTTTTATATTGCGCCTGATTAACGAAAATGATTTGTTGGGCAAAATTCAATGCGCAATATTCACTGAAACGGATGATTTTTTTTTGCCAGGAATTCCATTTGGAATGTTCGTAATTAGGACTGTGATAGGTGATAACTATTCTTAATCCGAATAAGCGTAACAGAGGGGTAAAAATTCCCGGCCCGATATTGTGAATATGTACAATGTCCGGTCGTTGAACGATACAAATGACGGTTGCCAGTAAAGAATGAAAAATGGCTTCAAAACCTTTTATTTTGGTAGAAGGCAGGTCGATACACCGGATATTTTGCCAATGCTTATTTCTGTCGGTTACATAAGGGTGGCGGCGGAAAACAGTTATATTGTAATGTTTCGATAATAAGGGATACAGGTTTTCGCAGTGTTTTTCTACTCCGCCTTGAATGTTGGGAATGCCTCTTGTGCCTGTAACTGCGATTTTCATTTTCTCTTATTTTTACTTCTCTCAAAAAAACATTACAAAATCCTTGTTCAAAGAATCCGTTTTTTTGTGATTTCTGTTTGTATATAAATTTATTTCATTTTCCAATGTTTTAATATGTTGGCACAACATAAATTTACGAAACGGAACAAAATCGCCATTCTCTTTTGCCTCTTTCAAGCAAGCGATATACTCTTCGCCGTCTTCTTTATGTACTTTGGTCAGCGGAATGTCAAAACGGCGCTGCAAATAATTCATCAGTAGCCGTGAACTGCGTTTGTTGCCGTCCATCCAAGGGTGAATAAATATGAGATTGATATGAGCATCAAAGATTGCAGTCAGACATTCCTTAAAATCTGCGTTTTTCAGCATCGTTTCGTAATGTTGGCAAAACGCAGAAACGGCGCTTTCTATTTTTTGCGGGTCGGTATAATAGCCCAACGCTTCGGAAAAAGCATTGACCAACCGAAAATTACCTGTCCGTCCATCAACGGTTCCCAATGCACTGCTAACCGTTTGTCCGGTGCTTGCCATATTTGCAGCGTTTAATTCTTTCAATAATTCAGGCGTTAAACCGCGCTTTTCATCGCCGGCTTTCATCGCTATTTTTATTGCATTGTAATTGTCGCATACCATTAAATGGTGAACCAACGGCTTGCCTTTTGCCGTAAGCCCGTCATCGAGCAAAAGTTGCGCTTCTATTTCAGTTAGCGAAACACCCTCTAACTGTGTAGAACTGATAACGATAGAATAGAGTTTATATTTCTCATAATCCAGCGTTTCGTTCAAATGAAGAGAAATATATTTTTTGTTCAATGCTTCGGCTTTTTGCCATAAATCGACTGTGTGTTGATTGGGGTTCATTTTACCAGCAAATATTTTTTCCATTAGCAATCCTTAATTTATTTTTTAATATCCAGACAATAGGAATCCACGGCCTTCGGAGCATATCATGTCTTTCGGTTACAATAAAAGCACAATTCCGGTCACAGTTTTTTACCTTTTCCGCAATTTCTTTTGCCTTGTCTGATTGCATTATGTTTTCAAAAGAATCTTCTTTAATGTTCCCGATTATCCATTCTTCTTTTGAGCCGTTGCATGGACTTACATTTCCCCAAGGGTCAATAAAAAAGAAGTCGGTTAATGCTCCACAGGGAGGTCTGTATCCGGGTTCGTCCCCTCTTAACCGGCGATGGATACTTTTATTAAAAAACGCTCTTCCATAGTCTTTTAATTTGTTTTTCAAACCTCTTCGTTTGGAAGTTAGCAAAGCCTTTACAAATTCTTCATGTTGCCTTAACGCTTCTTCGCTTATTATTTTGTTGTCTTCTTTATGGAAATACCATGAATTATGAACGACAGAGTTTCCTAATTCAACATCTAAAGCAACGCATAGATCATACAAGTGAAGTAAATCCCCATAATTATCCGGAGAAATAACAACTGAAAAACCGATGTTTTTACACTTCGTTTTTTTTAATTCGAGCATCGTTCTCAAAGCATGATCAAAACCATCCTTTGTACCTCTTTTGGAGTCGTTTTGAGAAGGCAATCCTTCTAAGCTTACTCTTATTAGAATATCAGGATATTTGTTAGCTAAATCAACGATTTTTTTTGTATAAAAACCATTTGTACTCAACTCCAATAAAGAAGCCTTAGGATATAATATCCTGAAAATATCATCAATATCTTTCCTGAGCGTGGGTTCTCCTCCCGTTATGTTTATACGCAAACCGGCCGGAAGCTTTTCATAATAAGTATGAGCTATTTCTTCGCCGGATTGGGTTTGATGCTGCCAAATATTGCACATATTACACTTTGCGTTGCAGCGGAAAGTGGTAATAAGACTTCCTTGTATTCTTGTTTTCATATTACTCTGTTATATATTTTCAATAATTCATTATAATGATTTTCTCCCGAATAACGAACTTGAAATTTTTCAGCAATTCCCTCGTAATCAAAGTTAGTTGCAAACATTTTTTGAATTTTATCTTTTAAATCTTCTACATTTCGAGATTCAAACAACATTCCGTTTACTTCTTCATTTATCATTTCGGGAATACCACCTATTCTCGCTCCCAACACAGGCGTCCCGAGGCATAAACTTTCAATAATACTTACCGGATAATTTTCGTACCATTCGGAAGGCGTTACTATAAAACGGGCTTTACTTACTATATCTTTGATTTCATCCCATTGCTTATAGCCGACAAAATCAATGTTAAAGCAATCTTTTGATTTTGCTTTCAAGTATTCCTTTAATGGGCCGCCTCCGATAATCTTCAATTGATATGGAAGCTGTTTTACGGCATCGATTAATGTCTCTATTCCTTTTTCATGGGAAATACGTCCGAGATAACAGCAGTAATCTTCTTTAATGCCATAGTCTGATAGCTTTGTTCTACTAACTTCAATTCCATAGCACAAATTATGAAGTTTATCCGTATGAAATCCGCCATCTATCATTTTATCGTACATAAACCGGCTTGGGCATATAAATGTATTTGTATATTTTTCCAATATCTGCCGGTTCCATTTTATTGCTTCCCAATAGGCAATATTACTCGCCACAAACGATTTTTTCATACACCGGTTTTTTATCACCTGCTTTTTGTCCGTAAAACATTTTTCACAAATATCACTATCCCTGCAAAGACAATCATATCGCGGACAGAGCAATTTGTAATCATGCAAAGTCCAAACTATTTTAATGCCTCTTTCATAAGCAATTTCGGCAATCACCGGAGAAAGTTGGCTGTGAATATTATTCAAATGAACAACGTCCGGTTGAAAATCATCTAACAAAGCATTAAACTTCTTTCGTACTTCCCGCGTACCAAACGGACGAAGAAACGCTTCAATCACGCCTAAGCCGGATGAAAATTTCACTTCGCTCGGAAAATATTTGCTCCATTCTGAAGGCAAATTTTCGGGATGTTGCATGGCAAACATGGCAACCTCGTGTCCACACCGCTTTAGTAATTGTTCAAGATTGATCGTGTAAATACAATCACCGCCGCGACGATAATAGAATTTATTTGCGAGTAGAATTTTCATATTAGTCCTATTGTTACCACCCAAGTTTAGATTTGCTCTCATTGCTTAATCCGTTTTTCTTCTTAATAACAACGTAAATATTCGGATAATATTTTAGGAAAATAAAGAAATTGAACGTTAAACGGTTTACAATATTTCCCGTTTGAACCAAAGTTCATATACCGGATCAACAAATGAAACTGTTTTGCTCTGGATATCAATGATTTCATCTGACAAGAGGTTTTTTTTGATTTTTATTACATTTGCCGAAGTGCCTAATTTATACTTCGCTACCACATCTTTGCCGCTTAGATTTTGTTTTACACCGGAAGC
>JAISWH010000110.1 GCA_031271125.1 Dysgonamonadaceae bacterium
AGAGTAAACGCGGTGGACAACAACGGTTTTGCGTTCGGCGCTTACAATGCAAACAACATCGACCGCGCTTTTATTTGGAACAAGAAACTGGGTTTTATGGACTTTGGCGATTTCATCTCGACGTATGCTTCCGAAGAAGAATCGGCGACGATAAAATCCAGCTCGCTGTGGCGGGCTTTGACCAATAAATCAATCACTTATTCCATCAATTCCGTTACGCCCGACGGCTGGACTTTTGCGCTCTGCCTGCAAGGCAGCGGAGAAGTGTATGTCTTGAAAATAGCGCCGGTTACCGTCTATCCTTTCCCCCGAAACCTGTCAGCCGATGTGCCGCCCGCCGACAGAAACAGGGTGATACTGACTTGGGATGCGCCCGAATCGGAAGGCGAAACCCCGACCGGATACGTTATTTACCGAAGAGGGGACTCTCTGGCAACCGTCGGCGCAAACGTCTTGACTTATACCGACGATAATATTTCCACTCCGGGCTTTTATAACTATCAGGTAATCGCCCTGTACGGCGACAAACATTCCAACTTTTCCAATACCGTACAGGCAATGATAATCAATAATTACAACCTGCCACTGCGCGAAAATTTCGACAAACTCAATCTCACCGCCAATTATTGGACAGCCGAAACAAGCCGCGAAACATCGTTGATGAACTGGCATGTTTATGACGATGTGGGCGTTGATGGTACGGGGCTGTTGCTGACTGTGAACAACATGTTCGGTTCTCATAATCAGGACTTTTCCGCTTCGCTTATTTCCAAATATTTAGACGGGAGAAACGCCTCCGGCATATTTTTGTCTTTCTTAGTGAAACCCGAATATTACTTGGAAACAGATCTTACTCCCGATACCCTGCTGATTGATGTGTACGACGGCGAAGAATGGAAAACTGTCGATAAATATGTTTTCAAACTGTCGATGGAATGGAAAGCCGACATTGTGGATTTATCGGAAGCGGCTGCCGGCAAGATTTTCAGGGTGCGCTTCCGCGTTACCGGCGTCAATCGCACGGTAAGCGCCAAATACATCCATTTTGACGATATCGTCGTCGCAACTTCCCCGCCTGCCGGGAACGAAATTCCCAAAAATGTCCTTGCCGACATAACAGGCGACAGCGTCCGCTTAGCCTGGAAAAATCCGCAGACCGGCTTCTACGCTTTAACATACGCGCATTCTCCCAAGCGCTTCTCAATCGGGAATGGAGGCAAAAGTTTTATTGCCGCCAATCATTTCGACCCCGACGGATTGAGCATCTATAAAGGTAAATATTTAACTTCCGTTACGGCATACGTGAATAAGAAAAAGTCTTCGCCGACAGTGGCCACCCAATTGAAGCTGGCGGTATTCGTCGACGGACAAAGGCTTGTCGACAAGGCAATCGACGGTTTTACACCCAATGCATGGAATACATTTCCGTTGGATAAGCCGGTAGCGATTGATGGCCGGGAACTGAAATTCGGAATTGAAGTAACGGCGCACGATCCGCAGGAAGAACCCATCGGCGTTGACGGCACCCGCCGGCCGGTAAGCGGAAAAGGCGACCTCTATTCCGAAGACGGCGGACAGACATGGAAAACCTTGAGCGAAAGCGGCAAAGTAAATAACTGGAATATTACCGGAAATGTGGCGGACGGTGAAACGATTGAAGTAATGCCGGCGACGGATGTTGTAGGATACAATGTTTATGCCTGTGGTGTAAAACTAAACGATGATCTGGTTTTCGGACAAAGTTTTGTAACTGATGTTTCCTGCGAATCTTATACAATACGCGCTTATTCGCTTGCAACAGGCCTCTCGGCAGAATCGGAAAACGCAATAAACCTGGGAATAGTTCCTTTTCCGGAAACGCAAACCATTCCGGAAATCTATCCGAATCCGGTTAAGGATATTTTGTTTATCCGTTCGGAAACGCCGATAGAAAGCCTGACCGTTTATGACCTTTTCGGGCGTATCTGCAAACAGGCCGGGCCGGGTGTGACTACTCTCTCTCTGGAAGACAGGAACAGCGGTCTTTACCTTGTCAGGATAAAAACCGCTGCCGGTGAATTTGTAAAAATGATATTTAAATTTTAAGTTCTCTCGGTCTCATTTCAGCCGGTTCCCGGTTCTTTCTTCCATGGTGGCGGGATAACTTGAGTCAAAAAAAACAAGGTTTTTTTCTCGCCAAAAAATTTTAACAAAAGTGTCTGTCACTGTATTGATGACAGACACTTCATTTTTCGCATTCTAATCCGGCATAAAGTTATAAACACCTATCTGATTGATTACTATCCGTTTGCAACGACTTTTCTTTGTCCCGTCAACTTTTTTAGACCTCCTTATTTAGAATCATTCTAAACAAAAAATCCATTTAACTTATTGATTCATAGTTGTTTTATCATTGTTTAAATAGTAAAAAAAGGCGAAAATTGCCCTTATCTATCTTATTATCAATAATTTACAATCACTTTTTAAAAGCCTCATTTTTGCAATTTAACAATTTGTTAAACATTTGTAAAACATTAGGTATCTTAAGTATCTTATAATCAGTCGTTTAAAGACGCTGTCTGTCATCAATACAGTGACAGACACCGGAAGCACAAAGTTGATTTTATAAATTACTGATTTACAGATATTTATGCGTTTTTATTGAAAAAAGTATTAAAACTTAAAAAATGTGAAAATTAATAATTGAAAAGATGAAAATGAAGAAAAAAATGATGTTTTTGTTTCTACTGTTTCCGATGCTTTTCGGGACAGCAGATTTATATGCACAAGTAACTATCGGATCGGATAACGCACCGCATTCCGGTGCGATTTTGGATTTACAGTCAACGGAAAAAGGTTTGAAGTTACCCGCAGTTTCGCTTGAAGATGTAGCGAAATTTCAATTATCAGCAGATGAGGACGATGCCGTTGGTATGATGGTTTACAATACCAATAATGAAATCGCCGGTGGAAACGGCACAGGAATTTACACCTGGAGCGGCCGATGGATTTTTGCCGGTAGAAATGCCCCGGTAGAAGTCCCTGTAAGTAGAATTGTTATTACTTCACCAGGGAACGTTACTATGGTGAGAGCCGGCGATACCCTGCGATTAACGGCGCGCGTACTGCCGGATACTGCATCTAACCAAAAATTGGCGTGGAGTGTGCCTTGGAATAGTTCATTGACAGCAGGGAAAGCGGTTGTCAACGACACAGGGCTGGTGGTTGGCGTTAAACCCGGTAGTGTTACGGTTCGCGCAGCTGCTATTGATGGATCAGGAGTTTCCCGGGATTTCGCTTTGGCGGTTCTGCCTACCGGTACGGCCACAGGTATCAGCATTTCTTCCGAAACCGGCGAATACTCTGTGGAAGTTGCTCGTACGCTTCAACTGATTGCAGCAATCACACCGGAAACTGCCTACCCGACCGCTAAGTGGGAGATTACCGTCGGTGCCGAAAACGCATCGGTAAGTGCAAATGGCGTTGTAACCGGAAAAGCCATAGGGGCTGCCCGGGTAAAGGCTACAACTATGGACTCTACTTCGCCTCTAGCCGATTCGGTTGATATTGCTGTTACCAGCATCGCCTTGCCGCCGGATACACTTCGAATAA
>JAISWH010000129.1 GCA_031271125.1 Dysgonamonadaceae bacterium
CAAAACCGTCCATTTCACATCGTATTCTATTGATATGTAAGCCGTAAACGGCTATTCCTTATGCAAACTCAGGTTTTTATTAATACTAGTGCAAATCTAAGGTTTTAACGCGACGAAGGCTGGAGCCTTCGCCGAGCGAGGGTCAATATCACGCCGTCCTGAAAGGATGTAATTTTCGTAACCGCAGGTCATCGACCTGCGGAGAGAGAATGATCGTACCTCTTCTGCCTGAAAGGCAGGACTTCCGAACGCTCCATCTGTCCTGCCTTTCAGGCAGTGTGACCCTGCTGCTTTCCTACCGCAGGTCAATGACCTGCGGTTATGAAAATAATGTCCTTTCAGGACAACGTAACATTGACCGATGCGTAACATGAATTACTGATTTTTATCCGTTTAAACACATGCAAATCTACACATTTATATTATTATTTTTCGCGTAAATATAGTTTTTTCCGTTTCAATTTTGACAATATACAAACCTTTAATTAGCGGAAAAGAAAAATTGTTGTTGATTTGCCGGCGCTTCAACAAATTTCCATGAATATTGTAAATGTAACATTGCGCCTTCCCCAACACTTCAATATGCAATCCTTCTTTTGCAGTCCAAAGATTGACGTCGGGGCTTATGTTTCTGTTTTCAATGGCGCTGTTCTGGGAATACGGCACAAAAGTAAAAACCAAATCTTTTGTTTCGTCCAAAATTTCATTGGCAGAGTAGATAATATTGTTGTTCTCGTCCCAATGCCAAAACCAGGCGCCGCCTTTGTACGACACCGCACTTTGCGTAATTTGAACCGCGCCGTTCAATAGCGTGTCGCAATAGATGTTATACGTGTTCCAGGACGAATAATAGTCGTTTTTCCCGAAATCCCCCACTTCATTTACATACCTGAGGTCGGCTTTGCTGACAATTTTGTAATAGCCCCCGTCCAAAGTAATTGTCCAGATTTGTGCTGTTGGGGAAGAACAGTCGCCCCAATTCCGGAGTTGCGGTTTGCCGCCCGGATTGGACGAAAGACTAACCTCTGTGTTTGTCCAATAGAGTTCGGCGCCGCGTTTTTTGATATGATAATCACCGACAGACAAGCTGTTTTTATTCGTAAAGCTGATAACAATTATCGAAAATACTTGGGTGGAAACCTTATTGTCCAAGGTATAAGTAACCGTATAAACTCCGGATTGATTAAATGTTACGCCGTTAAAAATGACATCCTGACCGGAAGATGTAAAATTTCCGGGTCCATTCCACGCCCAAACGCCTCCCTGCGCTTCAACGGTCGGATGAAGCCGCAAAGTATCGCCGGCGGTAACTACTGCCGAAGCTATTTGTTGAGCTTGCCCGTTATTGATAATCACGTGGGGAATAATTGTGTTGGCTTCCGGCAATGCAGACGAAAAGGACAGCGAATATTCCTGTCCGGCAAGCGTTTGAAACGAAATAAAATCGCCTTCCCTTGTAAGCGCCACCGGATTTCCGTCGGGGCCGGTAACGGTTTCAATGCCGTTGTTGTAGAGTTTACAAATGTTTCCCGAACCGGAAAAGACGGTGCAAAGTTTCGGCAGTCCGTTTTGCCATTGCAAATGAACGGTAAAGTTTCCTTCCGTTTTGAGACCTTCGACGCTTCCGTTTGCCCAAACGGAAGGCAAAGCCGGCAAAAGGTGAATGAATCCGAGATTGCTCTGAAGCAACATTTCGGTCATTGCTGCGGTTGCCCCAAAATTCCCGTCAATTTGAAAAGGCGGATGAGCGTCAAAAAGATTTTCGTAAATACCGCCTGCATTTTCCATTACGATCGTGGTGTGATAATCAATTTCCAAAGCTCGTTTGAGCAGTTGATACGCATGATTCCCATCCTGCAGACGCGCCCAACAAGCAATTTTCCACGCCAAACTCCAACCTGTTCCATTGTCGCTGCGGGAGATGAGCGAAGTTTTCGCAGCATCGGCGTAAACAGAATCAATCAGGTAAGAAATTTGATTACCCGGATACAGGGCAATCAGGTGTGATATGTGGCGATGCGTGTCCCCCTGAACGTCTTCCCTGATTTTCCATTCACGAAGTTGCCCCCACGAGCCGATGTGCAGACCATTATCCAAATCGGCAAATTTACTTTGTAATTCCGAAATAAACGCAGGCTCTGCTTCAACAATAGCGGCGGCTTTCAGCGTTTTATCGAAAAGTTCCCAAATCAGCTGTTGCGCGTAGGCGACCCCGTCTTCCCACGGAGCATCCTGTTCCGGCGACCATTCATCTGGAGCGACCCATTGCCCGTTTGCATCCCTAACCAGTCGGTCGAACCAAAATTCGCAGGCGCTTTTCATTGTCGGGAAAGCAGTTTTCACAAGATAAACCGTGTCGTTTGTAAATGCGAAATGTTGCCACAAGTGCATGCAATACCAGGCATTAGCAGGGCGATTCCAGTTCCAGTCGGAATAACCGAAAATGTTGTTTTGCGTGCGCATTGCCCAACCGCGATGTCCGAGCGAAGACGCCATTGTTTGCCATGAGCCGCCGCTTTTCGCCGTTTCCGTTGCAATATAATTTAAAAAGGGAGTATGACAATCCGGTAAATTGGTAGCTTCCGCAGGCCAATAGTTCATTTGGATGTTGATATTATTGTGAATATCGCTTTCCCAGGGCGGATTGTTTACATTATTCCAAATGCCCTGCAAATTGTTAGGCAAATTCATTCCACGCGACGAACTCAGCAATAAATACCGTCCGAATTGATAATAAAGCATATCCAAATACAGATGATGTTTGTAATTTTTCACCAGCACATCGGTAGGAATATCCGGCCTTTCGGTATTCAAATCCAGTTTTACCCTGCTGAATTTCGGTTGATAATCGGCAAGGTGATTTTGCTTGAGTTGATTGTATGTTTTTGCCGAGTTTCGGGCGATGCGTTGCGAAATCCGGTTGTGCAACTGTTCGGCTGTTTCGCCGAGATACGTGTCGGATGCAATATCGAAATTGGTAGCGCCGGTGAGAATAATGGTAACCGCGTCGGCATTGGCAACCGATATTTTATTTGCATTTAACTGAAGCGTTCCGCCTTCATTAATAACCGACATTTGCGCTTCGTATGAAATCAAATCCAGCGTTTTTTTTATGGTAAGCGTATTGCCGTTACTGCTGCTTTTTGTGCCGCCATGCGCGTCAATCAGTTCCACCATGAAAGTCAGCTGTCCCGAATTTCCGGGAGTGGATATTCGCATAATAATGGCGCTGTCGGGATTACTCGCAAAATATTCCCGCAAAAACCGCACATCATTGTTGGTATAGGCAACCGATCCGATTGCGTCGTCCAGACTCAACTCTCTCCGGTAATCAACCGGTGATGTATGACCTGTGAAATTAAGGTAAACATCGCCGAAAGTCTGGTATGCCCCGCGCCTGGTTTTACTTCCTGTCCAAAGCGTTTTTTCGTTGAACTGAATCTGTTCCCGTTCCACCGTACCGAAAAACATCGCGCCAAGTTCGCCGTTACCGACAGGCAAAGCCGAAGTCATCCAGACGGAAGCGGGTTTTTCATACCATAATTTCATCGGCGGCTGAACAGCCGGCATTTTGCCGATATTTAACGTAAAGAAAAATATCAGCAAGAGGATAAGTTGTTTTTGCATTGTTATTTATTATTTAATGATTTTGTTTGACTAAATCTATCCATTCCACCTCCGGCGAATGATTTACTTTATCTTTACAAAAACTTTCCCCGTTGTAATTTTACCGGATTTATAAAGTTTTTTAACCAAATAAATGCCGTTGGTTTTAATATCGGGAACCAAGATACCTTGAAGCGTATAATGGTTAATCTCAACCGGTTCGGAAAATTCAATTGTTTTGATGCCGGTTTGGGAAACTCGCGGCGCAGCATCGCCATTGACAATGATTTCGTCAATTAAAAATGTCCTTCCCTGACAATTCGCATTTGACGTATTGATAACAAGATCGAAAACGCCAACCTGTGAGCCTTCGAGGTTTTTGCTGCCAACGTTAAAAAGGTCAACTACAAAATCGAACCATTCATCCTGTTTTGTAATCGTAGATGAGCCTGCCCAATCACTTCCGGCAACAAATTCAATAGCGGGAAGATCGGTGTAAATCAAGAAATGCAGGTATCGCGTGTCGTTATTTACACTCAGGACCTTATCGCCCAGACTGATTTTTAAACCGCCCCACCATTCGCCTCCGGATGTGGTTGTTACTCCCGACAACACTTTACCGGTATTGTTGAGTTGGTTCGTGTACGGATTATCGTCCACATCCAACGACAAAAATGCGTTACCGGAATTTGAATAAGGCAATGAAACGCCATTTTCCTCAAAATCGGCAAGTGTTGTTGCGTTATTGATGATGACGGCTCGCGGGGTAGCATCATCGTTTAGAATAATTTCGTCGTAATAGAAATGACGGTCGGCAGGGGCGCCATCCCAATCCTGACTCAGGAAGAACATTCCATTTAGAGATTCAAAACCTTTTGACGACAAATCTATTACAATGTCTTTCCATGTGTTTGCCGCAAAATCAAAATCTGCCCTGCGATCATCGGCTTCGTGAGTCCAAACGCCGTCATCGGCTACGCTGCGAAGATGAATCCTGCCGGAAGCAGCTTCTGTAGCATAAACGTAAACGTGCAAATAACGATTTTGTTCGTTAACAGTTACCGTTTGCCCGCCGGCATTAAACAACATCAGGTTGTCTGTCCAGGAGCATCCCGTATTACGTAAATTCTTCAAACTTTTGAGAGAATTGTTAAGCCCTGTTGTCGAGGGATTGTTTTCAATACTTGCGGCGCCTGCATCTGTTGCGCCCCATTCATAAGCGTCGAAAAAGTCGGTATTAGCCTCTTCAAATGTTGCTAAAACTGTTTGCGCCCGACTTGATACTGCTATTCCCAATAGGAAAAGACAAGTGATTGTGAGATACAATTGTTTCATAAAAAGAAATGTTATTTAATTATTAATAATAAGTTTATTCGCAAAATAATTTTTCTCCGTCTTTACCTTTAATATATAAGAGCCGCCACCCAAACCAGCCGGCAAAGCAAGCGTTTCGGAGAGCAAAAGATTTTTCCTTTTTTCCGAAAAAAGCAATTTCCCGTTACCGGAAAAAATAGAGAAAGTGATATTTTCCGAGATTCCGGGAAGGTTAATTCTTATTTTACCCCCTTTTACCGCCGGATTCGGGCATATTTGTATGCGTTCCGCATCCGGACGAACCACACCGGACGCAGTTTCCAATTCATACACAACGCTTACAACCGAACGCGCCGGAACCGAGATTTCTCTTCCCGCATCATATTCTTCCGACGAAGCGCTCCCCGTTTTCCGCAGGTTATAGCTGGAATTGGTAACGTAAACCCTGTTTTTCACCGGAACAAAACCGGACAGGTTCACAAAACCGGTTCGGATTTTCTGCGCCTCGGAAGCCATATTGACATAAACCGCTACTATTTTCGACCGGTCGGGCGCCATGTAAGCCGTACCCATAAGTCCCGCCAAATTGTTTGCGCCGTCCAATTGTATCCTTTGATAGCCGGGACGGACGAAAAAACTGTAATTGCCCAACGCCCACAATGTAGAACGGTCGTAAATCATGCCCGACTGCGTAATCAAATTGTATGCGCCGGACGGATTTCCGGGGGCAAGCGACAACAGGAGGAAACGGTCTTTGTGGTCCCACATTTCCTGTCCCATCGCAGTCCAGTACGACCACGAACTTGCTCCGGCATACGCCAAATCGCTGTGTATCACTCTCGCCATTATCAAGGCAATATCCATGTAGGAGGCTGCATCGTAACCGGGGAAATTTTCGCCGGGGTTTTCGCCCAGCAAACTCCATTCGGTTTGGAAAACGCCGGTATGATAGGTATCCGCCTTGCTCTTGACGGAGGAGCGGGTATCGCGAAGTTGCGCATTTGTGCCGTGCGTCCAATAGCTATGCCCGGCAATGATGTTGGCAACCGACGGTAAATTCCCGACGTAGTTGGCGCTTTTCGAATCGAAAAATTGCTGAATCTGATTTCCCGACCGGTGTCCTGTATTGCTATATAAATAGGTGTAATCGCCGGCTTCCGCGATTAAAATTTTGGCGTCCAATTCTTTTGCCTGTATTGACTTGTCCAGTTCTACCGTTAATTTTTTTATTTCTTCGTTTCGCCAGGGGCTGCCTTCCTGGCCGCCGTCTTTCCAGTCCCATTGCGGCTCGTTCACAGGGCTTATATACGGGATATTAAACCCTTCCTGTGTAAAATGTTGAACGACGGTAGCCAAATATTCCGAAAAATCGTCGTATTTATCCGATTGCAAATTTGCGTTGCCGCCGGCAGGAGCGAACGCTTTGCCGTTAAGGGTATAACCGACTAAGGGCGAATTGGAAAAGAGTACGAATTTCTCACAACCGTATTCTTTGGCGCGGTTCATAAACCATTGCTGGCCTTCCTGTTTCGACCAGTCGTAGTTCCCGTCCGCATCTAAGAAACATTCGCCGCGTCGCGCTATATCTTCAATACCGCTGTCGTCGCCCTGTTCCATGGAGCCGGCGCCCAAATTGACCCGCCACATCGAAAGTCCGATACCTTCGGGACTGCCGTCGCTTTTCAGGTTTTGGCTGAAAAGCCACTTTGCAGCCAATTCCTTTTTATCGTCATTCCAGTATTTCCCCACATAATGCGTCGTCCAGCAATCGGAGGCGGCAAAGCCTTCAATCGTCTGATAAGTTTGAGCAGCATCAATGGTAATTTGCGCTTTCACATTTACCATTCCTGCCGCAAGAAGAAAAATAATACCTAACCGTTTCATTTTAAAAACTAAAAATTAAAAACTAAAAATTAATCATTAACCATTAATCATTCCCATCCTTGGTTTTGCTGCAAAGTTATTCCTTTATTTTTGTATTTTAATATTTCGACGCGGGGAATCGGATACCAGTAGAATTTTGGGTCAAAGATACGTTGGGCGGCGTCGAAAAGCGTATAGTTGAACGTATCGCCGCTTTTTTCTATCCGCATCCCTTTCAGCGGACGGTTCAACACGGTTTCCGCATCCCGCCAACGGCGCAAATCCCAAAAACGGTGTTCTTCCAAAGCCAGTTCCACTTGCCGCTCCTTTTTGATATATTCCCGCATTTCGGTTTGCGTTTGAATATATTCGCCCGTGTTCCGGAAAGGGCGCAATTTGGCGCGGTTGCGGATGAGGTTCAGCAAATCGTGAACGGTTTTGTCGGGTTTGTCCAATATTTCGTTTCGCGCTTCGGCGTAATTCAGGATGACTTCGGCGTAGCGGAACAGTACCCACGGACGACGCGCCGTTTCGCTTTTTTCCAAATTAATCGCCGGCGCTAAAAATTTCCGCATGTAATAACCTGTTTTTGTCGCCGTCGAAGTCGCAAACAAACCGTCTTTCCCGCCTGCGAACGTTTCTACATTCGAGCCTTTGAACGAGGCGGCATTGTGAAGGATTGTCGCATAAAAACGGTCTTCGCGCCGGTCGTAAGGATGCTCCGGATCGTATCCGTTCATCGGATTGTTGTAATACGTGCCGTTCATGGCGTAGGCGTCCGCCAGGTTTTGCGAGGGATTGGTCAGGCCTTGCCCCTGATAGCTGATTGGGAAATTCGCCCTTTCAATATCATTGCGGTTATCGGCAGAAGTAGCGAAAATGATTTCGTTGTTGTAGGGCGTGGTGAAAATCCCTGCATAACCCGATTCCAAACCCAAGCCCAGCGGCGAACGCGAATCGTACACTTCTTTGGCCGCTTCTTCGGCTTTTTCCCAGAGCGTCAAATCGCCGCCGGAATTATTCAGCGGACTTGCCGCATAAAGGAGCATACGCGCTTTCAAAGCCATCGGAGCCGCTTTCGATGCGCGGCCTTTCCGGGCGTCGTCGGTAATCCGGTCGGGCAACAGGGCTTTTGCCGAATCGCAATCGGCGGCAATCCGTTTGACCGCGTCCTGAAAATCCAACTGCGGAAAAGAGAATACCTCGTCTTCGTCGAAAGGGTCAATCACCTCATCGACATAAATGATGTTTTGATAGCGTTTCAACAGTTCGAAATGGTAGAACGCACGCAAAAACAATGCCTGTCCGCGATAATTGGGACGTTCCGTTTCGGAAATACTGTTTGATTCGGCAATCAGCCCTTTCAATTCTTTCAGGAAGATATTGCATTTGCGGATGCCGGCGTACATGTCGTTCCATACGTCATCGGGGTTGTAGGATGGCGAAACGGCATTGCTGTTAAACAGGCGGATAGCGGAACCGGCGTCGGAATGTTCGGCTTCGTCGCAGGCGGACGCCAACAGCGCCGAGCCTGTGCGGTTGAAGCCGTCGGGCAAACCGGAATAGGCGTCGTTCAAAAATCCGGGCGCCAGGTGCGGATCTTTGAATACCTGTTCGTAACTTAAATTGGTATTCGTTTTCAAGTCTTTGTCTAAATAATCGGAGCATCCTGAAAGGACTGTTATCAGAATTGAGAATTGAAAACTGAGAATTGAAAATTGTTTTTTCATATTCGTAATTCGTAATTTAAAATTTAATGTTTATGCCTATGTTATATACGCGCGTTTCGGGATAAGCCGTCACGCCGGCATTGGGATATTCGGCGCTCAGGTTGAATTTCTTCAATTGGTCGAACGACAGCAAATTGAAACCGTTGACAAACACGCGGGCGCCGGATGAGCCGATTTTCCGCAACCAGTGTCCGGGCAAATGATAGCCTAATTCGATTTGCTGCAAACGGAAATAATCGCCGTCGAACAGCCAGACATCATTGCTGCGGTAATTATGGTTGTTCGCTTCGGTAGTCAGCCGCGGATAGAGCGCGGTTGTTTCGTTTACGCCCTGCTGCCAGGCGTCGTAAGCGGTTGCCGTAATCTTGTTGTTGTTTTGCATACCCCACAGCACGTTGTTGGTTACAAAAACGGAACGGTTGGCGACAGCCGTGAAAAGCACATTGAAATCGACATTTTTGTAATTGCAGCCTAAACTCAGACCGAAATTCCATTCGGGAATAAACGGTTTGCCGATTGGGATACGGTCGTCGTCATTGATAATTCCATCGTTGTTTTGATCGACATATTTTATATCGCCCGGACCGACCGTTCCGTAAGTAGATTTCGCCCAGCGGTCGATTTCATCCTGGTTGTTGAAAAATCCGGCAGACTGCAAACCCCACTGTTGATACACGGAACGCCCGATAGATGAAAGCCAGGGTTCTATACCCGCCACCTCGTCGATGCGGGTAATTTCGCTGCTTGCATAAGAAACGGCAGCCTGCGCATGGTAGCCAAAGTCGCGGATTTGCCGGCGGTGCGCCAGCGAGAGTTCAAATCCTTTATTCAACACCGAGCCGATATTTTCATAAGGCAAGTCCTGTCCGACAATTCCGGAAAGCGTATTGGCGCGGGTAGTGATGATGCGGGTGCGGTCGTTCCTGAAAACGTCGGCGCTAAGGTCAAGCCCCCGGTCGAGCAATTCCAAATCCACGCCGATATTGGCATTGAGCGAATGTTCCGCGCCGATAAGCGGATTTCCGGTACGGCCTTCGTAAGAACCGTCGGAGCCGGCGTAACCTGTTCCGAAAACATATCCGCCGCCGCGCGTGTATTGCGATTCATACGGGAAACGTCCTATGCCGACGTCGGAATTGCCGACTAAACCGTAAGAACCCCTGAGTTTCAGGAAACGAATGACGGCGTTGTCCTGCAAAAATCCTTCGTTGGATGCGACCCAGGCCAAAGAACCGGCGGGATAAAAATCGAAACGCTGTTTTCCGGTAAAGTTTTCCGAGCCGCTGTACGACCACCCCCATTCGGCGATGTAGCGGTTGTCGAAACCGTAAGTAAGCCGTCCGAAAACGCTTTGGTTTTTATAATCAAGTTCGTTTCCCGGAACGTTCCGCTGCGATTGCATGTATTTGACGTCCGCGCCGATACTGTGTATGCCGTTGAACGTATTCGCGTAACTTATTCCCGCAAAACCGGAAAGCAAGACATAAAAATCACTGCTCCAGTTGCTGAAATTCATGCCTGCTTCCGAATCTTCCCCAAACTTTGCATAACTTCCATCCTGATTTTCCTGATAAACGGCAAAACTCCGGCTCTTTCCCCTATCGTAATTCTTGTAATTATCGAAAGCAAACATCGCATTGGCGGAAAGTCCTTTCAGCCAGAAATCCAATTTCTGATTGACGGTAAAATTACCCTGCAAATAACGGTTCATGTAATTGCCATAGCCTGTTTTTGCTATCAGTCCGTAGGGATTATTTGTGTAAACGGAAGTCCCTGCAATCGACCCGTCCCGGTTCTTGACCGGAATCGTAGGCGGAAATTGCGACAAGGCCGTGAAAATCGCGGAAGAAGACGTCGCCGGAGCAACTTTGGTTTCCAAACGTCCCGCCAAATCCAGGGAAACGGAAAGGTATTCCGTTATATCCACATCCACATTGGAACGGACATTGTAACGGGTATAATCGTAATTGGTGGAATATCCCGAATTTTCGTCGCCAAATTTGAACAAACCCTGCTGGTCGGTTACGCCCAGCAAGACAAAATAACGCGCCATATCGGAACCGCCCGCTACCGTCAGTTTGTAAATTTGTTGCGGGGCCGAGTTTTTCAGAAATTCGCCGTACCAATCGGTATTCGGATACAGGAAAGGGTCTTGCGCAGCCTTGTAATTATCGGGATTATAGTGCGGGTCGGAGGGAACGGGCAAGCCGTCGTTTTCCAGCGCCGTGTTCCTGTATTTGACATATTCCTGCGAGCCGAGATATTGCGGCAAACGAGCCGGCTGTTGCATACCGGCCTGCGCTTTGAACGATATTTCGGGTTTGCCGGCAAAACCCCGCCGGGTAGTTACGTTAATCACGCCGTTGGCCGCCCGCATCCCATAAGCGACGGTAGCGGCAGCATCTTTCAAGACCGAAAACGACCGGATTTCTTCGGGGTCTAACTGTGTAATATCACGTTCCACATTGTCCACCATGTACAAAGGCGTTTGACCGTTGCCAAACGTGCCGACGCCGCGGACAAAAAACTGCGTGCTTGTCCATCCCGGTTCGCTGCCGGAATACCGGAGCGAAGTCAATCCAGTTACTTTTCCCTGAACGGCGTCCTGTAGAATCGAAACCGGCGTTTTTGACAGGTCTTCGCCGCCGATGACCGAAATGGCGTGCGTCAATTCGGGTTTTGTGCGGGAGCCGTAGGAGACGTCGTGGAGTGTGGTGTCGGCGGGGTGGGACGTTTGGGACGTTAGGGATGTTGGGGACATTAGGGACATTGTCATCAACAAAATTATGCAATTTCTCTTTTTCATATCGTAATTTTTAATTCTCAATTCTTAATTCTTAATTGATTATTCCCATCCCGGATTCTGGACGTACAAGGGATTTTTCCGCATTTCGGCGACCGGTATCGGATACAAATCCATGTGCGACCGATAGGTGCGCGTATAGAAAGGTTTTGTAGCATAAACCGGCTGTCCGTTTTCCTTAGTGATTTCCATTTCGTACATAGAGCCGCCGAACCAGTCCGTCGCTTTCTTCCACCGGCGGGCGTCCCACCAGCGATGTTCTTCAAACGATAATTCTATCGCCCGCTCGTTCCAAATCCTTTCGCGCATTTGGTCTTTGCCCAAACCGGACGGCAGATTGACTGCGCCCGAACGCGAACGGACGGCGTTTACCGCGTCATACACTTCCTGCGAAGGACTTGCAAGCGTTTCATTCAGCGCTTCGGCATAGTTGAGGTACATTTCCGCCAGGCGGAAATAAATCCAGTTGTGATACGACGTGTTGGTCGTCTGGTATTTCACGCTTTCGGGCAAATATTTCCGGACATAATAGCCGGTGCGCGTATATTCTTTGGTTTTCCGGTGTGCGCCGCTCAAATCCTGATTGGGATTATAGCTCAGGTCGAGCGTTTCGCCCTGCCATTGGCAACCGTTGTAAAGGATTGTTTTGTAAAAGCGCGGGTCGCGGTTGGCGTACGGGTTTTGCGGATTATAACCCGACCCTTCTTCATGAATCGGCTTACCGTTTGCCATCTCAAACAAGTCCACAAAATTTTGTGTCGGACAAACAGCGCCGTCGCCGCCAAGGTTTCCGCCTTTGGGCGCCCAGACTTGAATTTCACTCGAACTGAAACCTGCGGGGGAAGCATGTTTGTAGAAAATGATTTCTTTGTTGCCGTTTTCGCGGCGGCGGAAGAATAGCTGTTCATAATCGGCGGCGGCGTTACCGGTAGCGTAAAGTTCATATACTTTCTCCCCGTTATTAGTCAAATCTATAAGCGCTTTGGCGGCTTCGGCGGCCTGCCGCCACAAATCTTCACCCATTTCCTGCCGCCACAGCGGACTTGCCGCGTACAACAGGACTCTTGCTTTCAAAGCCATAGCCGCTCCGCGCGTCGCGCGTCCGTATTCGTTTTCCGGCAGTTCGACCGGAAGCAGGGGAACGGCTTTTTCCAAATCGGCCAGGATAAATTCGATACATTCTTTATACGTGTTGCGCGGATAATTCATTTGTTCGCCCGGCATGATAATCCGCGTTTCGTCCATGATGGGCATCCCGCCGAAACGTTTGACGATTTCGTTGAAATAAAACGCCCGCAGGAAATACGTTTCGCCGAGCATCTGATTTTTCTTCGTTTCCGAAGGAAAAGGAATAATTTCCCTGTTACTCAGGAAAATATTGGCTTTGCGGATACCGCCGTAATAATTGCCCAAATCGGCGTCGATACCGTCGTAAATACCCATGTTGAAATTTTGCGTTCCATGATAACCCGCCGGGGAATCCGACTCGTCGGAAGCGGACGACATCGGCACCGGCTGGTAATCGCCGACTGCATTAAACCGCGCATACAGGTTGGTATAGACGTCGTTGTGGAAACGTTCCGCATTGGAAAAAATCGTGAAAACGGTTTTGTCGTCCAATGATAATTCGGGGGCGCGGTCGAGATAATCGCCGCAGGAAAAGTTAACGAGTAAACAAGTTAACAAGTAGACAAGTAAACGAGTTGATGAATTGACGAGTTGACGAGTGAACGTGTTTATTCGTTTTCTTGTTAACTTGTCAACTCGTTTACTCGTTAACTCATTGATGAGATATTTGATATTGTTTTTCATATTCGTAATTCGTAATTAAAAGTTAACGTTTATACCGAAGTTAATCGCCCGTGTCTGCGGCATCAAGCCTCCGCGTTCATCGCGGTTGTCGGGGTCGATATAAGGCTCTTTCGCCCAAAGGAACAGGTTTGTCCCGCTGACATAAAGCCGTACCGATTCGAGGTAAATCTTCCGTGTAAGCGCAGCCGGCAAAGTGTAACCCGCTTCGGCGTTTTTCAGGCGAATATAATTACCGCTTCCCATTTTGTAGGTAGAACCCCACTGGGCGCCTTGCGGCTCGTTGTTGGTGTAATTACCGTACAAACGCACATATTGTTCGTTTCCGCTGAGTTCGGGCGACCAGTAGTACCAATGTTTTTCAAATACATTGTCATTATTGGAAAAATGCCACATGAGTTCCCAATTTTTATTGAATTGGGAACGGCCTGAGCCTTGAAACAATACATTGAAATCAAATCCTTTGCAGTTAGCGCCGAGGGAAACGCCGTATTGCAATTCCGGCGTCGTACCGTAACCCTGCCTGAAAGCGTCAGATTCGTTAATCACGCCGTCGTTGTTGTAATCGAGGAATTTCAAATCGCCCGGTTTGACTTCCGTATTTCCGGGGAGTTTGGTCTGGTCGGGGCTGTTGGCGATTTCTTCATAACTTTGGAAAATGCCGATGGCTTGATACATGCTTTGTACGCCAATCGAATAACCGGCCTGCCGCTGGTATGGCAATGTGCCTTCGGGGTCGTTCCGGCGAATCACTTTGTTTTGGGCAAAAGAAAGGTTACCTTTCAGGAAATAGGAAAAATCCTTGCCTGCCTTTTTCCGGTGGGAAAGTTCTATTTCAAAGCCGCGATTCTTGACAATACCCATGTTGGCCGATTTGAAAGCAGCGCCTACATAAGCCGGCGTAATGGTTTCCATGCCGGAGGCGTCAATCAGGATTTTGTCGCGGTATTCGTAGAAATAATCGAAAGTAAGACCCAGCAAACCCCTCCAAAATTCGGAGTCGAAGCCGATGTTTGATTTGCGTCCCACTTCCCAGCTGATGTTGGTATTGGCAATGCTGCCCTGCCTGACGCCCTGTAATTGCGTATCGCCGACGCCGGTTTGGATACCGTCCGCATTGTCGTAGGTTTGCAGGTAGATAAAACGCTGGTTGTGATAGTCGTCCGAATAGATACTGCCCGGCAACTTGTCGTTTCCCACCCAGCCGACAGATCCTCTGATTTTGAACATATCAATATGTTTTCCCCATGCCGTTTCGCCGACAAACGCTTCGTTGGAAAGCAGCCATCCCAACGCAAAAGCGGGAAATATCCCGTAGCGGTTTCCTTCGGGGAAATTTTCGGAGCCGTTGTACCCGACATTGACTTCGGCAAAATAGCGTTTGTCGAAATCGTATGTGGCGCGGCCGACCAGTCCCTGATTGGCCATATTAATATAGGTGCGGATGGCGCGGTTGTTCCGGTTGGCAAGGAAAAGCCCCGCGACGGAATGCTTGCCGAAAGTGCGCTCATACTCCAAACCCAATTCGAGGTAGAGATTTTGGTCAAAACTTTGGTCGCCCGTATTTGACCAGTCATAGTTCAAAGGCGAATCTTCGCCGATTTGCTTGTAGCTGTTCCTCGTCAGGTTATATTCGTAGGTAGCGTACGATTTGTTCCACAGCGTAGCATTTTCGCCCATATTGTCGAAAGCCAGCTGACCGCGAAGGTTCAATCCGGACGTGATGAAATCCAGTTTGTGGCGGACGTTTAATCCCATTTCCACTATGCTTTTTGTGTTTTTGTACGTTCCGGAATTTTGCAGTCCGGCAACCAGATTGTTTTGTTCGTCCCCGTCGCGGCTGCCGAACGAGCCGTCGGGATTATATACCGGGTATTTGCGTCCGCTGACGGCAAAAGCGCCCCGATAGACAGGCCAGCTACCGTACCAGGCCGTTCCGGGGAAAGTGCGTTTTTCAACGCGCGAACCGAGGTTAAATGAAATTGACAATCGTTTGGTAAGGTCGAAATCAAGGTTGGAACGGAAATTATAACGTGAAAAATTGGTGTTGTCGTCGTAATTGTAAAAGCCGTTTTGCGTCAGGAAACCTCCCGATACGAAGTATCTTACCCGTTCCGTGCCGCCGTTCACGTTCACATTGTACTGTTGCATGGTCGAATGGTCTTTCATGATTAAATCGACCCAATCCACGTCGGGATACATGTAAGGCGAAGCGTGCGTACGGTATTGCAGCAATTCGAGGGCGGTGTAGGTATCGTTCCTGCCTGCATTGTAATCGTTCAGGTCTTTCAGGGCGGCAGTCCGGTAGGCGTTCAGAGGATGCGGGATACGGGTCGGCTGCGTAATGGCAGTCTGCGCCGACAGCGAAACGGAAGGCTTGCCGGCGGTTCCCCTGCGGGTGGTAACGATGATAACGCCGTTTGCGCCGCGGATACCGTAAACGGCCGTCGCCGAAGCGTCTTTCAGGACATTGATGGATTGTATTTCATTCGGGTCAATCTGGGCAATGCTCGACCGTTCGATGCCATCGACGATATAAATCGGCGTGGCATTGTTGAAAGTGCCTAATCCGCGCACGTAGATTTCGGCTTCGTCTTTTCCGACTTCGCCCGACGGTTGGACAATCTGCACGCCGGCTATCCGTCCGGCAAGCGTTTGGGTGATGTTGGAGGCCGGAATACCGGTCAGCTCTTTCCCGCTCATGGATGAGATGGAGCCGATGACCGATTCCTTTTTTTGCTTCCCGTAACCTACGACAACTACTTCACTGATGATTTGTGCGTTTTCCGTAAGGTTTACGTTGATTTCCGTGCGTCCTTCCACCGGTATTTCCATTGTCGTGTAGCCGATATATGAAAATTGAAGCGTCGCGCCTTTGGCGGGAGCGTATTCGATTTCATACCTGCCGTCGACGTCGGAAACCGTTCCCTGAGTTGTGCCTTTTACCGCTACGCTGACGCCTATCAAAGACTCTTGCGTGCGGGCGTCCCGGACGGTTCCTTTGACCGTTTGCCTGTTTTGGGCAGAAAGGGAGGTGGCCGCGAAGAGGCATAAAAATAAAATTATTGGTTGTTTCATATCGTAAATTTCAATTCGTTTGTTCTTTCCCGAAAGTATAAATATATGTTTTCAGGGTTTTATATTCCTCGTTAATTTTGTCCAGATTATCGCCGGTAATCAGCGGACGGCTTTCTTCTACGAAAAGGGCGGAATATTTTTTCTCGCCTTCGTAAGTTTTCAGGCGGATTTCCAAGCGGCTGTCCGATACGTTTAAGACGGTAAAGCGCGTGAGCACATGATTTTTTGCCCATTGATTGGCGGGAGTTTGCGTCAACGGGTTGGCATTGAGCCGCCAGGTGTCGGCTGTGATTTCCAGCCAGGTATTGTCGGTGATTGTCCACGCGCCGAAATGCTCCTTGTCGGTGGCGTCTTTGGCATAAGTGCGGTACACGCCGTTGGGTTCAATCAACAGGCTAAGGCTTTTGGCATCGTCGGGTAATACCATTTCCACTCCGTCAACGGTAATTTTTTCCTGTATCCATAATCCTGACATCGAAGCGGTTTTATCCGGCTCGTCCTTTTCGCACGAGAGCAAAAAGAACGAGGCTAAAAGCACGGGCAGGCATATCTGCAAGCGTATTTTGTTCATTTCTGTTTTAATTAGGAATGTTGTTATTCGGGTATTTGTTCATCGCCGGTCAGCTGATAATCGCGGACGGTAATTGTCAATCCGCCGCCGGGGTTGAAATCCTGCCGTTTCAGCGACAAGGTTTTCCCATCGGCGCGAAGCACATAATAGGCTGCCGGCAGATCGGTCGAGATGTTGAGCATGTTTCCTTCGTAGCTCCATCCGCCGCGCGTCAAAACGCCGGCAGTTGCGTCGTACGAGAGGAAAATCCGGTTTTCCTGCAGGCGGATAAAGCCTGCATAAGCGGCAATGTCCGTAGCGGCGCCATCGGTTTGGACGGATGTCAGTCGCCATGTCCCGACAAGATTCGTTTGGATTTCTTCCGTTTCGTTTTTGTCTTCGCAGGCGGGAAAGAGTGTAAAAACCAAGAGGACGGCAAGCGGGAGCGTATATTTAATTTTCATGATATGTAAGAATTTTATGTAAACACGAAGACACGAAGTCACAAAGGCACGACGAAAACATTAATAAAAAGAACTTCGTGTCTTCGTGTTTATAAATTTACTTTACCAAAACTTTGGCGATTTGTTGTCCGCCGTTTACCGAATTGATTTTGACGATATATACGCCTTTTTCAACCGGCAAAACTGCCGTTCCATTCGTTCCGACCGACTGTACCAATCCGCCCAATGTGTTGTAGAGTTTGATAACGGCGGCTTCCGCCGTGCGAACGATGACAGCGCCGGAAGAAATTCCTATTTTGGCAAAATCGCCGGAAGCTATTTGCGGGATACCTGTTTCAATATGCGTGCGCGGTTCGGGGTCTTTATTGAACGCGATTTCGTCTAAATAGAATGTATTGGCGGGGGAATTAATCCAATCTTCACCGTCTTTCCTTACGTCGTAGCGGACGGTAAGCTCTTTCAGGTAAGCGATTTTATTGATTTCCATCACCAGGTCAACCCATTCGTCCACTTCATCGTCCCATACGGTGAAAATTTCGTTATTTTCATTCCCCAGATGGTCTTTCGCGCAAAGTTGAATATCGACGCCCATCATGTCGCCGGTAATCACGCTGCCCGGCACATATACCAATGTATGGAGATATTGGGGATACTGACCGCCGACTTCCATAATGCCGTTGAAATCAATCCGGTATCCCTGCCACCAGGAGGCTTGGTCGCTTTTATTGAATTTCAATATTTTACCTGCGGAATTAACCGTACTTTCCAAAAACGGATTGTCGATGATTTCCGCCGTGTTGTTTTCGTTCAGCAAATCGAAGGCATGTACCCATTGGTCTGTTTCGGCTTGATTTTCGTAGCCGATTTTCAGTCCGTTTCCATCTACCAAAGTAACGTCGGGAGGGAGCGAGCTGTTGCTCAGTACAAAGTCGTCGAAAGCGTAAGTAGCAACGTCCCATCCTTCACGCGGATCACTCCAGTTGGTACTCCATATAATATGGATGTACTGCAATTCTTCACCCATAAATTTAGCTCCCAAATCGCATACAATGCTTTCCCATTTACCGTCCCCGGATATTGTTCCCTGAAAAACTTCGCCGGCTTCTTCCCTGTCGTTAAACCCGATACGGAAATTTTTAGGCTGAATAGAACGATACACCTTAACGTGCAGGTAACGGTTTTCTTCGGTAATTGTTACAGGATTTTTCATTCCGAGTACGGCGAAATTTCCCCACCAGTCGGCGTTGGCCACATTGATTGCGAAAAGAGATTTGTCCGAAGTATTGATACCGGTTTTACTCGGATTCGCGCCAATCTGAGGCAAACCTCCCTCAACAAATAGTGCGTTTTCGTACCAGAAAGGGTCGCCGCTGGTACCGAAGTCGCTTAAATACAGGTTGTCGTCGGCGCCATCTTCAAAAGTGGCTAATGTTTGTGCATGAAGTCCGAAGACAAGACTCGATAAAAATAAAGAAGTAAAAATAAATTTTCTCATGATAAAAATAAATTTAAATGTTAATAAAATGTTTGAAAATTCATGGTGTAAAGGTAGTTTACGCTTTATTTACGGTAAATACACAAATTCGTCAATGATGGGGTATAAATTCATCAAATTGGGAAAATATGGATGCTTTCATGTTGAATGTGCTTATTGTACCTTACAAAAACGGGAAGCAATCCGATGCACCGGTCAATGTCATGCCGTCCTGAAAGGACGTAATTTTTGTAACCACAGGTCGATGACCTGCAGTTACGAAAATAATCTCCTTTCAGGGCTGGCAAAACGTCGCAAACAGCCGGAACGTTATGTGTCAGCTTAAGACGATCCTAAACCAATCAAACGATAGACAGAAATGGAAGTATTATTTCACTTCATATTTGAATTAATCAAAATCTCAATCTTAGGTTGCATTTATGCGACATTGACACTTTTGACTTTCAAAATTATCGGACATTGTGTAAATCTGCGAAAATATGCAGATACAGTTTTCAATTCTCAATTTTTGACTATCTTTGCCCCGTATTTCAATGCGATAATGTGATTTTTTTCACGTTTTTGCATGATAAAATGTGATTACATGGATATAGAAAGAGAGATTTTAGAAAAATTATCGGCATGGAAAACGGCTTCCGATCGCAAGCCGCTATTGTTGATGGGTGCACGTCAAACGGGTAAGACCTGGGTAATGCAGACATTCGGCAAGCGCTGTTTTGAGCATACCGCCTATTTCAATTTTGAAAAAGACGAAGAACTGCATTCTGTTTTTGAAGGCACGAAAGATGTTCAGCGGATACTCGGACAATTGGTTTTTCATACCCGTTCGCCCCTAAAACCGCAAACAACCTTACTTGTTTTCGACGAAATTCAGGAATGTAACAGGGCGCTCAATTCGCTGAAATACTTTTGTGAAGACGCTCCCGAATATGCAGTAATCGCCGCCGGCTCGCTATTGGGTGTTTCGATGACGAAAGGCAACAGTTTTCCGGTAGGCAAAGTCGATTTTTTGCAAATGTATCCGCTCAGTTTCAGGGAATTTTTAGCGGCAGAATCGCCCGAACTTTTCAGTTTTGCAGGGCAGATAAATTCCGTAGAAGAACTTCCGTCGGTTATGTTCAACCGGTTTACGGAATCATTCCGTAAATATCAGCTTACAGGCGGAATGCCGAAAGTCGTTTCGGATTTTCTGGACAACAAAGGCGTGGAGAAAGTGGAAAACGACTTGCAGCATATTCTCAACGCTTATGCGCTTGACTTTGCCAAACATGCCGAAAAAAAAGATATTCAGAAAATTACGGATATCTGGCGCTCCATTCCCTCGCAACTTTCGCGGGAAAACCGGAAATTTCTCTACAAACTTGTCAAAACCGGCGCCCGTGCGCGTGAATACGAAGATGCGTTGCTGTGGTTGCAGCAGGCAGGGTTGATATACCGCATTTTTGCCGCTACAAAGCCGGCGTTGCCGCTCAGCGCATACGATGATTTGAAGGCGTTTAAGATTTATCTTTCCGATGCCGGTTTGTTGCGCCGGCTGGCAAAGTTGCCGCCGGAGGTCATTGTCAATAACAGTCCGCTGTACATTGAGTTTAAGGGCGCCATGACCGAAAATATCGTGTTGCAGTCGCTGGTTTCGCAATTTGAGGTAATGCCGCGATACTGGACTTCGCAACGAAACGCGGAAGTGGATTTTTTGCTGCAAAACGGACTTGATATTATTCCGGTGGAAGTAAAATCGGCGCATAGCGTTGCAGGGAAAAGTTTGGCGCTATATAATGAATTATACAATCCTGTTTTGCGTATTCGCTATTCTTTTAACAATTTACGGAAAGACGGAAATTTGCTGAATATTCCGGTTTTTTTGGCGGACTGGACAAAAGAGTTAGTAAGGTTTGAATGATGGTTATGAAAGAGTTGGTAAAGGAATGCATCACAAAAAATAACCGCATGAAAGTAAAACGCTTCGACCTGAACAATTTTTTGTTATCTCGAAAAAATCGGAAAGTCCGAAGATGACGACGGTTTTCAGGAAGCGCTAAAAACCCCTCCATTTTACACTGAGCTCAACACTGCCACCGTTTTTAAACGAATACACACACCGTTTGAGCAACGAAACGGAAATAAGTTAAGATGGTTTGCGGGAAGCAGTTTATTCATGGGAATGTTAGGCAACGTTGACAATTCGGCGCATATCGGCGGTTTATTAAGCGGAATGTTAGCCGGACTGTTTATTTTTCTGTCTATACCGAAAGCAAAAAACCGGTTACGCCGTTCCTCAAAAGCCGCCAAAAATAAAAATTGACTGTTTCCATTCTCAATTAAAATTAATTACCGTATCTTTCCTCTGTAAAAAAACTTTTTTCATTGCTCGCGCTTGGAAAACCCAAGTTTTTCATGTAATTTTGCGGTACAATTTGATTCAAGTAAAGATGATGAAACAGACAGCAAACAGAGGGAAAACAGCAACCATCGCCCTGAAAAACGAGGTTGCAGGCAAGGCATCGATGCCTGAGGTTCGACGCAGAGTGGTAACAAGATGGGGGTAAAATAAGTTTAAGCTGTCATAATACTGTAACAAAATTAAATCGAATGGGTAAAAACATTTTAGGACTATTAATTCTATTGCTTGGCTTGACAAGTTCTTGCGAAAAAAATAAATTTGACGACCCCGGTGTACTTGTACCGCTAACAGTTGACGAAAATCCTTCTCTTTCATCTATTTCAGTAAACGGTACTTTACTGCATGCCGAAACCTTTGGAAATCCCGACAGTACGATGCTCGTTATGTTACACGGAGGTCCGGGAGGCGATTATCGTAGTTTATTAAAAAACAAAGCGTTTGCTGACAATGGCTATTTCGTCGTATTTTATGACCAAAGAGGCTCGGGGCTATCACAACGACACAATTCTGAAGTATTTACCACGCAAATTTTTATTGATGACTTGAATGCAGTCATAGAATACTATCGAACAAGCCCTTCACAAAAAATAGCGCTTGTAGGGCAATCATGGGGAGCAATGTTAGCTACAGGTTATGTAAATCAATACCCCGAAAAAATTGCAGGACTGATACTCACAGAACCCGGAGGCTTTACCTGGGAAACAACGAATGAATACATCAAACGCTCTCAAAAGTTAGAACTATTTGCGGAAGGCACAAACGATTATGTTTATCTCGACCAATTTCTTACAGGAAGCGACCATAGAACATTAGATTATAAAGCCGCATTAGGAAGCGCCGCAGACCAACATGTAGGAAATGCAAGTATTGTACCTTTTTGGCGAAAAGGTGCAATATGTAGCGATGCGTCATTTCAATATGTAAAGAGCAACTCTTTTGACTTTACCACCAATCTTAACGCCTACACAACAAAAGTATTCTTCGGTTATAGTGAATTAAATACAGCCTATGGAAAAGCTCATGCTGAGTTGGTTTCATCTGCTTTTCCAAATGTAAAATTAATTGAATTTAAAAACACAGGTCATGCCATACCTTACTATGGTTGGAATGACTATTACATAACAGCTTTAAACTATTTAGATGAGATTTTATAGTATGAAAAATGTCCTGTTGGTATTCTTTTTTTCAGTTTTTATTAAAGAAATCACATTTGCTCAAAGTGTTAATTGGAAATGGGTTGATAAAGAACGACCACATTATGCACATTAATATTGGTTACGACTTTGGTGTAACTTCACAAATAGGGTACAGCTACTTCACTAAAATCAAAAAACCAGTATGGTTTACTTTTGATTATTCATTTCCTATGGGTAAAACCTTGTTTGATGATTTTAAATTCAGGTTTGGTGGACAAATAGAAGTAGCAGAGTATAAAAACTTTATTGCCTCATTGAAGTTGTTCGGAAATTATAAACGACACGAAACTGAATTAGTCCGTATAACTAATTTTGGAATCGAAACTTCGGTTTTAGTTGGATATTACAAACCAACATGGCTCTTAGCAACAGAATTAGGGTTTATTAAGCCTTTCGCTTCCAATCTAAAACATTCCGACATAATGAAAGATAATTACCCTGCTATTCAAAACGGTTGGTACGCATCTTCAGGCGGGTATTATTTTTATGGAATTCAAGCGGGTAAATCAATAACAAAGAGTTTCGATATTTCATTTAGAATTGGTTATACCAAAGCAAATGCTGATAATAAAGATGCCATATTGCCGTACTACGCACAGATAGGACTAATGAAAAGATTTTAAAAATTAATAAATTGATAATCAACAATATTTAATGTAATGGTAATGTAATTGTCGAAATCGGAATAACGCCTTTTTTGAAAATTAAGTAATATTCATATATATGTATAATAATTCGCGCTACTTGAAAATTGTCTGTTTCCTAATCTGCCTGAATTATCCATCATTCAGCCTCCCCGCCCAACCCTACTCCATCGAAAGAATAGGCATCGAACAAGGCTTGTCCAACAATTACATCGTCGGCATTACACAAGACAGGCAAGGATTCCTTTGGTTCGCCACCGAATCGGGATTAAACCGTTTCGACGGAAAAACTTTCCGCATATACAAGAAGAATTTCCAAAAACGGACGGGTATCAGCGGAAACGAACTGAATAAGGTCTATGCCGATGCAAAAGACAACCTGATCTGGATTGCAACGCAAAGGGCGGGATTGAATGTATTTGATTGCGAAACGGATACTTTTTCTCTATTTCTGCACGATTCGAACGATAATAACAGTATCTGTTCGGACGCTATTACCGACGTTACCAACGACGCCGCCGGAAATATCTGGATTGCAACGTATTCCAGCGGCGTGGATTACTACGACAAAAAGAGAAAACGTTTTATTCATTTCAACCGCTCTACCTTGCCGGAATTGAAAAGCGACAATGTTTGGGCGGTTGCCGACGACGGGAAAGGCAAGTTGTATATCGGTCACGTTAACGCAGGATTGAGCGTTTTGTCCATCAACGACCGTTCGATAAAAAATTATGCTTTTGAACCGGATAACCCTTATTCTTTGCCGGATAACGACGTTCGTACAATTTTTATCGACAACATCGGGAATATCTGGATTGGCTCCATCGGCGGATTGGCTTTATTCAACCCCGAAACAGAAAATTTTACCCGGTTCAAAGCCGATAAAAACAAACCCGGTTCGCTGATTTCCAACGTGGTTTTTTCCATCACGCAAACGAAGGATAATAAGTTGTGGATTGGAACCGAAAACGGCGGTATCAGTATTTTGAATATCCGCAAAGAAATGTTTCTTTCGCCCGAAGAAATTTCGTTTCACAACATCTATCCGGCCGACGATGAAACGGGCTTGTCGTACGGTACTGTGCGGGCTGTTTTTCAAGACCGTTTCGACAACGTCTGGATTGGAACTTACCGCGGCGGAATCAATTTTATCAGTAAATACCCTGGTATTTTCCAAAATTGGCAACATTCCGCTCCCTTGAAGAAAAACAGTTTGTCGACAAGCGCCGCCTGGGGAATGTGCGAAGACAACGACGGCAACGTGTGGGCAGGTACCGACGGCGGAGGAATATGCACTTTCAGGGACAATGTCCGCACGGCAATCTATACGAAAGAAAACAGCCGGATGAGCGATAATGCCGTCTTATCGGCGCTGAAAGATTCGGAAGGGAATTTATGGTTCGGTACGTTCGCGGGGGGAGTGATGATTTACAACACCAAAACGAAACAGTTCGCCCCTTTCAACCCTGCCGGCTTTGAAGCGGGAAGCCACCGCTGTCTTTTTGAAGACAGGAACAAAACCGTGTGGATAGCGGCAGACGGAAAGGGTATGTTTTCCTATCATTTAACCACAAAAACGCTCAAAAAATATATTTCCCCGACACATAATATTCCAAGCGATAATCAGATCCGGGCAATTGCAGAAGACGCACAGGGGCGTTTGTGGATAGGCAGTTTCGGCGCGGGACTTAGCGTTGTGGACACTGCTTTTCGCAGCGTCGCCATGTTTTATATCGGGACAGGCTTTTATTCAAATGCTGTTTCCTGCATTTTCAAGGATTCCCGGCAAAGAATGTGGGTTGGAACCGGCGAAGGTTTGGTTGTGTTTCCCAAAATCGACAGCCTTTCCCGGTTTACAATTTTCACGGAAAAAGACGGCCTGAAAGACAGTTATATCCGTGCGATTACGGAAGATAGAAACGGAAATATCTGGTTCGGTTCCAATGGTGGAATCAGCCGGTATGACGAGGGCAACAAGAAATTTTACAATTACGATTATACACACGGCTTACCGATAGGCCAATTTATGGACGGATCTGTGGTAAACGCCCGGAATGGGTGGATATATTTCGGTTCGCAGAACGGAGTTTGCTATTTCGACCCGGAAAAAATCGAAAATACAAGCGCGTTACCGCCGGTCGTCATTACCGCTTTCCGCTATTATACCGGTCGGACTATGCCCGGAAACAATAATTATCCGGTTTCTTCGGGTTTTGTCCGGTTGAAGCACAATCAAAATACGTTTACCATCACATTTAACGTGATGGATTATGCTTTTGCCGATCAAACGGAATATGCCTACCAAATGCAGGGACTTTCGGATAAATGGTATGAAACGGGGAAAACCAACGAAGTAGTTTTCAGAAATTTACCTGCCGGAACGTATTATTTTTCCGTCAAAGCAAGGTTGGACAACCAGGACCTGCCGGAACAAACAACTTCTTTCAAAGTGAAAATCAATCCGCCTTTTTGGCTTTCATGGTGGGCAAAATCGTTTTATATACTGTCGGCTATCGGTATCGTCCTGTTCTTCGCTTCCTTTTACAAAAAGCGGATACAGTTGGAAAGCCAATTGTACATGGAAAAAGAAAACAGCCTGCATCAACAGGCGCTGAACAACGACAAACTGCAATTTTTCACGAATATTACCCATGAATTACGCACGCCCCTAACACTGATTATCGGTCCCCTGGAAGATTTATTAAACGACGCTTCGCTTTCGGAAAAATCGGGGAAAAAAGTAACATTGATTCATAAAAATGCCTCCCGCCTGTTAGACCTGATAAACCGGATACTGGATTTCCGGAAAACGGAAACCAACAACATGCCCCTGCGCGTATCCGAAGGAAATATTGCGAAATTGCTGAAAGAGATTGTTCTAAAATACAAGGAACTGAACCAGAACAGCCATGTTGCGTTTGCCGTTGACGTAGAAACCGAAAATACGGTTTTATTTTTCGACCCGGAAATAGTTCATGTCATTTTGGACAACTTACTGTCGAATGCGCTCAAATATACGCGGCAGGGCGAAATACGCCTTTCCCTGCGCGAAGTCGTGGAAAAAGAGGTTTTATATACCGAAATAGAAGTATCCGACACCGGTTGCGGCATACCGGCAACGGAACTGGAAAAGATTTTCGACCGTTATTATCAGGTAAAAGGCAAAAACCAGGCGTCCGGCACGGGCATCGGACTTTCCCTTGTGAAAAATTTGGCGACCGTCCACCAGGGATTCATATCCGCCGAAAGCGAAGAAGGAAAAGGCAGTTCCTTCAAGTTCCGTTTGGTAACCGGTAACACTTACCCGGGCGTGCCGCATGATGTTGTAGAAACGTTGCATGCACCGTCTCTACAATCCGACGAAATGGAGGAAACCCGCAACGGCAAAAAGATTATGCTGATTGTAGAAGACAACGCCGATATTCTTCACTATATCCGCGATACCTTTGCCGGTGATTATCTGGTATTGACCGCCGAAGACGGCAAAGCCGGGTTGGAATACGCTTTCAATCACATCCCTGACGTCGTTATCAGCGATATTATGATGCCGGAAATATCCGGACTGGAATTGTGCGCCGCCCTGAAAAAAGACGTTCGTACCTGCCACATTCCGGTTATTTTGCTTACGGCAAAGACTTCCTCACAGGATAAAACCGAAGGATACCAATCCGGCGCCGATTCGTACATCACCAAACCGTTCAGCGCCGATTTGTTGCGCAGCCGCGTCGCCAACCTGATGGATTCGCGGAAAAAACTGGCAGAACAAATGGTTCACAGTAAAATTTTTAAACAAACGCTGCTGAACGATTCCATCCACCAGTTGGATAGCGACTTTCTCGAAAAAATCGGCGGTATTATCAAAGACAACTGTTTTTCGGAAGATTTGGACGTTGAATTTATTGCCCAAAAAGTCAATATGAGCCACGCCACTTTGTACCGGAAAATCAAAGCCCTTACCGGTATAACCGTCAACGAATTTATCCGGAAAATACGGATGAAAGAAGCCGAAGAATTATTATTGACCGGCAAATACAGTATTTCGGAAGTCGCTTTCCGCGTGGGAATCAACAGCGTCGCCTATTTCCGCCAATGCTTTAAGGATGAATTTGGAACGTCGGCGTCGGAATATCTTAGAAAGATACAGTTAACAGTTGTATCTCATATTCCGCACTGTTCACAGGGAAAACAATTTTAAGTTTATTAATCTGATTGTATAGTTGCTGTTCCGGGAAGGACGCCGAAAGTTTCGGGAAGGACTGCGGTATTGTCGCAAACAATCAAAGTATAGCCAGCCGCTTTTCTATTGAATCTCTTATAAAGGCATTGATACTTATGCCGTTATCTTCTGATATTCTTGCGATTTTACAGTGTATTTCGGACGGTATGCGAATATTCAGCACTCCGTTGTAGGGCTTTCTCGGAGCTATCCCCATTTCTTCGCAACTTTCAATATAACTATTAACAGCTGCTTTAAAATCTTCTTCCAATTCATGGATAGTGTTGCCTTCGTAAAGAATCAAATCTTTTGACATTCCCAAAACTTTACCGTGCAGGCATTTATCGGCCTTGCTGTATCCAACGCTGCCATAATAACCCTTATATTCCATATTATCCATATCAAATTATTTTTTTGCTGTTTAAATAATCATATTTTTCTTTTAATGCCGTTTCTTTTACAGGTATGCCTGTTGCGTGTGGTTTGTGCACAAGGATTGCGATTTTGAGAGCGTCATTATTAAATTTGACGCGCGATCCGGACGTTTTGCCTTTATTGCTCTTGACAAACCCCAAAAATCCCAGAAGTTTCACCAGTTCGTCAAAGGTAAAATCTTTTGGTTGCCTTTTGAAACGTTCTATTAATTTGTCTTTTGTGCTCATTTGAATATTTGTGCTCAAAGGTAACTATTATTAGTTACACAATTAAATGTTTCATCAATTATTTTTTTATTTTTTACAATAAGTCGCAGTCATATCTCACATCCCGCAAGCCCGTTCCAACTCAACCCAGGCAGCAGCGCAATTATAAAGCGTCTCGTTATAACTCACCCGAATATCGTTGCAGGTACGTTGAGCGTTAAGTACTTCGAGGATGTTCGTTTCGCCGCGCTCGTAACTGTAAATCTTCTTTTTGAGGATAGCCTCCGCCTCATCCAGCATACCCGTATCGAACTGCTCTGCCTGACGGCAGGCGGTCGAATATCTGTTGCAGGCCTGCGCCACTTCCGCCGCGATTTGCAACTCTACCGCCCGGTATTGCTGTTCGCTCTGCATGACCGCCAACTGTGCCGCATGTAATTCGCCCTTGTTGGCGTTTGAAAATTTCAGGGGGATGCCGATTCCCGCCGTAATTCCCCTGAAAGCGGGTGCGGGCGCTATTTCGTTCAATACTTCCGATGAATAACCGCCGCCCAGACTGATTCCCAAATCAATCGCACGGTTGGCTTTGGCCAGTCGCAGGTTGTTGTGCGAAAGCTCTTTGGATTTCAATGCCGCCTGCAGGTCGGCGCGATTGACTTGCGCCGCGGCGATAAGCGCGGGCAAATCAAATTCGCGTTTCAGGTACGACAATTCCCCCGATATGGAATCGGGCAGTTCCATACTGTTATTTCCCTGAAACAACGATAATTGAACCAATATCTCCCGCCAGTCGCCTTCGCCCGCATACACCTCGTTCAGCATGGCGGCGGCTTCCAGTTTCGATTGCCGCGCATCGACCTCCGGGATAGCGCCCAAACGGAAACGGATGCTGTCGGCACGGGACAGGGAGAGCATTTGCCGGTACGAGGAATTTTGTATTTCGCAAAACCGTTTTTGTTTCAGTGCAGCCAAATAAGCAAGGGTAGCGTCGGCTCGCAGGTTGCGGAAATAGTCGTCCAACAGGGCGCTTGTCATTTCTTTTTCGCTTTGCGCTACCCGTATTCGCGCACGGCGCTTGCCTCCAAGTTCGAGTGTGTAACTCAATTCTGCGTCAACGCCGTAGCCCATTCGCAGGTCCCAGTTCTGGTTATTTGCATAACTTACAGATAATTCAGGGTCGGGAAATACGCGGGCGGCTTTCAGGTTGGCCTCGGCGGCGTCCACATTGTACTTTTCGGCCAGATAGCCGATGTTGGCGGTTTTGACGTTGTTCAGGTATTCATTGAACGTCAATATCCGTTTTTCCTGTGCATAAGACATAAGGCTTGCGGCACAGAAAGATAATATCATAACAGGTTTTATATATTTCATTTGTTTATATTTTTTGATTGCCACTAATGCACTAATTATTACAAGTAGACGAGTTGACGAGTTGACAAGTAAACGAGTTACGGCTCGTTATACCCTGTTTACTCGTTTACTCGTCAACTCGTTTACTAATTTAATCATGCCGCGCATAGTAGCATAAATTATTATTATTTCCGTTTTTCCATCACATAATACAAAGCCGGCAACACATACAGCGTAATAACCGTCCCGCACAGCAGCCCGTAAACAATCACCGTCGCCAACGGCCGCTGCACATCGGAACCGATACCGGTAGAAACGGAAGCCGGCAACAGTCCCAAAATAGCCACCGTAGCCGTCATCAATACAGGGCGCAGGCGGTGGGAAGCCCCGTCAATAACGGCTTCTTTCAAGCCGGTATCCCGTTTACGCAGGTTGTTGATGTGGGAAATCATTAATACGCCGTTTTGGATGAAAACGCCGAACAGCGCGATAAATCCCACCGCCGACGATACATTAAAGGTCATCCCCCGCACTACCAACGCCAACATGCCTCCGAAAACAGCCAGCGGCAACATCCCGATAAGCAGGCCTGCCTGACGGAATTTCCCAAAGGTAAAGAACAAAAGGAGGAACATGACCGCCAGCGTGACTGGCATCACTACGGCCAGACGACCGAATGCCCGATGCTGGTTTTCCAGCTGCCCCGC